>CBDUQI010000028.1:0-38865 GCA_965369325.1 uncultured Gammaproteobacteria bacterium
ATTCGAGGATCCGTACCAGAGAAAGCATCGCTCTACAGCGATGTGGGCACGGATAACAAAATCGAGTTTATCCTTGTGAAGAACAATATTTTCAACAATGCGGCAGGAAACCGCTTTATCGTCTTGAATGAAGCGGACAATCTCACGTTTACGAACAATCTGTACAATCGGGAGGACAGCGGATTGTTTCATTTCCCGAACGCCGTAACGGGCAATTTCGCGGAGTGGGCAGCGTTCGCTGGCGAAATCAACTCAGTACACGGTGTTCCAGCACGATTTGTCAACGTGGCCCCAACGGTAAACGATTTCAACTTAAAAGTGACTTCGCCGGCGCGAGATGCGGGTGTGGATGTAATGCTTTCACCCGATATTGACGGCGTTGCTGTGCCCTCGCCGGCGGGCACCGGCGGCGTAGACATGGGCGCGCACGAGTTTACTAATTAGGGTAGTTGCTTCGGGCAAGTCGATCTTCAACAAGAGTGCCCTAAGATCGACTTGCATGAAGCGTCGCCCCCAGCGCTACACCGCATAGTGTGACCGCCTCGTCTACGCTGGCGATCAGCGACGGATCGCGATGTTCAGTAAAGCTGCCCATTGAAGTCTCCCCGAGGAGAGGACCAACGATCTCGGCATCCGCCCGTTAACCGTCTCCTCACCTTAGACGATGCACTCCCGTTGGCGTATACAACACAACGGTCGCCGCCGCGCATCGCAATATCAGTCACTTACGGCCGCAGGTGTTTCCCTCCACCGGCAACTGCGGTACGGTAGTACGTTCAACAGACCGCACGATGGGGAGAAAGCCGTGGCCGCAGTAGTTAAGGAAACGCATTTTGGTGGATGTCCGCATGATTGTCCGGACACTTGCTCCATGCTCTTTAAAGTGGAAGACGGCAAGCTCACCGGCGTGCGCGGCAACCCCGAGCACCCCCTTACGCGAGGCGGGCTGTGCGTGAAGCTTAAGGACTACGAGAAGCGCCACTACCATCCTGAGCGCGTGCTTCACCCCATGCGCCGCACCGGGCCCAAGGGCAGCGGGCAGTTCGAGCGCATTGGCTGGGACGATGCCCTAAATGAGATCACCAGCCGCTGGAAGGCCATTATTGATGAGTACGGCCCCGAGGCCATCCTGCCGTACAGCTACCTCGGCCATCAGGGGCTGGTACATGGCCTGAACGGCGCGGACGCCTTCTTCAACCGGATGGGGGCCACGGTGTGTGAGCGGACCTTCTGCGGCGAAGGCTCAGCGACGGCCTGGCTACTCACACACGGCCCCAGTGGCGGCATGGACCCAGAGAGCTTCATCCACTCGAAATTCATCGTCATCTGGGCCTGCAACTCCGTCAGCACCAACCTGCACCATTGGCACGTGGTGAAAGACGCGCAGAGAGCCGGCGCCAAAGTGGTGGTGATCGACACCTTTCGCTCACGAACAGCGAAGGAAGCCGATTGGCACATCGCACCACGTCCGGGCACCGACGGTGCCCTGGCCATGGCCATGATCCAATGCATCATCGAAGAAGACCTGATCGACAAGGAGTACGTGGCCGCCTACACGGAGGGCTTCGATGAGCTTGCCGAGCGCGCGCGCGACCGCACGCCCGAATGGGCAGCGCCAATCACCGGGATCGACGCCGACATCATCCGCCAGCTCGCCCGCGAGTACGCGAAGAGCCAGCCGGCGGCGATCCGAATCGGTGTGGCCCTGGAGCGCCACCACGGCGGCGGCCAGACCATCCGCGCGGTATGCTGCCTGGCGGCCATCACCGGCGCCTGGCGCAACGTGGGCGGCGGCATTTACCAAATGCCGGTGTGGGAGCACCCCTACGCCTTCGACGTAATTTGTCGACCAGATCTGATCCCCGAGGGCACACGGGTAGTGAATGCCTTGCAGCTTGGCCGTGCGTTAGTGGGCGAAACGCCGCTCGACCCGCCGATCAAATCCTTCATGTGCTGGAACGCCAACCCGGTCACCCAGGCGCCAGAGACAGAGAAAATTATCGCTGGCCTGAAGCGCGATGACATGTTCGTCGTCTCTGCTGAGCACTTCATCTCTGACACGGCAAGCTACGCCGACATCCTGCTGCCCGCCGCCATGGGCGCAGAGATGGAAGACATCATCCTGTCCTGGGGACACAATTACCTTACCTACAACGCCAAGTGCGTGGAACCGCCCGGTGAGGCCCTGCCCAACCAGGAGATTTTCCGACGCTTGGCCGCCCGCATGGGCTACGAGGAGGAGAACTTCAAGTGGTCCGACAGCGAGTGCCTGGAGCGCTACGTCGACTGGGATTCGCCTGCGTGCGAGGGCATCGATCTAGCGCTCTTGCGCGAAAAGGGCTACGCCCATCTCAGCATCGGTGGCCGCGACGATCGCGCACCCCACCGCGAGGGTAACTTCCCCACACCGTCAGGCAAGGCAGAGCTGAAAACATCGGGCGCCGCAAACGGCGATTTCGTTGCCGGCCCGTTCCGGCAGATGTATGAGGGCAACCAGGGCGGCACCACGATCGATCCGCTGCCCGACTACGTGGCGCCGCGCGAAAGCCCGGCCTCGAATCCCAAACTGGCCGCCAAGTACCCGCTCAACATCGTCTCGCCCAAGAGCCACGGCTTCCTCAACTCCTGCTACGCCAACATGGAGTGGAAGGTGCGCGGCCAGGGTGAGCAGTTCCTTATCATCAACGCGGTGGATGCGGACGCTCGCGGTATCGACGATGGTGCCAAGGTGCGCGTGTTCAACGATCGCGGTGCTTTCGAGGGCGTTGCTAAAGTCAGCGACGACGTCAATCCGGGTATCGTGGTGGCCACTCTTGGCTATTGGCGTCAGCTCAATCGCCCAGGCACGGTAAACTCGATCAGCTCGGCGGAGTTCGTGAACATGGGCCACGCGCCAACATTCTCGGATAACCTGGTGCAGGTCGCGACCGCCTAGGCTAGCACGGCGATACACAGTAGGTGGCCGATCGACGCTCGCAGATTCCCTGCGGGCGCGAGGGCTGTTTGCCTGTTAGCGTTGGGTGTGGAAGCACGAGTCCGGCTGTTGGGCGAACCACTTCTAGGTTAGCTAGCGCGCCCTAAGACGCGCCCGCCTCCGCAGCGGGCGGACCGCCATCCCGCTACTCAGCGTTATCCAAAATAATTCTATCTCCCGCTGTCCGGAGGAACGCCCGTGCCCGTCTTACTAGGTGCGCTGACCAATTAGCGCTTATCCGAATTTTCAACCAAGAGGCACCGGTGGTCCGCAAATTCCCATTTTGACAGCGAAGAATTTGCTGCACTTGGCGTCGGTTGATCCGCCATTGAAGGAGAAGAACATTGGAAACGCTCAGCAAATTATTCATCTTGGCAACAGCGAGCGCGATCATCGCCGCAACGCACCCATCGATTGCAGGCGCGCAAGAGGGCGAGGTTACCCTTGGACCGGATGAAGGTTACTTGGCTCTACTAATTGACACATTAGATCCACTGTACGCATTTCGCCTTAAAGGCCCAAGGCGGGTGAAGATCAACCACGCCGCTGAGGGCACAAGCTTGTTTGTGCGGGCGCTTCCCGAGGGCCAGTACTGCCTGCATCGGTTTGTGGTTTTCAGGAATACCTACCGATTCGACGACGACGCTATCTGCTTTTTTGTGGAAGCGGGCGAGATGAACTACCCCGGTCACTTTGTCGTACGCGATCCCGTGACCAGCGTTGTCTTCGCGCCTGGGGATATGCGCAAAACCCTGGCGAGGGACCATCTAGGTCTGTGCGAATCGTATTTTGGAGATGATTGCGAGGAGGAACTGTGATGGGATGCATTAGCAAATTGAGTCTGTCAATCACATTGACGATGATCGGGTTCGGCACCGCGATGGGCTCGCAGATAAGCGAGGATCCTCCTGCTTGCGATACAACCACCGAGGATGCAGTTTACGCGCAGGCGCGTGAGCAAGAACGCATCGGTGATCACTTTGCGGCCTATCGTATTTACTGCAGTCTGAGCCTGCGCGGTGATGATCGCGCGCAGTTCAAGACCGCCCGTTACTTGGCGGCGGGGATCGGCAGTCAGGTAGCGGCGCATTCTCCGTGGGCGTATGTATTGGCGCTGCTCGCGAACACCGCATACCCCGAATCGAAGCGAGAAAAGCTGGTGCTCGAGCTCGCCGGCCGATTGGACGCCGATGCTCTCGCGGCCGCACAGGAACGTGCAATCTCGTTGTATGGGCGCATCGGTATCAGCGCCCGTAAAGACGGCTCTCACTATCTAACCGAGCAGGAAGTGCTCGAGCTGGCCAATCGTTCGAAGAAGCGTAAGTTCACCGGCAGTCGCATTGCCCGCGAAGACGCACAAGGAATGCCTCTTAGCGTCGTTGAGTGATTGTGAGTTGGACTTAGATAGCCGGTGCGCCGCCCACCACATGAGTCGCTCGTTGTTCGAGAATCTTGGAAGCTGCGGCGAACGCGAGCGGTAACGCCGGGCCAACGGTGAGTTGGCCCGGCTCAATCATTCCGCTGCCGCCGCGATTAGAAGGTACGGATAAGCGTGCCGACGAACCATAGACCTGGGATTATCAAACCCGATCGCACTGCTAACCCGCACCGAGTCAGGGCGCGTCGGCACTACGTAAGTGCATTAGGAAGCGAACTTTTCGTATATGAGCGACGTTTATGAGGCTGAAGTACTGCGGCAAGGCAAAAGGCGCAGGCGTAGAGGTTTTTTTTGCCAGATCTAACCCCATCGTAGTACCGTTCATTGGGATTGATCTTACTGCCAGAACTCTCTCAACGAGAAGTCAGGCTTGGCAACCCGGCTATAAATATCTATTTCACAACGTCGGCGCCGCAATGGTCACGCTGCTTAAGCGGAGGTGAGGCTTATGAGACAGAACGTGAATGCAATTCGAACGGGTATTATCCTCAACGTTGAGCGGTATGATGAGTGCGTATCGTTTTATCAGTCGCTCTTTGGTCTGGCGATTTTGTTTACCGAGGAACACGGAGACTTTCGATTAACGTGCTTCCAGTTCGGCACCTCATACCTGATGATCGAAACAGAAGGTTTCGCAAAGCCTGAAGGAAAGTCCATTCGGGAAAGTGCAGCGAAACTACGGTTCCATGTTGCTGACATCGACAAGGCGCTGGCGACGGTTCGCGCTCACGGCATCGCTGCAGAAGTCATCACGGCGGCGTGGGGATCAACGATCAACATTCACGACCCCGATGGCAATCGGGTGGGTATCCGGGATGAAGAACTTTTTTTACAGCAACTGAAGCAATAGCTACGGGTGTTGGCCCCAAATGCTCTTTGCCCTTCCACTTTTCATAGTCCTTGGCATCATTCTCCCTCTGTTGGGCTGGATGAGCCTCCGGCATATCCGTGGGGACAGCGAAGGGCAGGATGAACCAACCAGTGTGCGCGCCATTGCTACACAACTGGCAATCCTGCAGAGCATCGTCGCGTGCTTAGGCTTACTGGCTGCCTCCGGTACAGAACTGCGGCTGACCTGGCTGTCCACGGTTACGCCGGTGACCCTGGTAGCCAGCGTCATCGCGTTAACAGGCTTTCTTGCTTTGGCGATTGCCGAGGCGCGAAGACCACTTGGAGCCCATGAAAAACTGCGTGCGGAGCTGAGGAAAATCTCTGTGAAGGACCCAGTCTGGATCGGCATAACGCTGTACGCTGGTGCCGTAGAAGAGTTCGCTTACCGAGGCGTTTTAACGTTGATCCTCGCGAGCTTGATTGGGTACTGGCCGGCAGCGGTCGGCAGCGCAGTGCTGTTCGGTCTTGGTCATCTGTCAGGTGGTTGGCGAGCCGTTGGCTCAAGCGTTGCGTTTGCCCTGACGATGCAGACAATCGTTTACCTAAGCGGTGGGTTGCTGTTGGCTGTACTCGTTCATGCCGTATACGATCTGCTTGCAGCATGGCTGGGCTATCGCATTGGACATCAAGGGCCCAACGGAGCAGCAACCAGACGAAGGGTATGATGTCGAGCGTGATTGGATACCGCTAGTCCCAACGAATGCTAAGAAGCGTCTGGTTCAGGTCATCATGCCGCCATCGATAATGACAGTCTGTCCAGTCATGTAGGTTGCGGCCACCGCCAGAAACAAGATGGATTGGGCGTACTCTTCAGGTTCTCCGTGTCTTCCCAACGGGATTTCGCTCACCACGTCGAATTCGGTTTCTTCAAACCGGCACATCCAGTCGGATTCAACAAGTCCCGGTGCGATTGCGTTCACCCGAACATCCGGAGCCAATGCGCGAGACCATTCACGTGTGATAGCGACCAATGCGGCTTTGGTTGCGCAATACGGCGAACTTGATCCGCCGCGCCCGAAGGCGGAGACGGATGCGGTGTTCACGATCGCACCTTTTGACTGACGAAGCGCCTTTTCCGCCGATCGAGTACAACGGTACGGACCAAGCAGATTTACGTTGAGGAGCCGATTCCAAAGCGCTTCGTCCTGCCGATCGAAATCTGCCGGTGCAATCGGCGTATTGGTGGCAGGCGTGCCCGCGTTGTTGATGAGATAGTCCAAACCTCCGAGGCCTGCAATCGCCTGCTTTACCATTGTCCCCGCTGAATCTGGGTCGCCTATGTCTCCAGGGGCCGCAATCATCTGCTTGCCTCGCGCAGAAAAGTCGCTGAGCACTGCGTTAAATTTTTCTCCGGGGAGATCATTGATCGCCACCCTGGCGCCGTTGTTGAGGAAGGCCTCCACAGCCGCCAAACCAATACCGGAGGCGCCGCCCGTCACTAACACCTTGCGGTTTTTCAAGTCATATCTTGGTTTCATTTATCTATCGGTACTTCGCTACTCATTTACGCTTGAAGGTAAGTGTATACTGGTATAAGAGCGGGCAGCAGTCTTTGCGCTTAAACGTTTCCTCTCAACGACTCTTGAGCGACGCCGCCTCCGTCGTTAACGCGTAGATGAGATTTAACAGAACCATGACTTTCGTACTGACAATGGCCGAGCAGTTGACCAATGAACTCGATGAGATCATTGCGCAGGTCTGCCCCGGCGCAGGGCGACGCCCCATGTACGGCGGCATAGTATTCGAAGCGGAGGCTGGCAATCCTAAGACTTTGGTTTGCGGCCACTTCACTTACAAGAAGCACGTAAGTCTGGAGTTCTCCAACGGGTATCAACTAAACGATCTGGATAATGTTCTCGAGGGTGCTGGCAAATATCGCCGCCACGTAAAGCTCACATGCCAAAGTGACCTCCATGAAAAATCTGTCCGCGCTTTAATAGTGCAAGCGTTCGAACACGCTTGAGCAGAGACTTGCAGGCGAAATGAAGTACTCAAGGGTGAACTTGTAGATATTCACAGCGTGGCACGAATCCGATTCTAGTCGACAAGCATCATGGCGAAGATTGAGGTAAAGGAGACAAACGCACGTTTCGCAGTCAAGCGCAGCCCAAAGGGTCATGTCTTCGATGGAGTCTGGAGGCTGATGCAGGATGCTTACGCTGTGGAGGCCCGGATAATCGCTTGCGACGATTTCCCGCCACTTTCTCGATCACGCGATGATATCTTCAGCTCGGGCAATGACTTTTACACGGCGCATGATCAAAGAGATCTACTGGTTGGCGTTCTGGAGCTGGAACAAGAGGCGAGTTCAGCCACCGTTGCATCTTTGTGCGTGGCGCCAACGCATTTTCGCCAGGGCATTGGAAAGTTGTTAATCCGACACGTTTTGAGAACAACTCATACAAGGGTGCAAGTCTCTACGGCGTCCTTGAACGTGCCTGCCATCACCCTTTACTTAAGCGCGGGATTCGTCAAGGTGGGCGCCTCAAGAAAGAGTAACATCGATCTACATCACTTCGAATGGCGGCCGCCGGCAGTGTAAACTCTCGCACGTGCGCCTTAGGAAATTTGCTTCAACCAGGTGTTTTATGACCGATGTTCCTAACGGATTCGAATCCATCTTCAGGCGTAGCCCGTACCTGGATTTGCTCGGGCCGTTGTACAACAAACGAACCGAGGCCTGCCTGGTGATAGGCTTTCGGGCGGCAGAAAAGCACTGCAACGCACGAGGGTTGGTGCACGGGGGCGTATTGAGCAGTCTGGCCGATATTGCACTAGGGTACAACGCGGCCTTCGCCGAGGAGAAGCCCGTGCCGATGGTGACGGCGAGCTTAAGCATTGACTACGCCGGCGCTGCGAAACTTGGGGACTGGATCGAAATCGAATCTGATGTGCAAAAAGTAGGTAGGTCTATGGCGTTTGCCAACTGCTATTTCTTTGTGGGCTCAAAGCGTATTGCACGCGCGAGCAGCGTGTTCAACGTCGTACGCAGTTGACTAGAATTCAATCCTCAAGCTGTACACCTGGGGCGGGGCGTTGGTATCCGTACGATCAGGCGCGCCAGGCACTTAGTCGGCGCCGCGCGATGGCAAGCACCTCCGCGGAGAAGACATCAGGATGCCGGTCTACTACGGCCTCGAAAGCAAATTCTTCCAACCCCATCTCGGCAAGAACCGTGAAGCCCTGTGCATCTTCTGGGCGATTGACGGCTCTTTCCACCGCGGGAATGAGCCCATAGCGCTTGATCATCTGCCAGGTTCGGGATGCTCGCGTCTTGCGACCGTTTTTCTTGGTCAAAAGCTCTTCGTAAGCATATATCGCTTGCAGTGACTCTCTCTCGGCCACGCTGGACGCATCATGTTCCTCAGCCAGTAACTGCACCGCCCGTTGGCGGGCCTGCAAGGCCAGATCAGGGCGGTCGCGATCTGCTGCGTTTTTCGCGAATATCTTGCATTTCTCAGGAGTGTCGAGTTTCAGTACGCGGGGGTCCATGTCTTTTCCACACCTCGTGCCACAACCTTTATTATAGCGAGACACGCCGGGGAGTGCGCGGATTCAGTAGCCCGCCGGCCGTTTGCGTGTTGCTCCGGAGCGAAACAGCGCTGGGTAATCCCATTCAGAGGGCACAAGTATTCTCGGTACTACCCGTGTACATCGCAGCGCCGCTAAGGCAATCTAGAAGGACAATACTAGTGGTAAGGCGAGATGTCAGAAGTCATGACGGCGGAGGTCTTCATTGAGGCACAAACGCTTGGGGCGTTTTTCGCGAATGAATATCGGATCACCACGTGGATGCCGCCATGTCGGATAAAAAACCGGTAGCGAAGGCAAATAACTCATCTAACGCGGGCACTCAGAGCACAGCGCCCACGGGCGCAGCCTTGCTGTCGCCGACGGCGCTTAGTGGGCATCTCGCCTGCCCACACTTGACGGTCCTGGAGCGGGCCCGCGCAAGCGGCGAGTTGGAGCGCCCCGCACACCATAACTCGTACGCGGATGAGCTTCGCCAACGCGGCGAGGCACACGAGATCGCTTACCTCAATCACTTGAGGGCGACAGGGCTGAATGTGGCGGAGCCTCACGCCGCAAGCGCTGAGGAAACACTCAAGCACATGCAGGCCGGCGTGGAGGTAATCTACCAGGCCAGCTTGAGCGATGCCGGTTGGCACGGGCGCGCAGACTTCCTCCTCAAGGTAGGTAGCCCGAGTGAGCTGGGCAACTGGTCCTACGAGGTGCAAGACACCAAGCTCGCCCGCGAGACCCGCGCGGGCACCCTCCTGCAACTTTGTGTGTACAGCGAGCTGCTTGGTCGCCTGCAGGGGCGAGCACCGGAACACATGCATGTCATCGCGCCGGCGCGCGACTTTGCGCCAGACACTTACCGCTTCAACGACTTTGCCGCTTACTATCGCCAGGCCAAACGACGCCTGGCCGAGTTCTCACCCGCGCCTGGCGGCACTTACCCTAAGCCTGTTGAGCATTGCGACCTGTGCGCATGGTGGCCGCAGTGCAACACGCGGCGACGGACCGATGATCACCTGTGCTTCGTCGCCGGCCTGACGACCGGCCAAGCCGAGGCGCTGCACGAGATGTCTTTGCACACGCTGGCCGGGTTCGCAGAGGCCTCGGATGCGGATATCGTGAGACCCAGCCGAGGCTCACGCGAGGTTTTGCAGCGGTTGCGCGAGCAGGCGTCCATTCAGCACCGCGCACGCAGACAGAACGCAAGGCTGCACACACTACACAAACCTATCGACGCCGCGCACGGTTTTTGCCGTCTGCCCGAACCGACGCCCGATGACGTTTACCTCGACTTTGAGGGTAGCCATTTTGCTGAGAACGGCGTGCAGGAGTATCTCACCGGATTCGTTCAATTCACCTCGGATGAGACATTCCACTACACCGGCTGGTGGGCACGCTCGCTTGCCGAGGAGAAGGCAAACTTTGAGCAATTTATCGACTTCGCACTACACACCCGGCGGCGTAATCTGGCCGCGCACATCTACCACTTTGGGGCCTACGAACCGGCCGCGCTCAAGCGGATGATGGGACGCTTTGCCACACGTGAGGTGGAGCTTGACGAGTTGCTTCGGGGCGAGGCGTTTGTTGACTTGCACGCCGTGCTCAAGCGCACGCTTATCGCCAGTGTGGAGCGCTATTCGATCAAGGATCTTGAGCCATTTTTCGGCTTCCAGCGCGAGCAGGACCTTAGGGATGCGTCTGCAAGCCGACGAGCTATCGAGGCTGCGCTGGAGTGTGATGGGGAGATCTCGGCACATCACTTAACAGCAGTCGAGGCGTACAACCGTGAGGACTGTGTGTCTACGCAGCGCCTGCAAAACTGGCTGGAGTCGTTGCGTGCGACGGAGTTGGCATCCGGTAAGGACATCCCGCGCCCGCTCCCCGCCAGTGGCGAGGCGAGCGAGAACATCACCGACCTTCAGGGCCGCATCCGCGAGCTGCGCGACGCGCTGCTGGCTAACGTGCCGGAAGACGCCGAAACCCGGACGCCCGAGGAGACGGCGATGTACCTGCTGGCCCATTCGATGGAGTTTCACCGGCGGGAGGAAAAGGCGACATGGTGGGAAGCGTTTCGTCTGCAGAACCTGCAGATCAACCAATACCTATACGAACGCCGTGCCGCCAGTGGCCTACTGTTCGAACGGGTACTCAACGCTGGCGCAGCGCCGCTACTGCAGTTTAGATTCACCGCCCAGGACCTGGATGCACGCAAGGGCGATAGCGTTTACGAGCAGGATGGAACCCAGATTGGTTCCGTCGCAGATCTGGACTTCGGGACGCGTTGTCTTGATATCAAAATGCGCAAAGACGCCCGCGACCGGCGCCCGAGTGCCGTGTACTTTCACAAAGCAGTCGGCGCCGGGGCGATTCGCGATTCACTGCTGCGCTTCGGCGAACATGTTAGGAACCACGGACTGATACCGGGCACGCCCTATGCGCCGGCGCTCAACCTGTTACAGCGACAACGGCCATTCCAGAGCAGCCCTGTCGCAGGCGACTTGTTGCAGTCGGGCGACGATCCGCTGGCCTGCGCTAAGCGCCTTGCGTTGTGGGCTGACGGCGAGGTAATCGCCATCCAAGGACCGCCCGGTACCGGCAAGACTTACACCGGCGCGCATATCATCTGTGAACTGGTGAGGGCCGGAAAGACTATCGGCGTCACCGCCATCAGCCACCGAGTGATCCTCAATTTGCTAGAGAAGGCCTGCGAGTTAGCGGCCAACGAAGGCGCCCCGCTGAGGGTTGCTCACAAACCTGCGTCCGGCGTAAAAGCGTACACCGGCGATCATCCCATCCAGTACGCAGGGTACCCAGCTTTGCTCGCAGGCCTCGGGAATGGGAGCATCAACGTGGTTGGCGGCACCGCTTGGGCCTGGTCACGCGTCGACTTTGAGCAAGCTGTGGACGTGCTGATTGTGGATGAAGCGGGCCAGATGGCGCTGGCGAACACGCTCGCGGTCGCACCTGCGGCACGCTCGCTAATCCTTCTGGGAGACCCGCAGCAGCTTGAACAGCCTCTGCAAGCGAGTCACCCATCGGGCACAGAGGTTTCCGCCCTAAAGCACTGGCTGGGCGGCGCGCAAACCATGCCAGCAGATCGCGGGCTTTTCCTAGACACAACGTGGCGGCTGCATCCGGGCATCTGCGCCTTCACATCCGAGGTGTACTACGAAGGGCGCATGAGCTCTCGCGAGGCGTCCCGTCAGATGCATCTGGACGGACTCGGCGCCTGGCAAGGCAGTGGCTTGCGGTATCTGCCCGTCGAGCACACCGGTAACACCGCCCAGTGCCCGCAAGAGGTGCAGGCCATCAACGCACTTGTTGAGGAGTTATTGTCTGCTGGCACCACTTGGGTAGACAGCGAAGGTGCATCGCGAGAGCTCACCGCGAACGACCTGCTGATCGTTGCCCCGTACAATGCCCAGGTGGCTGCACTCACGGCCGGCGTTGCGCGGCTGAAGGGCAGGATCGGCACGGTGGACAAGTTTCAAGGCCAGGAAGCCGCAGTAGTGATTTACTCAATGACCTCATCCACGCCGCAGGACGCCCCGCGGGGCATGAGCTTCCTCTACGACCCACATCGCTTCAACGTAGCGACATCGCGAGCGAAGGTGCTGTGCGTTCTGGTGGGAAGCCCAGCGCTGTTTGATCCGCAGTGCAAATCACCAGCGCAGATGAAAATGGCCTCAGCGTTCTGTCGATATCTTGAGTTTTCGAGCGCTCAGTCTGCGACCATTTGATCGATCACGGAAAGACTTGAAGTTTGGAAATGCATCCAATCATCGGCTTTCCAAGACAATTGTGCTGTTGTGGTCCTGTTGCTGCGCCACACGCACATCGCAAAGCACTCAGCAGGCGAGGTGAAAATGACTGAAGATGAACAAATCACAACCGGGGGCTGCCTGTGCGGCGCCGTGCGCTATCAGGTGACCGGCACGTTGCGGGATATCATCAACTGCCATTGCAGCATGTGTCAACGCCTGCACGGCGCCTTTGGGCCCCATTCAAAAGCGCGCAATGGAAACATTGCCATCACCAACGACTCTGGACTGGGTTGGTACAAGACCTCAAAGATCGCTCAACGCGGTTTCTGCCGTGAGTGTGGTTCCAACCTGTTTTGGCAGCCCTTCGAACAGGACGCCACAGGGATCGTGGCGGGTTCTTTGGACGATGCGAGCCATCTGAAAACAATCGGCCACATTTTTGTTGAGGAAAAATGTGCGTTTTACGAAATCTCGGATGATCTTCCGCAGTATCCGGGTTCCTCACACGGTGAGCTGGCCAACGACTACAAGTAACCTGCCCCATCGGTGTAACATGTTCCTCAGGGCTATCGTGGGAGGCCTGCCACCGGTAAGTCTCACCGAGGCGGCCGTTCATGCCAACAGAGGGTAGATGATGATCACAATCGAAACGCTTACAGAATTTTTCGGATGGGCACTGGTGATAAATTTTGCCCTCCTTACGCTCACGACACTCGGCGTAATCGCGATGCGCCGAACCATTGTGGGCATCCACTCGAAGCTATTCAGTCTGGAAGAAAATGACACTGTCAAAGCGCACTTCCAATATCTGGCTCAGTACAAAATTGCGGTCATCGTCCTGAACTTCTCACCCTATGTCGCGCTCAAAATGATGGCCTGATTCAGCCCGATCCGCCGCGCCACAGCGCAGTGCTCGTGACAACGCGATGATAGTGGGATTAGCTTGTGGGCAGACTGCCGGCCGGGCCCGGGGCCTGGAAGAACAGGTTCTTCATCAACTGCAGATCGCTAAAGTTCACCGTGCCATCACCATCCAGATCTGCATCCGCGTTATCACTGAAGAACACTAGCTTCATCAGAGCGAGATCCTCGAAGTTGATCGTGCCGTTGTTATCCAGATCCGGATCGCACTGATTGCCGAATCCGTCACTGTCACTGTCGCGTTGGGACGGGTTATCAACTAACGTGCAGTTATCTAAATAGTCGAAGATGCCATCCTCGTCGGTGTCGACAAATACGTGAAGTACTTCGTCCGCAGGGTCTAGATCGCCGTCGGTATCCAGTGGATCGAGCACCAGCCGATCAGCGCCGGCACCGCCAAAGAGCGTGTCGGTGCCATCACCGTCACCGGCGTCAATCACATCCTCGCCTTCATCGCCGTACACCATGTCGTTGCCCGGGCCGGCGTCGACGACGTCACGCCCGGCACCTGCGTAGACAATGTCGTCACCTTCCAATGCGTCGATGTCATCGTTGCCACCACGTGCACAGATAATGTCGGGGCCTGTGGTACCAGTGAGCCGATCATCACCCTCAGTGCCATTGATCGTGCACCCAGGGTCGACGTCGCCCGTCAGTGAGGCGGTTGAACAGTTCCCTGCGGTATCGCAGACGCTGTACTGGACGAGCAAGCTACCGACGAATGCTGCATCTGGCGTAATCGTCAGTTCACCGATGGTACCAATTGCCAGCGTTGCGTCGGTGCTCAGCCCGGGTGCCAGCGTCAGCGTCGCGGGATCGATCGCACTGCCTCCGGCAATATCGTTAGCCACAAGATCTACGACCGTGGCCACGCCCGGGGCAAGCGTGGCGTTATCGTTGATCGCACACAGTGCCGTACCGACGGTCACCTCGATACTTCCGATCAAAAAGCGCTCGACGCCTAGACCGTTCACACCACGCGCGGCGAGTGCCGCGGCGGCGCCGGAATTAACGCCCGGCGGGATCGCGAACGACCCAACGAACTGTCCGAATGCGTCGGCGGTAAATGCCCCAAGCGACACTATCGTATCGTAATTGCCATCGATCACATCCACTGCCACGGTCGTGGTTGCCGCAAATCCGGCACCGCGAACATTCACGGTGTCGCCCACCGCGCCCGCACTCCCGGAGCCACAGTTGCTGGCGGGCAAGACGCTAATGTCTAGCCCACCCAACTCCGGTCCTGCGCCCCGACGCGGGAGACGCTTAAACGGCACTGGCATCGGATCAGGATTGACCGGCAAGCCAGAAGCATAAGTGGGACCGTTGTCAGCGGCGATACTAATCTTCTGCGCCAACGCCAGCGCATAAACCGCCTGACCACGCTGGGTGGGATGGAAGCTGTGCGTTATCGGCTGCCCACGGGCAAGTGCAATGCCCCAATTGAGATAGCTGTTTGAAGAGATGCCGGGCGTGCACGGATGGCCGCCATCAAAACGATTGCGCATGTCGATAAAGTGCACGCCAGCCTCTGCGGCGGCTTGCGCGATCACGTCGTTAATCAGGTCGGCGCCCTCATTAAACAGTGCTGCTTCAGCGCTGCCGAACAGAGCAAGATCGATGCAATCGGGCACCTCAGGGAACAAGCGCGGATAACCAAAGGCGAATATCGCCGTGTCGTTAGGCACTACCTGCTTCACTTCCAGAAAGGTGCTCAGCACGTCGTCCTGGATGCTCGCAATATTGGCCAGCACGACTTCGGAAAACGGCACATCGCCGACGGGCTGATACTCCGGATCGGCGCACAACACACCAAGCCCGGCGCATTGGGTAATCACATCCGCAAATCCGGCATCGTTTCCGCCGATTGAGAGCGTCAGCATATTGACATCGCTGTTCAGCAACGCTGACTCCACACCGTCCAGTTGCGTCAAGCCGCCGGGAATGAGCGGCGGTGGTTCTTTTTGCGCTTGCCCGAACGGCGTCAGGCGAAGGTTGCGTGAGACAGCCCCTGAGCAGGCGTAAAACCCCCACTCCACACCAAAGAAGCCGGCATTCGCCACCTGGCGAATGGGCGCGGGCCAGTCCAGCGGCGCAATCAATGAAGAGTAGCCCAATTCGGATTGACGGCAACCGTTACCTTCGCGCGTTTCGGTCCCTGGACGGAAAGGCTCCACGCCTTCGCCCGAAGAGAACGAGTCGCCCAGCGCCGCGTAAGAGATCTTCTCCGTCCATACCAACTCGAACACTTCAGAATCTTCACTGGGGCCGATCTGTCCATCATCATCAAGATCAGCATGTACCAGAATCAGGTCGGTGCCAACGTTTTCTGTGTCCGGCTGATAGTCGATCAAAATCACCCCGCTCTCGTCGCTCACGCACCGTGTAGCGGGCGTGGTGGGGCCAAGCGCGGTAGTACATGTGGGCGAGGCAAGGCCCATGTTCGGTCCCTGCAACAAGCTCACCCGTACTGGCACACCGGCGGCTATCCGGTTGGAGGTCGGCGTCTGGTACAGCACATACGTCGGAGCGATATTCGTCCCGAGTAACGCGGGCGTGACCACACGGTCGACCACATCGCTACCGCGCAGGTCAGCGCTGTCCTCAAGGCCTATCGGTTCAAGCGTGATATCAATCGCGGTCCCTTCGCTAAACACCCCGTTGGGGAATTCGGCGAAGGCCGTGATACTCAGCAACCCGGGGGAGAACAGGGCATGGGCCGGATCGTTGGGGATAATCGTCAGGGCGTCGGTTAACGTCGTGTCACCGTGGATGATCAATCCATTCTGAACGAACGCCCAAGTGTACCCGGATGCCATCGGCACCGGTGCTAGATCGAAAAAGTACGCATTTTCAAACGGTATCGACTGACCATCGGTAGGCGTCAGAAACTGAGGGCCGAGCGCCCGAAGGTTGAGCACGATAGTGGTGAACGGCGTGGCGCTGCCATCGGCGAAAAGCCCTCGCGCTGACACTTCGAGCGAGCCGGGCAAAAACAGCGCATGTTCTGGTGAACCGGGGAAAATACCGAGGTCCGGAAGCGTGGTTTCCAACCTTAACACCTCCAGTAATTCCTGCGTCAGCACCCATTCGTAGCCGTTGGCGGCGAACACCGGGTTGAGGTTAAAGATCCAGCCACCCTCGTAGTCAAGTGTTTGCCCGCCTACCGGCGAGATAAACGTGGGGCCGCCTGCCTGTACAGGGCCGGCAAGCAGACACAGCAAAATCAACGCGCCTGACAGGCGGGTGCATATTCGCAACTGGGAACCTAAAACCATGTTGAGCAACTCTGGGTGGCGTTCGAGGATTGGATCCAGGCCTATGAATCGCCTTTCTTAATGTTCTCCTGATATTGATCCATCGTAATCAGGCCGCCTTCTTTCTCTGCCCGGCCGATGTCCTTGGGCTCCAACACTTCCTGCAGGCCGTCAATCCGCTTCCAGGACGGGTACGGCTGCTCGCCTGTGTCACTCGGCACGTACTTTGAGGGTTCTATACGTTTGTGCTTGTGGATGTAGCGTGCGCAATTAAAAAATACCGCACTCACATCAACCTCCACTACCATATTGCACCCGGGAAACAGCGCCATGAACTCCGGGTGGGTGGTGACGCTTGCATTGCCCTGTACGCGCACACGCATCGGCGTTTCGATATCGATGAACAACAGGCCGATCTTGCCGGTCTCTGCAGCGTTTCCCATCGAGTAAAACATGCCGTTACCGTCGTAGTTGGGGAACACCAGCTTACCGGGGTTGACCACATTCACGACGCCCACCGGCCCACCCTTGTAGGACACCGTCGGCTCGCCCTGCCCGTTCACGGTCGAGAGAAAAAAGAAATCTCGGCTGGCGATGAACTGGGCCTGCTCATCCTGTACCTCTTCGGTCACAATCGCGCCAACAAGCGCATCCGCGAGATTGAGGCTTTCCTGTTCTTTTTGAATTTTTCGTTGTGTCTGGGTGTAGAACTCATCTGGGCTTGGCACGGTCTATCTCCGATGATGCGCAATGCAAAAGAGTCATTATACGCAGGCGGGCGTCTGTCGGCCCGCGAATGCGGTACGATAAGCGCCACCAGGGAGGCAACAACGCGATGAGGCCGAGATCTATCTGCACCCGATGCACTTGAAAGTCAGTGCATAACTGCGCCACATGAATACTCAGGTTGTGCAAATACAGTGGCTGGAAATCGGCATCGCCCTGATACCGATGATTCCGGTTGTTGTGCTTCTGTTCCGTTGGTCAGAGCGCGGCTGGACGGCCATCTACTCGATCGCGCGCATGCTGATTCAGCTAATCGTCATCGGTTATTTTCTCATCTTTATTTTCGAATCCTCGCATGCGGGGATTACTTCGCTGATTCTGGCGGTGATGTTGCTGGTCGCGAGTTGGATTTCCCTAAGCCCGGTAAGACAAGTCCGACGAGCGCTTTACCCATACGTCTTGACGGCGCTGACCGTAGGCGGTGGGACGACACTGTTTGTGGTGACATGGGGCGTACTTCACTTGGAACCCTGGTACGACCCGCGCTACATGGTGCCGCTGGCGGGCATGATTTTCGCCAACTGCATGAACACCGTGAGTATTGCCGCCGAGCGGTTTGAATCGGAGTTTGCGAACGGGCAGTGCGCAGACGCCGCGAAGCGAATCGCGTTTCAGACGGGCATGATTCCCGTCATCAACTCGATGTTTGCCGTGGGCCTGGTGGCGTTGCCGGGCATGATGACCGGCCAGATTCTCTCCGGCGTCACGCCGCTGGTGGCCGTGCGATATCAAATTGTTGTCATGGCCATGCTATTCGCCGCCTCCGGGTTGAGCGCAGCGATTTATCTGCAGTTATCGACACACCTGGATCGACCGCCAAAATAGCGCGCACCCTTGCCTATTTGACAGGCTCGCCCTCGGAACGCGCATACTGGGAACAACGCCAGGGCTTACGACTAACCGCCACCGGCATGCGAGCATGCTTAGGGCTTAGGGCTTAGGGCTGGCGTTAGCTACGTTATACCGGAGGTGCAAAGTGCGTGTTTCGAGATTGTTGATTCCAGTCATGGCAGCCATCATATCCTCTTCCAACGCTGTAGCCGACATGGTGATCTATGACGATCCGGTGGCCTGGGAGGCGGCCGAGCCGGCGGCGGAGCGCATGTTCATCGACGACGTTGATATCCCACGCAACGATCCAATCGCTCCCATCACAACTTTTTTGGTTAGCGGCGATTATCTGGACATCGACGACGTCGACGATGATGGCCTGGTCGGTGCCAACGACAACTGTGCTGCTCGGCACAACCCGGCTCAACGCGACAGCGACGGTGACGGTCTTGGCAACGCCTGTGATGCCGATCTGGACAACGACGGACTGACCACGCTTGCCGATTTCGCCCTGTTTAGGACTGTGATGTTTAGCACCGATCCACACGCAGACTTCGATGGCGATGGCATCGTTACGCTGCTGGACCTGGCGATCCTGAAAGAGTTTCTTTTTGCACCGCCCGGGCCGCCAGGATTGGTGAGTTGGAACGCGCCCGGCGGCGGGCAATGGCAAGTGCGCGAGAATTGGTCACCGCAGGTGATCCCGGCATGGCCGGCTGTGGTGGTGGTGGAGACGCTGCCTGGGACGAGCGCGCGTATCGGGCCGGGAGTTGTCGCAACGGCCGCGCAAGTGCGCGTCAATGGCACATTGGCACTGGCCGGCGGTGAACTGCGCGAGACGGTGGTCGCTGGTGGTCAACAGGGGCTGGTTCACGTGCACACCGCGAACGCACGACTGAATGCTGTCACTCTCGATGTGCCGATGCTGATCGACAATGGTGCAAGCGCTTTGGTCTCACGCAACCTGGTAGTCAACGATCGCATCGAACTACGCTCCAGCGACGCCTCGACGGGATTATTGTTCGACGGCGGTGAGCAAACGCTCTCTGGCGGCGGGGATATTTTCATTAACGCTGCGCAGAATCCGGTGGTCACCGATGCGCACATCGGGCCAATCAATGGTGGCACCTTGCATGTTCTGGAGGATGGGCCACCCATTCATGGCGGGTCCGGCACTGTCGGGACGGACGGGCTAACCACAGTTCTGGGCGTCCGGGGGACAGCAGATGCTCCTGGGGCCAGTATTGAGTTTCGCGGGAAATGGGCGGTGCTCGGCCAAGTCAGTTCTATTTGGTCGGGCGATGGCGGGAAAATCGGCATCCGAGGCACCATGGGCGTGCCAGAGTACGGGCTCTGCTGTGAATTTGCTGGCGATCACATTGAGTTGCTGGATTACCCAACGATCAACGGCGACTTCCAGCACTACCGTCAGGAACGCGCGACTGTCACCGTGCAACCGCCTGGGGCGTATTTTGCGACCCGCGTTGACCTAAACGTCGATTTTGTACTGAACGACGGTGCGCTCATTGCCGCGAACGGCAACATCACCATTGGAGAAATCAATAACACGGACGTGCTGGCAGAACACTCTCCTACGGGTTTCATTTTTGTTGGCGAGGAGGCCCGTATTTTCGAGGGCGGCGACCCTCCCTCCGTCCATCTTAGATTTCCAATACAAGGCGTCGACCCGGTCAATGCGATTGTGCGCTCCATCAGCGCGCCGTTGATGATCGCCGCGAAGGTTTCACTGGACGTTTACGCCCTAACGCTAGGCGATCCGTTAGTACCATTGGAGGTCTTTGGTCTCAGTGTCCTAGCCGGCGGACGCGCGACGGCGGACGGGAGCACCATCCTACTCGAGTCCTCTGTACGGGAGGACGCCCATCTTACGATTCGCAATGACTGGACGGGCAACACCTTCATCAGAGCTGGCGGTGTGCTCGAGGCGTTCGGTGATTATCACGCCACACGCACTGTCGGTATCTATGTCGCAAGCCCTACGCAACACGGAGATCTCGCCACAATCGGTGCGGCCGACTTTAGCCAGGCCAAACTGAGAGTGCTTCTAGTTGATGGCTATCAGCCAGCCTCCGGCGATTCTTTGCGACCGATTCGTTACGACACGTTGGTTGCACCGTTCGAGGACGTCAGCCAAGCAGCACCCTTCTTGGTCAGCTACGGCCCGAACAGCATCGAGCTGACCGTGCCCTAGCCAGATAGTCATGGTCTGCCCTTAGGCGCATGGGGCGAAGTTCGTCCGGGACCACCGGCGACCACGGGTCCGTCGGCGACGTACCATCGTAGCGCTCTCACGCCGCCGACCCGGCACCTTCTGTATCGATGCCGGGCCAGCAGGTATTACGACATGAACTATAGAGTCGCTTCGCATTCCTGTATCAGTTCGTCCACCGTCTTCTCGTAGAGTTGACGATTGCCAGTGGTGTCGATCGCGATCACCTCAAGCAGCGAGTCGGTAATGCCGGAGATATCGGTGCCCAGCAGTGGCACTGAGTAGATCATCCCGTTGAGCAACTGGTTGTTGTCCGTCACTTCAAAGTAATCCTGACCATTGAGGTTGACGTCCAATGTATCCAAACCACCCGAGTCATCCCAGAAACCCAGGTCCAGTGACAATGGCGTGACGCCGCAATCGCCGGCATCCGGCACCAGCGCTGCCTCCGCAGTGGGGTGATAGCGGTCGGCATCGTAGTTGTGCACCTCGTTCGGCACATTAACCGGCGCGTGGTTGTCTATCCACTGGCTGAGCTGATACACCCATTTGGCGGCGTTCAGATCGGTGCCGTTGCAGGTCGCCAGGTTATCGTGCGACGCGGTGTACACGTAGCCGCACTTGCTCGGATCGCCGTCGCTGCAGGTGCTGAAGTCCATCTGATCAGGTTGGTACTCCAACATGGTGTTGGAGCGCCCATCGGTACGCCCGCCGTACGCGGCCCAAAACATGGGACTGCCGTTGGCGCTGTAGCGATCGATGTACTTGCGGGCAAACAGGGAGACCAGCGGGTTTCCGGCCACCGGGATGCCGCTGCCGTCAAATTCGTGCAGCTTGGTGGCATCGTAGTCGAAGGCGTTCTTCGCGTTAGTGTTGCCAGAGCCCTGCTCGTGACAACTACCGCAGTTGCTGTCGAAGCCGGCAGAGATGTCCTGCCACACGGGCACGTCTTCCACCGGGTTTCCGTTACTGGTGAGTGTCGGGCGGCAATTTATGTTGTATTCGATGTAGCTGGTGTCCAACACCATATCTTCATCCACAATTGCGTTGCTGGCGGAGTCACTATTACTCCACAACTCATGTGCGCCTTCGCGATGGTTGTGACAACCACCGCAATCCACTCGCTCCTCACGTGCCTTCAGGCTGTGCCATGAACGCACGTCGGCAAGCTTCACGCCACTAGCATCCAGCAGATGGAAATCCACCGGTACATTGGACGGAATAAGCGCTTTGAACGAAGCGTCGGTCTGCCCGTGCATTCCTGTCTTGAACACCCCGAGCAAACGCTTGGATTCCTTCACCCCCGAGTTGTTCGCTGCGCGACCGGTCGTGTAACCGCGCTTGGATGCGACAAACGTGTCTTCGTTGGATCGGTTGCTGGTGAGGTACACCGCAACCCCAAATACATCCCGCATCATCGGCGGTGCGCAGGAGCCAGTCTGGTTTTGCACATCGCCCGGGCCTTGGGCCATCAGTCGGGTAAGCATTGCGATGTTGTTATAAAGCGGATCAACCTTGGCATCGCCAACGATATTCGGATCGTAGTAACCGGTATTCGCGCGACAGTCCACCGGCGTTACATCGGTGTTGTACAGCGAGGAGGTGCCGAGCCGGGCGGTTGGCGCACCGAGCGGTTGCGGGAGGCCAGCGGTGATGGGTGAGGGAGGCGGCTGCTGGGTGGCGTCGCCTTCGCGATCGGGCACCCCGGTCAGTCGCTGACTCCAGTCAATAACGGGTTTCGGCCATAGTGCAGCCCACGTGGTGTTGGTGCCAACGATCACGTCTTCATACGCCGCGGGCGCGGTGACTGGATCGGCCGGTTCTAGATCAGTAAAGACGACTTTGGGCTGGTAGTTATAGGCGTTGTTTTTGTGATTAGCATCACCCGGATCGTAGGCCATATACAGTTCATCGGGGCCACCGCAAGCAGGTGTAGTGAACTTGCCGTTATTGCTGGGATTGTCTCCGGTAATGACGTTGGAGGTAATCTTCACCGAGCCGACCTGTTGCGGCACTTTTCCGTTCGTCACGCTCGCGTGATAGATGTTCAGGCCCGCTTTGTCCATAGGCTGAGCGAACACGGCGCCAAATGCGTTGTTGTTCTGATTGTAGTAGCGGGTCGCCAGGGTATAGTCGCCAACTGGAAGCTGCGTACTGCCTTGGTTTTTTACGCAGAATGTCGCCAGGTGGGCCAACTCATTGCCTATCCCGTAACCGTACAGGGGCGTCCACTTGTGGCCGATCACTTGCTGGATGTGCCACTGCCTGGCCTCTTCAACATTCGCCTGATAAGAAAAGGCGTACCCCACACGCAGGCGGTTGGGGCTGATGGCCGAGCTGGTGGTGTAGTACTGCGCCTGCTTGATGTTGCTGAGCGCATAGGTGTCCGGCGTGTCGCCGCCAATATCCGCCGTAAACAAATTGTAATTCTTGTTACCCCGGCTCATCCGGATATTGGAATTGCCCAGAAACTTGCGGGTGCTGGCGAACAGTAACTGACGCCCGTAAGGGCCATCGATCTCAATCGCGCCCGTGTATACGACACCCGCCGGGAACGGCCCGGTAATCTGGGCGAGACTCTGGTCCATCGCATGATCCAGCTGGTTAGCTGCCGCGGTCTCGGTAAGACGTGCGGGTGGCAGATTGGCCGGGTTGAAATTGACGTTGGCCAGCAGATCACTTAGATCAATCATGTACAGGTCACCACCGAGTGGCCAGCCTTCAAAGTTGGAGTGGCCCACACTGCCGCAGCAGCCCGGCGGCAAATCGGTGGCGTTGTGGAAGTAGGTGAAGTACACCCGAGTGCCATCAATGGAGATGCTGGGTTCGGTCACCGCGCCAAGAATACGTCCGTTGATCGGGCTCAGACTTTCATCAACGATGCCCTCATGCACGCCCTGGATGGGGAACAGCTTCTTGGCCTTGCCGTTGGTCAACAGGATCCACAGCTCCTGACCACCCTGGGGAATACCCACCTGCAGCACATCGGTGCCAAAGTTACCGCTGTTACCCAGGGTGGCATCGCGATAAGAGGCCACGAACACGATTGGGTACGCCGGTTTGTGATAGCCCGGCTGGGTTTTCCAAGTCTTAAAGCGACCCAGAGCGTGTGGCTGTGGATCGATCAAATCGGGCACCGGCGCGGGCGTGGGCCCCGGGCCTGGCACTGGCGTTGGTGTGATACCCGGGCCGGGTATGATCACCTGCGCCTCGCCCGCGAGCGGCAGTAGCATCAGCGTTACAGCCCACAACAGGCTGTATTGAAGCCATTGTTTCATAGCGAGTTCCCCTTCTGTTCGGCAGCAGCCGCACATGCGCGGCCTGCGACACGGCCAGCCGGTGGGCCAACACGTGGCGTCTATAAGAGAGGGAGTACCCACCCACGGGCTTTGCCCCCGAGGATCGGTAGGATTTGTCTACCTGCTACGCGGAGACAGGCGGCCGGCGAGCGAACCAGGGCGCGGCCGTTTCGAGCTGAGCGCACAGGCTTAGCACACGCGCGTCCTCGCCGTTGCGCCCGCTTAGCATCACGCTCAGCGGCAGGCCCTCGCGTGAGATGCCCGCCGGCACTGCGGCGGAGGGCTGACCGGTCAGGTTGTAGAGATAGGTATAGGCGGCGTAGAGCCTGAACCGATCGACAAAGGAGTACGGTGTGTCCTGCGGCTGGTAGTTAAGCACGCCCAGCGGCGGTGGCAAGGTTGCGGTGACCGGCTGCAGCACCAGATCGTAGTCGGCTTGCCAGGCGGCCATCTGTGCGCCAGCGGTGTAACAGGATTGGGTATGCGCAATGTAGTCGCTGGCTTTCAGCTCGGCGCCGTGGCGTACAAACTCCAGCGACAATGGCTCCAGCCCCATCGACTCCACCGGCTCGCCCAATGCGTTCGCCAGCCCATGCATGCCGTGGGAGAACTCTGCCATCACCAGCCAGGTTTGGGCGCCGTTGATCGCCTCGAAATCCAGCCCGGGCGAGGCCTCTTCCACGTGGTGCCCTAGGTCCTGCAGCACCTTCGCCATGCTCAACACCGCCTGCTTGCACTGCGGATCAAGCGCCACGCGTTGCTCATCTAAATCAATCGCAATCCGCTGCGGGCCCGGAGGCCGTTGCAACGTGGCGGCAAACCCCTCATTTGCCCCCGGCGCCGCGAACGGCGCGCCGGCTTCATAGCCCGCCGTAAGATCAAGCATCAACGCACTGTCGCGCACGGTGCGTGAGAGCACATGCCCCACGCTCATCGCCGACGGCCCCAACGCGCCGCCTGGGCCGCGCGGTGTACGCAACCGCGTGGGTTTAAGTCCGAATACCCCGCAGGCGGCTGCCGGCACACGGATAGAACCTCCGCCGTCGGTACCATGCGCCATCGGCACGATCCCCGCGGCCACGGCCGCCGCCGAACCTCCACTGGATCCGGCCGGCGTATGGCCCAGATTCCACGGGTTGTGGCAAGAGCCTAACGCGGTGGACTCGGTCGTAAATGCCATGCCAAACTCCGGCACATTGGTCTTGCCGAACACGTTCAGGCCGGCCTGCAGATGCCGCTGCACGATGGTGTTGGTCGCTGGCGCATCCACGCCCATCAGAGATCGCGACCCGCCGCTGGTAACCGTTCCCGCTAACTGGGCACCAAGGTCTTTGAGTAAGAACGGCACGCCGGCCAACGGCCCCCCGGCGGTTGCCGCATCTGCGGCAGCGCGGGCATGCGCATAGTGCTTTTGCGTCACGGCATTCAATTGGGGGTTCAGCGCTTCGGTACGACGAATCGCCTCTTCCAGCAGCTCGCGCGGGCTGACCACTCGACGGCGAACCAGCTCGGCAAGGTCGGTGGCATCACAACGGCTGTACAGCTCAGCCAATCCGCCCGCTGGCGCGGTGCCGGCGCTCAGGCCGGTGGCAGCGCCCGCCACGCCTATCTGCCCGGTAACCGCCCCCAGCACGGTGCCTGCGGAAAGTGCCCCAAGTTCTCTGCGGGTAATGCGCGAGGCCATCTGTATTCTCCTTTAAACGACCGGCGAAGCTCGCCAGTCAGACACCATGCGACACGCAAACGCTAACCAAGTGTTGGCGCGTGCTTCCACCAGCCGGTCGCCTGCTCGAATGCGTGTGCCAGTTGCAGCACGCCAAAGTCATCGCCGTAGCGGCCAACGATCTGCAGGCCCACCGGCAAACCCTGATCGGTAAAACCGCACGGCACCGAGGCCGCCGGGTGGCCAGTCGCGGTCACGTAGTAACAAGAGCGCATCCAATCCAGATACGTCTGCATTGGCTGTCCGTTTACCGCCGTCATGTATTCCTGATCTGCATCAAACGGCATCACCTGAGTTACCGGCATCAATGCGAATTCGTGTTCCTGCATAAACGCCACCATCCGCTGGTACAGCGCTGTGCGTTGTTTTTCGGCGGCACCCAGCGCCGCTGAGTCCAGTTGCAGGCCCTGCTCAATATTCCACACCAGCGTGCCCTTCAGCATCTCTTTGTGTTGCGCGTACACGCTCGCACACAAGGTGGCATAAATGTGAGCGCGAAACACTTTGAACACGTTGTCTGCATGGGTGAAGTCGGGCAGCGCGCGGCGAATGTTGCAGCCCAGATGTGTGAACACCTGCTCACTGGCCCGCACCACTGCTGCGATCTGCGGCTCCACCGGCAGCGTGCCTTCAAAATCGGCACTGAAGGCAATCCGCGTGCCACGAAAGTCTCGCTGCAAAGGCTCACGATATCGGGCACCGCATGTTGGGCGTGAGTTGGGTGCGCGTGGGTCAGGGCCGGCCATGGCACTCAGCAACAACGCGCAATCCTGCGCGGTACGCGCCATTGGCCCTTCTACCGGCAATGGGTCGAAAAGCAGATCGGTAGGCCATGCAGGTACTGTACCCGGCGTCGGACGCAGCCCGACCACGTTGCAGAACGCCGCCGGGTTGCGCAGCGAGCCGCCCATATCGCTGCCATCGGCAACGGGCAACATGCGCGCCGCCAGCGCCACCGCCCCGCCACCACTGCTACCACCACAGGTCAGCCGCGTATCGTAAGGATTGCGCGTCACCCCAAACACTTCGTTAAACGTTTGCGATCCCGCGCCGAATTCGGGTGTGTTGGTTTTCCCGATACAAATCGCGCCCGCCTGCGCTAGGCGTTGTACCAGCAAGCAATCCTCGGTGGGCACATAGTTCTGGTGCACGAGCGAGCCAAAGGTGGTGCGCATGCCCTTCGTCGCCGCAAGATCTTTGTGGGCGATGGGCAAACCGTGCAGCGGCCCCAGTGCCTGACCGGTAGCCACAGCCTTGTCCGCCGCTCGGGCGGCTTGCATGGCAGTGTCGGGGGCCAGGGTGACGATGGCGTTCAACGCACCGTTGACAGCCTCGATCCGCGCCAGATGCGCGGCCATCACCTGTTCGCACGAGATTTCACGGGCGCGAATCCGGCGCACCAGATCGGTGGCCGTCTCGAAGCAAAGGGTGCCCTCGTCGCTCACCGTATTCAGAAGCTCACGCGCCGGCTGACCGGCGCGCGAACCCATTCCGTACCTGCGTATACAGGCTTTTTTGGCTGTGCACTACTCGTAGCGGTAATCGACGGTCAGCCCGTAGGTGGCCGGCATACCCACAGAGCGTACGAACGGGCCGTTGCCGCCGGTATAGGCCGCCGGGTAGTAGTACTCATCGGTAATGTTCCTGCCCCACAGCAATGCACGCCAGCGGCCATCGCCAGAGCTGATCCCCAGGCGCGCATTCCACACCGTGTACGCTTCGGTGGCATCGGTCGGCTGGGCGCCGCCGGTGGTATCGTCCTTGTAACTAAAGTCTGCACCCACCTCCATCACCAGGCCGTTGGCTAACGGCCATTCGTAACGGGCCAGTCCGTTGTACTGCAACTTAGGCGCCTGAGCGAGCTCGATGCCTGAGGCATCACGGGTGACGACGGTTGGCCATGTGCTTGCTGCCGGATCAACCGCCTGCCATTCCTCCACTTCAGTATCCAGGAAGGCGATACCAAGACTCACGCTCAAGCCGTCTTTCGGCAACCAGTTCAAGTCCACTTCTGCGCCATTGATCTTCGACTCTGGCACGTTGGTTAAGCCGGAGATGTTGCCCACGAAGGTGACGGCTGAGTCCTGCTCCTGCTTGTTCTCGTAGTCATACCAGAAAGCGGCTGCGTTCAACTGCATGGTGCCATCCAGCAACGTGGACTTAACGCCAAACTCAAACGAGGTCAGCACCTCTTCCTCGTACGGGGTGAGCTGCTGAGTGGTATTGGAGTTGGCGCCGTTGAAACCGCCGGACTTAAACCCGTTGGATAAGGTGCCGTAAAGCAGTACATCGTCGTTAACCGCAAAGTCCAGACCCAGTTTCCCCATCAGGCGGCTGGTGTCGACGGTATCGGTAAATACATGGAAGGCATCGTTGACTGCGTCGGTGCCGATCAATGCGAAAATATAGGTCGGTGAGTTGGGATCATCGTCAATCGTCCCGCAGTCACCCGGACCGAGGGTGGAGCCGAACTGGGCGTTCAGGAACCCCGCCAGGCTGCCGTCGTCGGCGACGAACGTGCAACCGGACCAGGTGCGTTCCTCGTTGGTGTAACGCAACCCCAATGTGCCGCGCAGGCGCTCGGTAAACTGATATTCCAGGTGCCCGAAGATGGCCTGCGAATCCGTTTCCTGCTCGTACTTGGTGTCCAGCTCTACGATGGGTGTGGGCGCGAACAATCCAACGCCCCAGGGGATTGAGCCTGTACCGAAAACCGAATCAGACATGAAGTAATGGTAGTACTCGTCCATCTCATCGGCGGAGAAGTACAGGCCAGCGATCCAGAACAGCTTGTCGCTCTCACCGGACAGGCGCAGTTCCTGGGAGAATACCTGCAGGTTGGTGGTGTTGATGTTGCTGGAGTCGTTAAAGAAGCCCCCGTCCCAGTCATTGGACTCTACCCGATCGAAATCGTCGTAACCGGTGATGGAGGTAAAATCGAATTTACCCAGGTCCCAGCTGAGCTTGGCCGAAATGCCGGTGAGCTGATTGTCGCGCTTGGGGCGCAGATCGAACGTCCGCCCGGTGATGGGGCTGGTGTAGCTGTTGGTCCAGTCCGCTGCGCGGTTATCGCCGGTGGAGTACCACGGCGGCGTCTCGCCAAAATTGGTACCGGTATCGAAGAAGTAGTTCTCGAGCGGCGTGTACGGATTGCTGAATTCGCCCAACCCGTTAATGTCGCCGTCGTACGCGGTGTTCGCGCGGTTGTCGGACTGATCATCCACGTAGTGGAAGTTAAGCAGCAGCTGGGCCGAATCGTTGAAGTCGATGTTCAGCAGTGCTCGTACCGCGGTGCTATCCAGCTCGCCCAGTTCATCATCCCGGGTGGTGCTGCGCTGCCAGCCTTCTCCGGACTGCACTGTTTTCACCGCCAGCCGTCCCTGCACGCGATCGGTCAGCGGGCCGCTGACAACCCCTTCCAGATCCACCAAAGAGAAACTGCCGACACTGGCGCTGACGCCGGCCTCGAAGGTATCAGTGGGTTTATTGCTGACGAAGTTAATCTGCCCGGCCGTGGTGTTGCGCCCGTACAGGTCGCCCTGCGGGCCTTTCAGCACTTCTACTCGCGCCACATCAAACACAATCCCGCGACTCATGACTGTGTAAGGAATCGCCAGCTCATCAAAGTACAAGCCAACGGTGGATGACGCCGCCGTGGAGTAATCCTGAAAGCCGACGCCGCGAATGGTATACAACGGCACACCGGTGGCAGCCGTCTCGTTTACTGTTAGCCCCGGGGTGAATAGTGCAATGTCTTCAGCCGACGTCACCCTCAGATCGCGCAACGTCTCCTCAGAAAACGCCGTGACTGAGATTCCGATGTCGTTTACGCCCTGCTCGCGCTTCTGAGCAGTCACCACCACCTCTTCAAGTGCCTGAGCGCCAGCCACGCCGCTAAGCGCCAGGCCCAGCACACCCGATATCAGCCAACGGTTCGCGTTACTCGTCATGGAATTCTCCCAATTTGATGGTCGATTGGAATCGTATACAATTTATAACTCCGTGTATACACTGGGCAGGACAGATGCATCCATAAGGACTACGCCATGCGGCATTCGGCCCGCTTGAAGGCGGTGCTAGAGCGTGAGATCGTGAGCGGCGAAATTCGCTCGGGACAGCGCCTTGAAGAGAAGGAGATTGCCGAACGATTTGGCGTCTCTCGCACACCCGTTCGCGAAGCGCTGATGATGCTGGAGGCGGTTAAGCTAGTCGAGCGCCGACCCAACCAAGGGGTGGTGGTGAGGGGAGTGACGCTACGGCGGCTGGTACAGATGTTGGAAGCACTAACCGAGCTGGAGGCGCTGGCGGGGCGGCTGGCGGCACGGCGCGCACGGCCCGAGGCGCTGGCTGTGCTTACCGTCGCGTTGGAGAACTTCCACGCCGCCGCCGCAACGGGTGATGCCGACGCCGCCTATGACGCTAACATCGGTTTCCACAAGGCCATCTACAGCGCGGGCGCCAACGACGAACTGCTTCGATTTACCGAGGAGGTGGGCGAGCGTATGGAGCCATTTCTGCGCGCCCAGCATCATCGCCCGGGATGGATCGAGAAAGTCGCCGCTGAGCACGATGCGATACACGCCGCGATTCTCGCCGGCCAGCAGGACACGGCGCATCGGCTGCTGCGCGAACACGTGGATATCGACAGCGACTTGCTCATGCAGTTTTCTGCGAGTACACCGGAGTGAACGTATTGCAGCGGTTCAGTAATGCGATGGTCCGCGCGATCGAGCGGTGGCTGCCGGAGCCGTTCGCATTCGCCATCCTGATGACCTTCCTCACCATTGCACTGGTGCTGGCAATCACGCCGAGCACGCCCAGCGAGATACTCGAGGCCTGGGGTGACGGCCTCTCGGCACTGTTGGCGTTTACCGCGCAGATGGCGCTGATGATGTTGTTCGCGTACGCACTGGCACACATCGGACCAGTTCCCCGGCTGCTGGAACGGCTGGCCTCGCTGCCCTCCTCGCCGCGTGCGGCGTATCTCAGCGCGGTGCTGTTTACCGGCCTGGTCAGCTTGTTGAACTGGCCGCTTGGGTTAATTTTGGGCGCATTGTACGCACGTGAGCTAGGCCGCTCGGCGCACCACCGGAATGTCCCGGTGCATTATCCGTTGCTGGTTGGGGCGAATTTTGCCGGCTTTGTGGTCTGGCATATGGGGTACTCAGCGTCGGCGCCATTGTTCGTCGCCACCGATGGCAACGCGATGCAGGAGCAGCTGGGCGGGCTGATTCCCGTCACCGACACCATATTCACCAGCTGGAACATCTTGATTGCCGCGATCACTTTGGCCGTCGTCGCCGTCGTCGCCGTGCTCCTGCACCCACGTGACCCTGCGGCCATTCAGCCGTGCGAACTGCCGCGTGCATCTGAACGGATGCAAGCATCGCACACACACACGCCCAGCGGGGCGGAGCGCCTTGAACACAGTCGCATCCCTACGCTCATGATTGGGCTGCTGATTACCGCTTATGCCGTTAACTGGTTTGCCACCCGCGGGCTGCAACTGGACCTGAACATCGTCAACTGGACGTTCCTGGGCTTGGGCTTACTGCTGGCGCGTTCTACATCGGAGTACACCACCGCGTTGTACTCGGGCGGGCGCGCAGTGGCGCCGGTTTTGCTGCAATACCCGTTTTACGGCGGCATCATGGGATTGATGCTGGGCACGGGCGTGGTCACCAGTATCGCGCCGCTATTCGCGCGCATCGCCACCGAGAACACGCTGCCGGTCGTTGCGTTCCTGTTCGGCGGGCTGATCAACTTTTTTATTCCCTCCGGCGGCGCCCAATGGGCGGTGCAAGGCCCGGCGTTCATAGCGGCCGCCGAGACGCTAGGTACCGAGCTGCCGTTGATCGTGATGGGTATCGCCTACGGCGACCAATGGACCAATATCATTCATCCCTTTACCGTGATCCCAGTGGTTATTTTGACTGGCCTGAAAGCGCGGCAGATTATTGCTTACTCCGCTGTGATGTTCGTGGCGGCTGGCATCCCGCTGGGCGTCGGGCTGTATCTAAGTGCGGCGCTGGCACAGTGATTCGATTCGCACAGAAGAAGGACCTTTACATGAAGCACTACCTCCTTTTAACAACCGCGGCACTGCTCACCGCTGGCTGTGCGCCCGAACCCACAAGCCCACCCGCCGACGGGCCAGCGGCGGGCGTCGAGCCGTCGTCGATCACCCGCCCGGTGGCCGATGCCGTTTACACCAATGCCCGCATTTACACAGTAGACGCCGCAAACAGCTGGGCGCAGGCAATGGCGGTGCGAGATGGCAAGATTATGGCGATCGGCAGTGAGGCGCAGATCGCCGCAGTAACCGGGACCGATACTCGCCGGGTAGAGGTGGGGGGGCGAATGATCATGCCCGGAATCCACGACACCCACATACATCCTGCGGATGCGGGTATCTCCAAAACACTGGAATGCAGTTTTCTGTCCAGTGATCTGGAGGAAGTCATTACCATCCTTAAAGGCTGCATCGCCGAGGCAAAACCTGGCGACTGGGTGCGCGGTGGTCAGTGGAACGAAGGCTATTTTGTCAACAACCCTAAAATGCCGAAACACATCCTGGATGAAATCGCGCCGGAGAACCCGGTGTTTCTGATGGACTGGTCGGTGCACCACGCCTGGGTCAACAGTCAAGCGCTGACGTTGTTCGCCATTGATGGCGATACGCCCGATCCGGATGGCGGTGTAATCAAACGCGATGCTGGCACCGGTGAGGCCGTTGGGCTGCTGTACGACAACGCCGCTTACAACAAGCGACGACTGCTGCCGAAGTACTCGGCGGTAGAGGAGGCGCGCGCACTGGCCTGGAGCATCGAGCAGATCGCCCAGTACGGCATCACCACCATTAAAGACGCCATCGTCACCGATGAGAACATGGGTGCTTATCAGTACCTGCACGACAAAGGCCAGCTGCCGATTCGGGTCAAGACTAACCTCACTTGGAAGAGCGCGTGGGCGTTCTCGCACGAGGCGGAGCAGAAGCTAATCGAAAATCGCGCGGACTACGCACGCGACAACATCGATACGGATTTTGCCAAGATCATGCTCGACGGTGTGCCGATGACCTATACCTCCGCGCTGCTGGAGCCGTACGAACCGAACGACATAGTGGGTGCGGAGCACAAGGGCAAAATGATGCTCTCAGCCGATGAGCTAACCGCCGATGTCATCATGCTGGACAAGGCCGGGCTGAGCGTAAAAATCCACGCCACCGGCGATGGGGCTGCCCGTGCGGCACTGGATGCGTTCGAAGCCGCCAGAAATGCCAATGGGAATCGCGGCCTGATTCACGAAGTCTCACACGCAGAAATGATTCACCCGGACGACGTGCCCCGGTTTAAAGAACTGAACGTCGCTGCCGAGATGTGCCCGATTATCTGGTATCCCATTCCTGGCCTGAACTGGGAAACTTGGTTTGGCAAAGACCGTATTCCCGCGTGGCAGGTGCGTACACTGCACGAGGCCGGTGCGTTGGTCACGTACGGTTCGGACTGGCCGGTAGTCCCCACGGCTAATCCTTGGCCCGGCATCGAGGCCATGGTCACCCGCAGCGATCCTTACCAACCGGAACTGAAGCCTGAGTTTGTAGAAGAAGCCGTGGATCTCGCCACCGCCGTGCGCATCTTCACTCACAACAGCGCCATTGCTAACAAAGTGGGCGACAGCTCCGGATCGCTGGAGGTCGGCAAAGACGCGGACTTTGTGGTACTGGATCGGAATATTTTTGAAGTACCAATAATGGACGTGGGCGATACGACTGTGTTGATGTCCGTCGTAGGTGGCGAAACACTTTTTGGGGGTTCAGCGCTATGAAGGACGAGATACAGGCCGCGCGGTAGTTAGGCTCAATACGTCGAGCATACCGGTCAGTAGCAAATTGCTCATCATCGCCGGCTGAGACGTTTTCGTTCGGCCAAGCGCACGATGCCTGCCACCAGGCCTCATGCGCGGACCGCCAGTTGGCGGCTCCCGACAATGCCCTTTAGTCGCCACGCGGCAAGTGCACCCAGCAAACCACAAAACGCGATGCCGCAAAAGTAGATGCTGTAACCCAGTTTGCCCGGATAACGATCGAGTAGTGCGCCATTGATCAGCGGCAAATAGATATCCGGCGAGTAACCCAGCAAAGAGATCGCACCGATAGCCAGCCCTTTGATCCGATCCGGTACCTCGCAACTTTCAAGCGTTGACCAGAAGATGCCTCGCACCGCGTAGGTAAGTATGCCGATAAGCAGTACCATCGCTAGCAATACGCCAGCAGCCATCGACGTCGGCAGCAGTACCAGCCCGCCCAATGCGAAGGAAGCCAGCAACAGCAAAATGCCAAGCACGCGCTCGCGATCCAGGAAGTCGCCCGCGAAGCCTGCGGCGGCCGCGCCAATCGGGCGCATCCACAGTTTGGCCACCGTAATCGAACCGACGGCAACCGCCGTAAGCCCAAACTGCGTTTGCATGTAAGCAGAAAACGAATAGGTGGCCCAGAACAGCTGGTAGCCGGTGAGAATACAAATGCCCGCCAACCAGATTTCCTCCCGCTTGAGGATGTTCTTCAGGTCCGCCAGAAAGTTGCCACGCGCCGGGGCGGTTTCGTCCGCCTCGCTAGAGTCCGGGCGATTGTCCTTGACGATGAACAACACGATGGGCGACATCACCAGCATGAACGCCACGTAAAACCAGATAACTTTACGCAAGGCCTCAGCGTTTGACTGCCCCAGCCCATCGATCCAGTAAGCGAACATGCCCACCGCAATCGTCGCCAGAATCGCCTCGACCAAGCCGCGACCGCCGTCGAGAATGCCAAAGAACCGCCCCTGTTCATCTGACCGGGCCAATACCGCCGTTGCCTTGATAAGCGCCGACCAGAACGTCAACCCGGTCGCCAGTCCCCAACCGGCAAAAATAATCTGCAACGAGCCGAATGACGGCATGGTGGAAAACCAAATACCCAGCACACCGGCGAAGGCCAGCGAAAAAGACATAAGGATGCGGGGTGAAACACGATCCGCGAGCCAACCGCTCGGAATATACGTAAGCACAAACAGCACGCCGAGCATGGCGTAGTTCTGCCCAAGTTGCGTCGCGGTGATGCCAAACGACTCTAGAATGGTGACCTCAAAATTCTGTCGCAGGTAAATCAGCGGATAGATGGCGCCCGCCACCACAACCAGTACAGCAAGTTGGACGTAACGTTGCAAAGTGGTGGGTTCGGAGCCGTTGCTGGTATCGGTCATAACAGGTATCGCCAGTTCACGGGTGAGTTACGTGCGGTAGGTTTTCGCGTCAGTGTACACGCGCCCGTGCCAGGTGACACTTGTCCGCTAAGTACGCGAACCTTACCTGTGAATTTACCTCAGTGCGCGCCGGACGCATCGCTCAGGCCGGTCTCCCCCAGCGCGTCCACCAACGGACCCAAATACGGCTCAAAGTGGCGCCACTGATCCAGGCCACTCGTGTAAATTGGCTGCCGCACCTGCTCGGAGCTGGCCGTCTTGACCGCGCGCTCGGTGCGGTGAAACTCTAGACAACCCGGCTCGAACGGCAGCTCGCAGTAATCCAGCATTCGTCGCACCTGCGCTTCAAGGTCGTCGATCACATCTTCGTGCTGCACACGCAAGATGCGACCTGGCAGCTCGCGGTCCCAGTGATCCATGATCTGAACGTAAGCCGCGTAGTAGCGACCAATGTCCTGAAGATCATAAGTAAACTCTTGGCCCTCGGCGAATAGCTGTTTAAAACCGCTGAAGCAACAGGCCATCGGATGGCGTCGCGCATCAATAATCTTCGCGTTTGGCAAAATTAGCTGAATTAGCGCAAGGTGACGAAAGTTGTTAGGCATCTTGTCCACAAAGTAATCACCGCCCTGGCGATGAAACATGGTGTCCTCAATAAACTTGTTGCCGAGCTCACCTTGTTGTTCGTGCGTAAGCTGATGCAGCACCTGCGGGTACTGGCCGTTGCCGCTGAGTGCGCGCCTGCCGTTAAGCTGATGCGCCATGCCGATAATATTCGCCAACTCCATGGTGCCATCAATTTGTGAATGCGAAGCGAGTATTTGCTCCAAAAGGGTAGAGCCGGCACGCGGTAATCCCACGACAAAAATGGGCGCGGCATCTGCGCAACCAAACTCCTCACGTTGCTTGAAGAACGCCGCGTCGAACTGTTGCTTTTGCGTTTGCAGCTCGCGTTCAACCAGTTCCGGGCGATATCGACTTTCCTGTTTCTTCAGGCGGTTGCCGCGCGCGTAGAACGTAAATGCATCCGCATACTCACCGCGGTCTTCCAACGCTTTACCCAATGCAAAACACAAATGCACCCGATCCGTATTGTCGGTAGCCGGCTGCGCTTGCATATCGCGCATTTGTGCAATCTCCGCATCCTCGAAACGGTAGGTCTTTAAGTTCGCGAGGCTCCAGTACGCGTCGCCATACGCCGGCGTGCAACGGTAGGCGCGACGATACGATTCGATCGCCAGCTCGGTGCGCCCAATGGTTTTTAGCGCATGCGCATGCGCGGCGTGTACGGCATGCAGGTCCGGCTGCTGCGCCAGCACCTGCTCGTAAATACCCAGTGCTTGATCGAAATTGCCGCTCGCCTGATGTTCGGTGGCCAGTGTGACCTTAAAGGCAACGTTGTCGGGATCGCTCGCCTGCAGCAGTTGCGCCTGTTCAAGCGCTTTAGCGTACTTTTGTCGGCGATGCAGGACGCGCACGTAGTCCAATCTGGCCCGATGATAGTCGGGCTGAAACTCCAGCGCGCTTTCAAGCAGAAACTCTGCGTCGTCCAAAATCTGCAATTTACTGCCGAGCTCTGCCAGCAACCGCATGGCTTCTATGTGATGCGGCTGCTGTTGGAGGAAATGCCGGCAGATCTGCTCTGCCATGAACAGCTTATTCTCGTGAATAAGGCTGGTGACCGTCAGCAACGGCGGCGGCAAAGTGGACAGCCAATTAACATGCTGCATCGCCTGTGCGGCTTTTTCCTGTTCACCCGCCGCGACGTAGTAACGCCCTAGCGCATGCCAGCTGGCAGGTAAGGCGGGATTGAGAGCGGTGGCCTGCTCGTACGCACCAATGGCCGCGTCGCGTTGCTGGCGCGCGCGAAATATATGGCCTTGCTCCTGGTACGCCCGGGCGTAGCGCGGATGCGCGCCCGTCAACTGTGTAAGGCTCGCCAGCGCAGCATCGGTGTCATTGGCCTTGCGCTGACAAACGGCCAGGTAATACAGAGCATCCGCGAAATTGGGCCGGTCGTGCAGCAGTTGCTCGAATGCCTTAGTGGCATCCGGCAACCGGCCCTCTTTCAGCAGATACTTGGCGTCGTTAAGCCGCTTCTCGAAGCTTGTGCGCTGAGTCGCTTCGCCGTTATCCGCCACAGCGCCCGTCTATGCGACGTCCAAACAATCTAATTTCCGTCAAACCGATAAGAGAAGCGCACGCCAATGGTGCGCGGACGATTCGGCGTGGTCTTGATGATGTCATCTTCGTTGGAGATAAACACATCCGCCAGCTCATCGGTGAGGTTTTCGATGAATAAGGTCGCGGTCCAGTCGTCCCGCGAATAACCCAGCGTGGCATCCACTGTGGTGTAGTCGCTCTGCGGGAACAACGCGCCGGCATTGATCGAGCTGATCACATCATCGGTGTAGGAATAGGAGAGCTGAGTAAACGCACCCGCGCCATCATCCAGCTCCCACTCGTAGCGCCCGCGCAGTACGTACTGCAGCTCCGGCGCCAGCGCCAGCGGGCTACCGACCGGGGCAAGACCCACAATCGAAGGCGGCAACTCGGTGAGCTCCGTGTCGTTAAATGACACGTTGGCAAACAGCGTGAGTTCGTCCGTTGGTGCCCAGATAGTATCAAGCTCGACACCGCTCACTTCGGCCTGACCGACATTGCTGATAAAGGTGAGGTTGGAGACATTGAAGTCCAGCGTCGCCAGCTGCAGGCCTTCCCAGTCGAGTGAGTAGATCGCACCATTGAACTGCAGGGTGCCATCCAACCACTGGGTCTTCCAGCCGAACTCCAGATTGGTTAGCTCATCCGAATCGTAAAAGTCGGGCACGAACGGACCGGTGACTTCGTTGCCGGGCTGGAACGCGCCACCGTTGCGGTTAAAGCCGCCAGGACGATAACCTTCCGACCAGGTGGCATACAGATTAACGTCATCGTTCGCCTGCCACTGCAGATTGAACTTCAAAATGGTGTCGTTAAAGTCTGCCGGACTGGAGGTGGCAAGCACCTCGTCCACGTTACGCCCCGAATCACCGTCTGGACCGCGCAGGGCAAAGTTGGAACTGCCGTTCAATGATATCTCAAGATCGTAGCGCCGCGCACCAAAGGTGGCCGTGAGCTCGTCGGTAATATCAAAGGCCAGCTCGCCGAAGAACGAAAGCTCCTCCTTACCGCGAGTAAAGTCATTGAAGAACCTAACGCCTGCATCACGCGCGCTCGGGTCGCTTGCGGTGGAGCCGCTGATCGGTGAGTTCGGCAAAAAGCCCTGCAGTACCGAATCTGGGTAGTTCCAGTTACCGCGCTCGATCAGCTCCAGATCATCGGTGAACACACCGATGATGCCGCGCACACGGCGCTCCGGGTTGGTGCTGATGCGAAACTCGTGAGTGGTGCGCTCCACGCCGAAGAACTGATCCACAAACAGATTCGGTCGACCGCAGTCGGTGAACATCTGGGTGGCGTAACCGGCGTAGTCACAAATGTAGTACGGAATGAACGGCCCGGCGTCTGCGTAGCCGGAGTAGTCCTGCACGGAGTTCACTGCGCGATCCAGGTAAGCGCCGGTGTAGACAATGTCAAGATTGGACAGGCGTCCGTTGACCTTCCAGGAGGTCATGTCCACCTCGTCCACACCACGATCAGGTGAGAACTGCTGCGTATTTAGCTCGCCCAGCGCCGGATCGTAGTCCCACACGCCTTCGTATTCGATCTCCTGGTTGAAGTACTGAAGCAGCACATCCCAGTTGTCGTTCACGATGTATTTAGCGCCGGCGCGAATGCCCTGGTAGCGCGCATCGTTAAAGTCGTCTTCGGCCAGCTGGTCATTGTTGGAAACCGCGGCGTTCTCAACAGAAATGAGGGCCGGGTTCGCAGACGTGATGGTCTTGTTGCCGGCGATGTTATCGATATAACCGCCTTCCTTCACGTTGTACACCGCAAATCGTGTGGCCAGCCTGCCGTCAATGAGGGGGATATTGACGTGCG
>CBDUQI010000029.1:0-38831 GCA_965369325.1 uncultured Gammaproteobacteria bacterium
CTTTAGCGGCGTGTGGCGGATCCGGTTCTGGTGGTGGGGGCGGCAATGGCAGTGGTGGCACTACTACTCCCGTCAATCAAGCTGGCAGCATCACGATAAGCGGGACATTGCAACGTGATGAGGTTTTGACTGCAACAGTAAGTGATGGAAACGGCATAAATGGCTCGGTAATCAGCTATCAATGGCGCAGGGACGGGATGGACATCCCGAGCGCCACAAGTTCTACATGGACCGCCGTGCAAAGTGACGTGGGCTTTCCTTTGACTGTAAATGCAGCCTATACAGATGAAGACGGATTTAGCGAGGATGTAACCTCAGCCCAAACGGCCAATATTGCAGATATCCCGGCTACGGATAGCCCCGGCAGCGTTTCGATCACGGGGACGGCCCAGGTTGGCCAAGTGCTTACAGCGGTGGTGACAGATGCGAATGGCGTATCCGCTTCCAATGTGCTTTACGAGTGGCGTCGCGATGGCACCGCAATTATGGGCGCTTCTGAAAGCAGCTATACGCTAGTGGCTGAAGATGAAGGCAGCGCAATCACCGTAAACGCTACCTACACCGATGATGATGGATTTAGCGGAGATGAGACCTCTTCGCCGACAGCGTCTGTCACAGGCGCGCCCTCCTCCTCTGCTGGTAACTTTCCGCGCGGTACATTGGGAGGTATAGATAGCGTGCCCGATGTAAGTTGCGACGTAGTTTACACAGATGCCGAAGCCTTGGCCGATGATGCGACGCGCACCATGGCGGCAGGAACAACGCTTTGTCTTGCTGATGGTGCATATGGCGACTTTGAGCTTGATTTTGGCGGTGCAGGCACGTCGGGTTCGCCAATCACTATCGCGGCGCAAACGCCAGGTGAGGCCGTGATCACTGGCGAAACCTCTGTGCGTATGAGCGGCAGTTACGCCGTGCTGCAAGGCCTTGTGTTTAAAGGAGGGCAGACCGCCAGTTCTGATTTTCTGCAAACACGCAACGGCAGCGGCGGAGATTTCTGCAACAACTGCCGCATTACCGAAATCGCCGTCATAGATTTGCAAAGCGATAGTAGCGGGAAATGGCTTAACATCTACGGCGTCGACAACCGCGTCGATCATAGCTGGTTTGCTGGCAAGGAGAATACGGGCGCGCTGTTAACTGTAAACCGTGAAATTCCCGACGGCGGCACGGCGGCAGACATCCCCATAAGCCGCACGATCATTGATCATAACTATTTCGGCGACCGTCCCCCAACCGACGGCAAAGCCTATGCCGAAGGTAGCGACAACGATTATGAAGCCATTCGTATCGGCACCAGCGAAGGCCATGCTTTCGATAGTGACGTGCTGGTTGAATACAACTACTTTGAACGCATTGACGGAGAAGCCGAGGTTATCTCCAACAAGGCGGGTAACAATGTAATCGCCAACAATACTATCCGCGATAGCTATGGTTCTCTCACCACACGCCACGGGGCCAACGCCACAATCGAAGGGAATTTTATCATGGGCGATGGTCATCCTTATGCGGGCGGGCTTCGCATTATCGATGACGGACACCGGGTCATAAATAATTACATAGAAGGCGCACGGTATATAAATACCCGTTTTCACGGCGGCATTGTCATTCACAACAGCAACGGATCGACCAGTAATGGTTACCAGGATGTTTTCAATGTTTTGATTGCCCACAACACGGTTGTCGATAGCGTGAATAGCCTCAACGTAAATGGGGGCAATCAGAGCAATAATCCTGAAGATGTCTTTTTCGTCAATAACATCATTGATGATGCCATCGGTCCGATCATCACATTTGCAGACGAAGGCTTGCCCGCCAATTCGTCTTATACCGGCAACTACGTCTTCGGGCAATCATTTTCAGACGAGTCCAGTATTACCAGTGCCAGCGGATTTGTTGACGGGGACATCGCCATGACGGAAGACGGCTTGGGTGTGTCGCGGCCTGCAGATGCGCTAAGTGTTGCCGCGGATAGCGCAGCGGATATTGGATCGTTCGCGGCGATCAGTGATGACATGGATGGCAATACGAGGACAGGCGATACGCAAAGTGGATCGGATCATCTCCCGACGCCCGCGATAACCAAGGGGTTAATAACATCTGATGACGTCGGCCCGATGAATTATCGCCCTGATTTCAGTCAGGGGTATGTGCGACGAGTTGATATTGTAAACCCTGGATTTGATGCGACAGATGGCTGGGCCTTTACCTCCCCAGCGACGGTGACAACCAGCGCGAGTGACATATTCTCTGGCCCCACAGCGATGGTGTCTGAGGCGGGGTCGCTGTCCCAGAATGTCGCCCTGGAGCCCAACACAACTTACACTTTGACGGCCTTCACCAAGGGGCCAGTAGAGCTTAGCGTGAGCAGTGGCGGCGACACGGCTCGCGTGGATGACTCCAATTCGGACTACCGGCTTAGCACTTTGCGCTTTGATACAACAAGCTCAGGCAGCGCAGTAGTCTCGATCGCATTAGATGGCACGATTGAGACAAATGTAGCGATTGCAGACCCGAGCTTTGATGACTTTACCGGCAATTCCTCTGACCCGAACTGGACCGTCAGCGAATCCAGTGGAAATACAGGACAAGTACAGACAACAGGAAATTCGGCCACTGGCTCTAGCGGGGCTTTGAAATTCAGACTTAATGCGGGTAGCGGAGAAGTCGGGGGCCAAGGCGTCACCCAGGACCTGACGGGCATAGTGCCAAACACGCAGTACACGCTCTCGGCCTTTGTTCTGTATAAGCGTGATAGAACGGACGTAACTGCTACCGTTGGCGTTTATGAAGCGGGAACAATAAATGTTCTGGCCAGTAAGGTGCTTGACTATAAGGCCTTAGAGGCGGCTGGCGCGCCGGAATCTGAAGAAGATAATTTCTTACTTGATACATTTACGTTTAATTCGGGGGCACAGTCTGGCCTGACTTTGTTTGTTACGTATGACGTTAACAATGTGCTGGCCAGCACACCTGACCAGAGCGAGGCACAAGATGACTCAGAATTGTGGGTGGATGATATAAGCATTACGGCACCTGGTGTGCCTGATGCAGGAACATTTGGCTATGCTGATGACGTTCGTATTGTCTCGCATGGGAATTGATACGAGGCAGAAGCCCTTTGATACGTAAATCAAGCAGATTGAACTATCGAGCCAGTTGGCTCGCCTGCCTGCTTGCTGTCACGGGATGTGGCGGAGGTGGGTCATCAGGCGCGACCGGCGGCAGTACGCCGACCACGCCAGCCCCGCCCGTGTTGGAGACATCGTGCACCGGCAATAACCTCATCAACGTGATTGCTGCGACGGACAACGGCCAGAGCCCCGCAGGAAACGGTCCGGAGCGGGCTATTGATGATAGCCTGGATTCTGCTTCGCGTTGGGAATCGCCGGGTGATGCAATAACGATCACCTTTGACCTGGGTGCGCGGCACTTGGTCCGGGAAGTTGGAATCGCTTGGTTTGAGGGCGATGAACGCGTTGCCTCGTTCCGCGTTTTTGCATCCGTTGATGGGGTGGATTTTGATTCATTACTGAGCGATCAACAATCCTCTGGTGAGACCCAAAGTTTCGAGCGATATGATACGCCCGATACGCCAGCGCAGTTTATTCGTATAGAAAGTTTCGGTAATTCCATCAATTCAAACAATGCGATTATTGAAGCCACCGCATTTGGCTGTACCCTTGATACGGACACGGCGGTTTTCGAGAATGCGAATGTAGAGGCAGCAGACTTTGCGCTTGACCCCACAGAATCACCAGGATCAAACTTTGAACTGATCAGCTGGGCGCTGGATACGCCAGCGGATCTCGATGGCGACGATCGTTCCGATCGTGCTAGTGAAAGTGACCTGGACGATGGATTTACGGATGGGTTTTTCTTCACCGGCCCTTCTGGCGGCATGGTATTTCGCTCCACCGTTGGCGGTGCCAAGACATCCGCTAACACAAGCTTCGTGCGCTCGGAGCTGCGCGAAATGCTGCGCCGAGGCAATACCAGTATCAGTACCCAGGGGGTGAACCAGAATAACTGGATACTGGGATATCAACCGGATCCTGGAATAGTGGTAGGGGGACGTAACGGTGTGCTGCGCGGTACGCTCGCGGTTAACCACGTGACCGAAACGGGGGATCGCAATCAGGTCGGCCGGGTGATCATCGGGCAAATTCACGCGCAAGGCGATGAGCCTGCACGCTTATATTATCGAAAGTTTCCTGAAAACGGGCGCGGGTTTATTTACCTGGCGCATGAGATCCGAGACTCGGACGACATCTATTTTTCGGTGCTTGGTCCGGTGAATAGCAACCTGGACAATGCGCCTGCTGATGATGCGAATCCGGAGAATGGCATTGCACTGGATGAGATTTTTTCCTACGAGATCAAGCAACGGGATGCTCGCATTGATGTCATTGTAAGGCGCGGTGACAGCACGGGGCCGATCATTGGCCACAATTATGTGGATATGCGGCAACAGAACAGTGGCTATGATGTTCCGGATGAGTGGATGTATTTCAAGGCCGGCGCTTATACGCAAAATAACTCCGGGGACGAGGCGGATTTTGATCAGGTTACGTTCTACGAACTTGAGAAGTCTCACGATTAGGGTGATCGCGAGGGGGCCGGGCGGGCGTAGTGTCGCTCCGGAAATGGCTCCCTTCGGTCCGCTTTATTTTCCTCCGGACACCACGCCCACCCGGCCGCTGAGACGGCGGCGAACAAGAGAGACATTCCTGCAGCCGAACGGATTCGCCTTGAGCGCCAGGTGGGGAGATCAGTGTCGGCGACGTTAACGCAAATAGCACAGTAGACCTGCTGATTGGAATCCATCCTCTAGCCCGAACGGAGTGGACCGAGGTAGACGGTAGTTACAGTACGACAGAATCGCTCGGTGTTAACAACGGTAGTTGTAACAGTCGGTGCTTGATCTGACAGACAGTGTCTGACCAGATCGCGCCCTGAACGTTGCCTTTTCCCGACAGCAGACTCTCAAACAGCAAGATTTAGCTTCAACTCATCGTCGGCAAACGGCCAACAGCAGCCGCTGAAACGCGTGACGGGGGCCAACTATTTGTGCGCCTGCATCCGAAACGTGTTTCGCATGTATCTGGTGTACATTAATCTAGAGTTGACAATTTCGCGAAAAAGTAAGGAAGGAATTACACTATGATGTATGGCATGCGCATATACCTCACTTCAAGGCGTCAACTTGTAAAACTGCGACTCCGACCAAGATCAGCGCTCGTAAGAACGCGGAGTGTTTTGAACTACTCCTTGGGAATCGAAAACGCACGTCTCACGTCTAGATCGATTACATCATGAAGTTTGCATATATCTCAGTTGTCGCTTGCTTTGTTCTCGCATTCCCAGTCAAGGCGAGTGAATTCGCAGTGAACTCGCAACCGTTGGCGCCAGCACAGATTACCAGTCCTTGGGTTTTTGGCGAGCCGGTCGCGATCGAGAATGTGAACGTTCTAACGATGACCACAGCGGACGCCGTTCTCGGATCCGCGACCGTAATTCTGGAGAACGGTCGCATACGTTCTATTTTCCTGTCCGGCGAAGCTAGTTCACCAGCGGGCATACGGCGAGTCGACGGTACGGGCAAATGGCTGATGCCCTCCTTGACGGACATGCACGTCCATGTAGAAAACGAACGCCTAATGAGACTCTTGCTGGGCCGGGATGACATATCAAATGGAGATATCACCGACACGGACATTTTTCTACCATATGTCGCAAATGGCGTACTCCAAATATTGAATATGGGGGGAATGTCGGAAGCCATCGGGCAGCGTACCGCGATCGAAAGCGGGCGCGTTCTCGGGCCGCACATGACACTTGCCGCGATGATTGATGGCGGAGATCCAATTTGGCCTATCGGATTTACACGCACCGCGGCAACGCCGGCTGACGGTCGCCAAACAGTTAGAGACATACAAGCGGAAGGTTACGATGTCATCAAAACTTACAGCGGCCTCGACCATGCAACTTTTGAGGCAATTGTGGACGAGTCGAAGAAGCGGGGAATGCGCGTTATTGGGCATATTCCTGGCCGTCGCGCGGACGCGACGGAGCAATTTATTCGAAGAGGCTTTGACATGGTTGTTCACGCCGAAGAGTTTGCCTATCAATCACCAGAAGTATCGCTCGCAGCGGAAAATATCGATCGCTACGTTGCGCTCGCCAAGCAAGCTGGAACTTGGTTGACATCGACGCTTACATTGGATGAACGAATCGCAGAGCAGATGCGAGATTTCTCGACTCTCGGGCGTCGTCCAGAACTGAAGTACCTTCATCCGTTAACACGAGAGTTGTGGATTGATCGAAACGGCTACAAGAACCCGACGCCCGAACGCGCCGCAATGGTAGAAGCAGTCGTCGAGTTTAACCGTAAACTCGTGAAGGCATTCGTTGACGGCGGTGTCCCGGTCATTCCGGGTACAGATTCGGTCGTTCCCGGAATCGCACCGGGCTTTTCGCTTCATGACGAATTCGAAGCCCTGAGAGAAGCTGGGTTACCGAGTAAATACATCCTGTACGCGGATACAAATCTTGCTGCTCAATGGCTTGGAGTCTCGACAGATCGTGGCACCGTGGAAGTTGGAAAGCGCGCGGACCTTCTTCTCTTGGATGCGAATCCTGTAGCCGACATATCCAACACGCGAAAAATCGCCGCAGTAATATCAAGCGGACGGTATTTCTCTCGCTCTCAGCTTGACAACATGATGGAAGAAATGGCCAAGCGTTATGATGCCAAAACGACATCGAGGGAAACGACAAGTCGTCCAGTGGTAGGCGAAGATGGTAGCGAGGAAACCTAAGGTAGCCTCACGGCCTAAATCTAACGAATTTATGGTCACTCGAGTGGCGCGACCGTTCTCTATTCTCACTGGAATGTGGGATGTCCTCTTCTTAGCGGGGATGCGATTGCTTGACAATATTAAGAGTGTTCACGTCCGCCTTGGGTCGTTTGCTGTCGTCCGATGCTTTGCCAGGCAAACGGCAGCAATTGAGTGTAAAGCGACCTCTTGTCTCGATCAATCCAGACAGTGACTGTACGTCGGGTCTGAATTATCACAGGTAGTGGTGCTGTAGATTTTCTAGATCTGCCGGTGATGAAAGAGTCCTTCTTTCCAACCCCCGGGCCAGGTGGGATCGCACCGGACTCATTTTCGCGTAGCCCTTAGCCCCGGACTGTCTCGCTTCTTGTTCTTAAACTTCAGGTGGTAGTCCTGCCATGTCGCCTGAGGGGGCCGGGTGGGCGTAGTGTCCGGAGGAAAATAAAGCGGACCGAAGGGAGCCATTTCCGGAGCGACACTACGCCCGCCCGGCCCTTTGATACGCCGTTAAAAAAGCGGTACCCGGAACGTGGTTCCCATAGGGCACTTCATTCTCCCGCGCGGCGGGAGTTTCGAAACCCTTGTGTTGTCGTCCCTGTTGCACGATATTTAGTGACAGCACACAAAGCGCTTAACGCAATGCCGGGTGGACCGGCGCCGGAGACTCGTTATGACACGTATCGGAACCGCATTACTGCTCCTCGTCCTTGCCGTGCCGTCCACTGCGGCCGCAGACGTGGTGGCGGAGTTCAGTGGTGAAGGCGGATCCGTCACACGCGCCTTTGCGGTGAAGGCGCCCTGGCTCCTCACTTGGGTTGTGCGCACCGACTACCACCGTGACCTCGGCTTCGATATGGATCTGCGCGAAGCGACCACCGGGCGACTTGTCGGGCGCGTGCTCAGGACGAACAGTGCGGGCGGCGGGTACAAGCTGTTCGAGGAAAGCGGGCGCTTTCAATTTGCCATTCAGTCCAGTTTCGCCCGATGGACACTGCGGGTTGAAGCCATCAGTGCGGAAGAAGCCGCTAAGCTGATTCCGGTCAAACAGCCGGGCGACGAATAGGCCCGCCGACCGTCAAGCAAGATTCGGAGTTTCACACCTAGAGGCTCATAGACGTGGCCTGATCGAATTGCGCTTGATCTATGAACCCACCATCTAGCATTCTTTCAAGAACGTGATCTCGCCTTGCAAGTGCAGCCTTCGGCGATACGATGGGATTGAGCTGTGACGGAGCTTTAGGAATGCCCGCCAAGACAGCCGTTTCGGATAGATTGAGCTCTTTTAGTGACTTTCCGAAGTACTGCATTGCCGCAGCTTCTACGCCGTAGGAACCATTGCCAAAGTAGATGATGCTGAGGTACGACTCGATGATTTCCATCTTGCCGAATTTCTTCTCGAGCTTTAGCGCAAGCAAGAGCTCAGATAGTTTTCTCTTGAACGTCTTTTCGGATCCAAGGAAGCGGTTTTTCGCGAGTTGCATTGTAATTGTGCTTGCGCCGCTGACAGGTTCTCCAGCTTGCACAAAGAGCGCGAAAGCCCTTAGTGCAGCGACGTAGTCTACGCCGCTATGCGCAAAGAAGCGTTTATCCTCTGCAGCCACAAAGGCGGAAATTACACTGCTGGGTATTTCTCCGTATCGTAAAGTCCTTTGGGTACTTTCGTGCGTGGTTAGTTTGAGCTCGTCAATGCCGGGTAGCTTTTGATGGAGAAATACGGAGTACGCTACTAATGAAACGGCAATTGACGTCAAAACGAAAGCAGTCAGTTTCAGCACCTGCCGCGTCGCACTAAGTGAATGAAAACTCCAGAGATATCGTTGCCCCATTGCCCCAACCCACCAGTTAACTTGCGATCCTGAAACAATAGCGAGGGAAGATGGGATTGTTCTGACACAATAATGCTCAATTATGGCAATCAACCAAGAGCTAGTGTTTCATGGCACGCGCCTACACCCAATCGGACGCTAAGAGAAGTACACGCGTGGTCTCTTTGCTGGAGCTGTATCAACGGTGCAGTGATAGACTGAAGGTATCAACTGAGTAGGAAATATGTATTTCCCTCTATGACAGGGCTTGCCTAGAATTTTCTTATCGAAATTTACGGGACCTCATGCAAAGGATCTAGATATGGAAAGCTCAGGCAAATGCCCGTTCTCGGCGGGCGCGACCAAACATACGGCAGGTGGGGGCACTTCTAATAAGGCGTGGTGGCCCAACGAGTTACGGTTGGATATCCTGCATCAGCAGTCCGCTCGCGGAAACCCGATGGGGCCCGAGTTCGATTACGCTGCCGCCTTCCTGAGCCTCGATCTGGAGGCGCTGAAGAAAGACCTTCATGCGCTGATGACCGACTCTCAGGATTGGTGGCCAGCCGACTATGGTCACTATGGACCCCTCTTTATCCGGATGGCCTGGCACAGTGCAGGCACCTACCGCACCGCCGACGGCCGTGGAGGCGCTGGAACGGGTACTCAGCGGTTCGCTCCGCTCAATAGCTGGCCGGATAACGGCAATCTGGACAAGGCCCGGATGTTGCTGTGGCCGATCAAACAGAAGTACGGCGACAAGATCTCCTGGGCCGACCTGATGATCCTGGCCGGCAACTGCGCCCTGGAATCCATGGGCTTTGAGACATTTGGATTCTCCGGCGGCCGCGTAGACGTGTGGGAGCCGGAAAAGGACATCTACTGGGGTGCCGAAGACACCTGGCTGGGCGATGATCGCTACAGCGGGGACCGTGAGCTGGAAAATCCGCTGGCGGCCGTGCAGATGGGCCTCATCTATGTGAACCCGGAAGGGCCGAACGGCACGCCTGATCCTCTCGCCTCTGCGCGGGATATTCGCGAGACCTTCGGCCGTATGGCGATGAACGATGAGGAGACGGTCGCGCTGGTCGCGGGCGGTCACACGTTCGGCAAGGCGCATGGCGCCGGCGATGCCGACCAAGTGGGGCCGGAGCCGGAGGGTGCGCCGATTGAGGCCCAGGGCCTGGGGTGGCTGAGCAGTCATGCTTCCGGCAAGGGCGTGGATACCATCACCAGCGGTATCGAAGGTGCCTGGACCCCCACCCCGACGACTTGGGACATGGCGTACTTCGATATGTTGTTTGGGTACGAATGGAAGCTGACCAAGAGCCCGGCCGGCGCGAACCAGTGGGAGCCCGTTGACCTCGCCGAAGCGCATCACGCACCACAGGTCGACGGCGCGGGTAAGCCCGTGACCCTCATGATGACCACGGCCGATCTGGCTATGCGCATGGATCCGGATTACGAAGCGATCTCGCGTCGTTTCCACGCAGATCCGGCGTTGTTCGCAGATGCCTTTGCACGCGCCTGGTTCAAGCTCACCCACCGCGACATGGGTCCGCGCTCGCGTTATCTGGGCGTGGACGTCCCGGCGGAAGAACTCACTTGGCAGGACCCGTTGCCGGCGGCCGGCGAGAAGCCGATCACTGACAAAGACATCGCTACCCTCAAAGCCTCGATCGCGCAGTCCGGGCTGAGCGTCTCGGAGCTAGTCTCCACCGCCTGGGCATCCGCCTCGACGTTCCGCGGCTCGGATATGCGCGGCGGCGCCAACGGTGCCCGCGTGCGCCTTGCGCCGCAGAAAGACTGGGCGGTCAACCAACCTGATCAGCTCGCCCGCGTACTGGCAACGCTGCAAGACGTGCGCTCGGCCTTCAACTCTCAGGGCACGCGGCAGGTGTCGCTGGCAGACATGATCGTATTAGCCGGCAACGTCGCTATCGAACAGGCAGCGAGCAAGGCTGGTCACACGGTGACGGTGCCATTCTCAGCCGGTCGCACCGATGCCAGCCAGGCGCAGACGGACGAGGAGTCGTTTGCTCCGCTTGAGCCGGCTGCCGACGGCTTCCGCAACTACCAGCGCGCCGCCTTCGCAGTGTCAGGGGAAGAGCTGCTGGTTGACCGGGCCCAATTGCTTAACCTCAGCGCACCCGAAATGACGGTGCTGGTGGGCGGACTGCGAGTACTCGGTGCGAACTACGATGGATCCGATCTGGGGGTGTTCACCACCCGGCGGCAAAGCTTGAGCAACGACTTCTTCGTCAACTTGCTCGACATGAGCACCACCTGGTCCTCCGATGGCGAGGATGATTCGGTGTTTACCGGTCGTGACCGCCGGACCGGTGAAGTCAAGTGGACCGGCAGCCGGGTGGACCTGATCTTCGGTTCGAACTCGCAGTTGCGTGCGCTGGCTGAAGTGTACGCTTGTGCCGATGGCGAGGCGCGCTTCGTCAGCGATTTCCTCGCCGCCTGGAGCAAGGTGATGGACCTCGACCGGTTCGATCTCGCCTGAGCGAAAACCGATCGAGGGTGCTGGCAAACGTGGCTTTGGCGTGTCTTCAGTTTGAGGCGCGCCAGAGCCGCACCAGCCTCCCAGTCGCTGGCAAGCTCGAGCTACCATGTCCGCAAACTCTGTTGTGCTGCCTAGAACTTTGGTGCAGTTGCGATTTTCCTGCAGCAGTGCCCAAAACTGCCACGTGTCTCCTGGAATTTGTTGAGCTATTCCCGCATACTTCGCCGCCATTGAAGGAGTCGAGAATGGCGAAAAATGACCCTAAACGGGTAAAGGCGCCCCCTCCGTTCGACGTCGCCACCCTGCTTAGCTGGGTTGCGCGAGAAACCGGCGAGGATGATGTCGGGTACCTGGACGGTGAAGCACTACATGCGTTGTGCGATAGCCTTGCCGAGTGCACGGAGCTGCACTTCATTGGGCGCAGTCGCGCCCAGCGCCTGCTAGTGCAAAACCTGATCAAACGGGTGCGGCTGCGTCAGTATATGGCGCGCCATCCCGAGATCAGTGAGATACAAATCACCCGCCCGGTTTTTCTCATCGCTCCGCCCCGCACTGGAACTACGTTTCTCCATCGCCTGCTGGCACAGGACCCGGCGGCTCGCGCGACTCGCCTTTGGGAGGCGATGCTTGCGCCGCCCGCCGAGCCTGCGCTGCGCGGGGATCCCGCGTACTTTGAGCAGGACTACCGCGTCGCACTCTCACGTAAGGCCATCGCGGCGCGCAAACGATTCAGCGCCGCGTTGGAGACCATCCATCCTTCCGGCGTCGATCTACCCGAGGAGTGCTGGGGTCTCCTTGAGGCCACCATGCTCTCGCATAGCTATATGTTCTACGGGCCGGTGACGAGTTATCTGGACTGGTTGACGGGGCGTACCCATGAGCAGTGGGTGGAGGCGTGCCGTATTTACGCCGACCAGGTTCGGTTGTTGCAGTGGTGGTATCCTGGGCAGTTCTGGGTGTTAAAGAATCCCTTCCTCATCTGTGCGGTGGACGCCATCTACGAAGTGTTCCCTGATGCGGTCATCGTGCAGCAGAATCGAGACGCTGGGCCCTGCGCCGCATCGCTAAGTAGCCTGCTGGCTGCGGCCTACAAGCCGCTGATGCTTAATGTCGATAACGAGCGGGTCGGCGCGCTGGCACTGCGGTACCTCACCGAGGTAGTCGCACGCAACGTGACGGCGCGTGCAAAGCTGCCTGCCGAGCGTTTCGTGGACATCGACTATCCGCAGCTGCTGGCCGATCCTATGGGGTGTGCTGAGCGGGTTTACGCGGCCGCCGACCGGGAGCTGACGCCTGGCGCTCGTGATGCGATGGCCGCCTACATCGCCGGGCAGAAGAAAAGCGGAAAGCACCACGGACACGCCTACACGCTTGAAGATTATGGATTGGACGAGCACGCTGTCGAGGAGGCGTTCGCAGCCTACGGCGCGATAGTGGGCAAGGGGTAACGTCGGCCGGGTACGCTTTACCGGACGGTCCTACGGGCGCGGTCGTTACCATGCGCAGAACACCGGCGTTGTGGACGCTCCCAACAGAGTACTCAGGATATCCCGAACTTCTGCGACAGCTCCCTCGGCAAGCGCTCAATTTGCTGATACAACGGGCCGATCGCCGCTTTCTGTGCCGCGTCCAATGTTGGTAACAGCTGCGCCGCCGTTCGCGCGGCCTTGATGGATGCTGCGCCGTCACCCAGTGCGTCGTGGACCAGGGCCAAGTTCATTTTGACGGTAAGATGTTCTTTCGGCCGCGCCTGCCGATGCGTAGGATCGCACGTGCAGATCATCGCGACAGCTTGTTCCGCGATATCGAGCGCGCGATTCGTTCGCCCAACCATGACCAAAACCTCGGTCAGATTGCAGGATGCTTTCAGGCACTGAGTGAGGTGCAGGATTTGTGGTCGTAGTGGTTGTGCACGCAGCTCGACCAGGGCCTGCTCTCCCCACCGCACTGCGGTGTCATGAGCGCCAGCATGCAGCGCAATACGTGCGCCTGTGTAGTAGGCCCCAATCAAATCGCTCCGGGATCCTTGCCCGTCGCGCGCGAGCAAGCGTTGGTAGCCCTCTATCGCCATATTCATGTAATTCAAGGCGGACCCAGAGCCCTCAAGCTGATCCAGTGCGATCGCCAGGTTTTGTCGCGCTTGGGTCAGATCCTCTAGAAAGGCAAGTGGACGTTGTGCGTAAGCGTGCTCCAGTGAGTTTACAACCTCCTGTAGTAACGCCAACTCCCGCTCAAACATTTCCTGATCACCAAACACCGTGGCGAGCGTGCGCTGGCTGTTCAGCAGGTCTGCGCGATACGTATCAGGTGCCAGTTCGAAGCAATCGCTGAACAACGCGACTGATTGCTCGGCTGCGCTTTGTGCCTCGGGAAGCCGGCCCAGGTCACTCAGGATGGACGCTTTCGTGTTTAGCGACTGCGCCAAGTCTCTCGCAAACCTTGCGGGTTGGCGATCGTACAGGCGCTGGCGCACGGACAATGACTCATCAACCGTCGCGAGGGCCGCCGCTGCATCAGCGTTGTCGTGCTGGTTGCTCGCCAGATCGTTCGCTGCATCCGCAAAGCTAAACGCGTACGTTTCGGGGTCGTGTTCGCTTAAGCTTCGGTAGATATCGAAGCAGCGCTGGGCTGCAACCAGCGCATCCTCGTGGCGCCGGAGGTTGGAGAGTGTCGCCGCGAGCATGTTCAGCGCGCCGGCTAAATGTTCCTGAGATCGGATATCACGCTTATCGACCAGCACCTGCGCCTGCGCAACATTTCGCTCCGCCGGTGCGACCGCTTGTGTCCCCATACCCGCGTTGAGCAGGCGACTGATCAAATCGTTCCGCAGCCGGACGCGAAGGACTTGCTGAGCGGCATCCGCTGTGACCCATTCCTCGGCCTCATCCACAAGTTGCTGTGCCACAGTAATAGCGAGTTCGCTGAGCGCCTCGGTTGTTATCGGTATCGCGCTGCGCAATGAGCTCGCCAGTCTTAGGTCGGGCACTTCCTGGAGACGCTCTGCCAGTACTCTCCCAATCGGATCCCCTGTCTCTATGGCGGTCTCAAGTGCGCTCGAGGCGTGTAACGCAAGGCGCTCACCACCGAGTGCTTGGCGCACCGACGTGATGCGCTCGGGATGGCGCGCCGCAATCCGGGTCAGTATCGTTAGCGCCTGTTTAGGTGTCATGTCGCCCGCCGTCGCCAGTGCCATTCGTTGACGCCAACGTCTGATCCGGCTCCGCCGGTGCCCGCTTCAACTGCTCTACTGCATCCAGCAGCATTGGCCGAGATGCCTCGTCGGTCTGGGCTACGATTCCCCGGAGCGTGTCAGACAGGAAGTCCTGCGATCCGTTAGCTGCCTGCCGTGCGAAGTACGTGAGCAGCGCGCGTAACCCTTGCACCAGATTGTCGGAGAACCGGGCCGGATCGGCCATAGCAAGGTGCAAGTAATCCTCCAACGCCACCTGCGCAGCGGTGATCGCTGCCGCGTAGTCACCTATATTGAACCTCGCCGCCGCCAAACCCTCGTGGACTCTGGCATGCTCGAAACGAAACGCCGCAGGGTGGATGGCTAGCAGTGCATTGAATGTCTCGGCGGCGATCTCCATCCACTGGGCTGCTTGTGCGGGCTGACTTAGTCGCTGGTGAACCATGGCGAGATTCGTCAACGCCTGTGCCCACTGCGGCTTGAATTGAATGGGTCTGTCCTCGTGCAGGACCCCGAACACCTGTTCGGCTTCCTGCGCGGCGGGCAATGCTTCGGCGTGGCGGCCTAACGCGACCAGTATGTTTGCTTCAACACCCAGCGCAGATGCGAGCCTGTAACGATCGATCAGATCCCGTAGGTCTTGCTTTCGAAAAATCACGATGGCCTCCTGAACATTGTCCAGTGCCGCATGATGCTCGCCCAACCCAAACAGATTTCCTGCTAGGTTGTTCAGCGCGTTCGCAAGATCGCTCTGGTGCTTGGAATGCAACGCAGCGGGTAATCCGCGGTAGATCGACACCGTTTTCTTATTCGTCCGCGCAGCGTCTCGGTGCAACCCCTGCGCTTCAGCGGTAACGCCGAGTGTGAACAGCGCCGTTGCATATCGCCGCTGTTCGACCGGGAGCATGGGTTTGTCCCGCTGAACAAAGTGTCCCACTACCTTGAGCGCGATTGTGTGGGCTTCGGCGTTTCGCCCGTCCTCTCGCAGTCGGGCCGCATAATTGCAACCAATAACGGCGTAGTTCTCATCAAACAGGGGATGCTCGCGCATTGTTTCGAGAAAACAAAAACTCTTGCGGGTGACCGTTGTCGCAGTACGCCGCAGCGAAACAGTGTTTTGCGGAAGTTCGTTATGGTAACGCAAACAGTACTTGTCCGGCCACGATTCGGCCACCGCGCTCAGTGCGTTGTCGAGCGTTTCCGGGTCGAAGCTCGGCGCCAGTGCTACCGCTGTCGCGAACAGGCTGTGTCGATGCCTAATCGCCTGAATCAGAAACTCCGCGCGCTTTGGCTTTCTGGCGGCCACGCGCTGTAGGATTGATATCGCGGCATGGTGGTCCACGGTTTTGGTGTCAGGTGAGCGGTTGCTCTGGCCCCAATACCAGAGTCAGAAGTTCATCGGCATCTGTGTCGAGCGCCGCTTCCACCAGGTGCTCGCCCAGAAGATCGGGTTGCAACGGTTCGATCCATTTATCCCCAGGGTAACTGTCATGCAGCAATTCCACGATTGCGTGTAGAACATCGGAGCGCTGCTCGTGAAAGAATTCCAGGCGCCTGACGATGTTCACGGCTTCGCGCACATCGTCTGCACCCCCGCCGAGGGTGATCGTGGCCATGGCGCGTTCTATGCCGCGGGTGAGCGTCTTTGGTAACTCCCGTGTGGCCGCGAGATTACGCCAAAATCGACGCTCACGATCCAGCATGACGTCCAAGATGCCGTCCTCGCCCTTCACCTCAACCCCATCCACGGCCGCCAACGCAGTCATGTGCAGCAGCAATACGCGATCGAAATAACTCGCTTCATAGTCAGCGGGCTCGGTGTTCGGCACGAGTTTGCCGAGTGCCTTCGCAAAGGCCTCCGCCGCGATGTGGAAGGAGCGTCGCCGATCTTTTACGTCCAGCGCCAATGCCGACAATGCCGCGCGCTGGGTCGCCTTGCCGCGCAATAATTCGCCAACGCCATCGCCTGCGCTGAGTATCTCGTCCCACCAATCGCCCGCGCCGCGCGCCAGCAGGAGCAGACGGGTGCGGCTGTTTGGACGATCAAGCATGCCCCGCATAACCTCATGCAGCAGGTCGCGGCAAGTCTCTGCATAGTCCAGTACGATTAGCAGGTCGCGACGGTGGCCAAACAGCCGCGAAATGCCATTGGGTGGGGGGCTTGGGTGTCGGTGATCGAGAAAGCCAGCGAGCCACCGCTGATCCTGCTGCTGTTTGCAAAACTCGACGGCCAGGCGGGTTTTGCCGATGCCGCCGGGGCCGGTGTACAGGCGCACCCCCCAGGTATCGGACGTTTCGGCCCAGTCGCGCAAGCCTTGCAACTCATCTTCGCGACCATGGAATGGGACTACCCCGTAATCACCCCGCAGCAATGCCCCGGGCGAGATCCCGTCCCGGTAGCGGTTTTGTGGAATTGCGAGATAGTTGGAGACATGCCGTTGCGTGACCCAATTGCTGAGTGCTGCTAGCACATCGCTCGCAAGATCCGGCGGAGACGTAAAACGTGCAACTACCCGATCGGCTTCTACCCGCGCACGAAACGCTTGCTGCCGATCACGCAACACGTCGGTTTCGGTTGGCGCGTCGGGTACCTCGAAGTCCTCTGGGGTGATAAACATCAGTCTAGGGATGTCAGCGGCGACTGCTGCATCGTACTCGCACGCGGTAAACGAGGCGTTATCACCGGGCGGGCTGCTGCCGTAGTTGTGCGCCAGGAGCCCGACCAGTATGTCTGCTTCTTTCACCCGTGCGCTGTCGTAGCTTGCGGGTGTGTCGTCGACGGCGCCGAAGTCCTCCATTCGAATACAGACAAAGTTGTGCAGTTTACCAATCGCCGCCGCGACGGCGTCTCGATGCGTCTGAAGGTCGCGGCTGGTGGAGCTCAGAAAAACCTTGATCATCGGCTGTTCGCTTAGAAATCAATATGCAAAGGGTCGGTCGAATTTCAAGTGTGCGCCCAGTTGCTCACCCATGCAACTAACCAAGCAGTAACTTACCTTCGTCGAAAGGTTTGGTTTTTCAGTTCAGATGGCCTAGGCGTGTTGTCAGAAAAACGCCAAGCAACGACGTTCTGGAAGGCCTTGATACTTCGTTTCGAGTCTGAGTAGGTAGGGTAGGGGAGACAGTGTCTTCAACCGTTAACTAAGCCACTGGTCCCAGCGATTCCAAACCGCGAGGTTGCCCAGGTTGAACAGTGCGTGCAAGAAAATGCACAGACCTAGTTTACTCGTGCGGTCCATGACGTAGCCAAGGTAAAGCGACGGCACAACAACCAGTGCCGCGTGGGCGATGCCATGATCCGGATAGTGATACACGGCGAATATGGCTGTAGTTACTATGTTGGCCGCCGATAGCCCGCAAAACTGTACATCAAACTGTTGCCGGAGTGCTGGTTGTAACAGCCCACGGAACACCGTTTCCTCAAGTACTGGATACGCGAAACCCACAAGCGCTACCTGGAGCCATGTCCAACTGGCTTCAACTTGAGCGGGGATACCTAATGCGAGCAATGCACCCCAATAAAGCGAGGCGGCGAGCATCGCCGCCCCGCAAAGATGCCAACTCTTAATGAAGGTTGCCATGTCCAACGGGTTCACCCCGTCGTCCGCGCCTGGCAGCGCCAACGAATGCCACTGCCAGCAGCAACAGCAGCATCGGATCGAATTTGCCGTTTGCGCTATAACTGCAACCGCCACCTCCGCTGCTCTGAGTCGCAGTGACCAATGCTGACACCGTGAGGGTGATGGAGGCCGTTACCTGCGCCTCGCCATCAGAGACGGTAACCGTAAATCCGTATTCGGTATCCGCACTGACGTCGGGTGCCGTAAAGGACTGACTCGCGGCATCATCGAAGCTAAGGCCCAGCGGCGGCCCGTCCGTTTGCTCCCAGGTGAAGCTAAGCGCATCTCCGTCTGCATCGTCGCCCGTTGCGATCAGGTTAACCGTCTCGCCCTCCGTAACCGTCAACGAATCTACCAGCGACAGTGTCGGCGCGTTGTTGACGCGAACGATAGTCACGTTGATGCTGGCTTGCGCCTGATCGACGCCGTCCGACACCTCGACGCTGAACTGTACGTCGGTATCGGCCTCAACGTCCGGCGCATCAAACGTGAAGCTGGCATCATTGCCAAACACCAACCCCAGATCAACCCCAGCGGTCTGACTCCAGCTGTAACTAAGGGTATCGCCATCTTCGTCGGTCGCATCGACTGACACAGTGACAGCCGTCAACTCATCGACGCGCAAGTCCTCGGCGAACGATGCTGTCGGCGGTGAGTTAGCGTTGAAGAACACAGTGAATCCGTTGATGGCCACAGCCTCTTCGCCGCCCGATCGGACAATGATGTCCCGTGCGCCTGGTGGCGCGTCTCGAGCCACACTAACCGTTGCTAACACTTGATTTTCGCATGCTTGCACATCGAGGGCATCAACGCCTATGTCACTAAACTCGACACGGGTCGCATCACGGTCCAGCATGATGCCCTCTACCGTGATTTGCAGCTCCACGGTTGTACCCTGCTCCGCTCCGTCCAGATCGATATTCGCAACCGCCCCAATCGAGACAGGCCTAGACTCGATGCGGAAGAAATCGGTCACCGAGTTAAAAGCACTTTCCGCGCCGGAATCCACCTTGACTGTTGAGAACCCGATAAGGGCATCCTCTTGTACGGTGATGTCTGCCTGCAAGGATGTAGGCGAGCCAACTCGAACCGCGTCAACCGTGATACCGGGGCCAAACGACACTGTGGACAGAGCGTCAGAAAAGTTGGTGTTGAGACCACTCAACTCAACCGTTGTCGTCGCGCCTAAAGTAGCGGTCGCGGGGCTGGCTGTCACCAAAATAGGCGTTGACGTGCCGCCGATTATCTCCAGCACGCCTAGCCCCAGTGCGGTCTCGGTGTCGCTGCCGAACTGAGTCTGCACGGTTAGGTCTTGAAAGCCAGTTTCAACCCCCTCATCAACCCTGACCTGCATACGCACGGTGACCGGGTCAACAACTTCAATGTCAAGCACGCTGACGCCACCACCGGAGAACGCGGCTGTGGTGTCGCTCGTAAAGCTGGTGTTCTGACCAAACACCGTGACAGTTCCGGAACTACCTTGATGCAAGACAGGTGGGGTCAGCAGCACTGTGCGCGGACCGGTTGCCGCTGACAGAATGTTTTCTGCTGTGTTCGCGTAACGCACGCTTCCGCTGGCGCTAAAGTTCACTTCTGGCACGAATGCGAAGCTGCCGCCCGTTGCCGTTGCGATTTGTGAAAACGCATCGATCGCGTTCTCGAACCCGCCGTCGGCCGCAAAGCTGTTGTCAGTGAGTTGCAGGTCCTCCATGCTACTCACACCGGCATTCTGACCCGCAGCGCGAAGCGATGAGCATGTACCACTCAACAAAACGTTGACGCGCGCACCGGTGCTGCGAATTTGCGTCAGCAACCCGGTAAGATCACTGCCTGGGCGGGGGTCAGCATCGGTGGCGAACAGCACCGTCCCTGCGCGACGCATGGCGAGCGTGCCTTGCGCCAAGCCGCCAACCGATTCCTCGGGGCAATCGGATCCGCCGCCAGCGCTAAGTGCAGAGACTTGCGCTTGGATTTGCGCTAAATCGCGGGTTGGTTCGCGCACCGTCACATTGTCTTTGAAGGTGGTCAGTTGGAACGAGATATCGGTAGAGGCTGGGTCGAACGTTGACAAGAAATTCAACAACGCCGAGCGCACACCGCCGATCTCCTCGGACATACTACCCGTGTCGTCGATGACGAACGCGAAGTCGACGCCGCCCAGTTTGCGGGCACCACTCCAATATGTGCCGGTGGCGGGCGAATCGTCGTTGCGCCCTTCCACCACCCACAATAGGGTGTCGACGGTCATGGAAATGGCATCCCATTCGCTTTGTGTTGGCGTCCATGTGGCAACATCACCAAGCTCCGGCGACACACCGACTTCGGTAAATACCTCATCGTAGAAACGCACCTGAAATGCGTTTAGCCCGTTCTTACGCCATTCAAAGGTAGGTGGCGTCATGCCAAGCACATCGCCGTCAACCGGGGCGGTGAGCTCGGCGGATACGACGTTCTGCGCGAATGCTGCGCCCATCAGCGCGATTTCCGCCGGAGCCCGACCACCTATCATCTCATTCCAGATATCCGAGAGATTCTCATGGCTGCCCGCATCGCGAATAATGCGCCACATGTCGCCATGTCCTAGTGCGACTTGATCGTCACCATCGACTGTGCCGTCGGCGATATCCCACAGGGCTCGTGACACGTTGGTTTCCGAGCCTTCGGACACGCCGTTGCAGGAGTCACGCGCCTCATTGTCGTAACTCCACGCGGCGCCGGAGGTGGCGTTGATCGAGTCGTAGCGGGTGTCGCCAGCATTCGGGACGCCTAAAGCTGATGTATTGGTCACCTGCTGTGCTGCTATTGCGATGTATGTAGCTAACCCTTCCGACCACGACAAACGCGCACCGTCTCGCTTGCCGCGGCTGATGATCAGGTTCTCCGCGCAAGCATGCGGCCCACCCGCCGGCTCGGTGAGATTGAATTCGTCTTCGATGTAATGGCCGTACTCGTGCAAAATCACATCCCATGCATACGGTTTGCTACGGTGCATGGTGATGTCACTGCCGTCGTAGAACGATGCGGTTCCGGTGCCGGCTCTCGGATAGTTGACGTCGATCTGATCAAGACGCGAACCCTGCACCAACTGCATGTAGTCACTACCGACGATCATCGCATCGGCTATGCTGAAGGCACGATCTGCGGTGCCAGTGTTGTTTACTGTGAAGTTTTGGCCAGATAGCACCTGGCCATCAGTGACATCCGCAAACACCCGCTCGCGGAAGTAAGTGTCGGCACCGAATATAATCCAGGACGGGGGGGTGCGCAGATCGGCTGCGAAGTTGCGAGCGAACACGCGCACAGTGATGTTCCTGGGGCTGTCCCCTAAGTCGTCCGGGTTCAAAGAAAGTGTGAATGTGCCCGATGCATCGGTGGTCGTCGCGCCGACTTCGCTCAGCCCGAACAAGCCGGAAGTGAATGCACGCACTTCGACGTTGCGGGTGGGGTGTAGCCCTCCGCTTGCGTCGGTCCAGCGTCCTGTTCCGCTAATCGACACGCCGCCTCCGCGCACGAAAGCAGGCTTGCTGGCGTCCGTGTCGTCACTCGGTGCACCTTGAGCCGAGCGTAAACTGTCGGCCTCCTGTTGTGCTTGCTCTTCGCTCAACTCACCCGCGTCCAACAGGTTCTGTACGCGCTGGAACGATAGCTCCAGTTCGCTACCGCCGCCGGTCAGTACGTTTACCCCGTCGTCCAGTACGAATAATCCGTACTCTTCGCTGGGTTCCTGGTCAACACCGCACGGCGTTGCAGTGCCCGATTGGGCGGTGACCAAGATGCTGCCCGATCCTACGCCGACAATGTTGGCCGCCGCGTCAATTGTGACGATGCCCCCGGCCACCAAGCCGGTCAATTCCTGATCGAGGTCTGCGGCAAGTGCCAGATTGCCGGTTGCCGAGAAATCGAGATTAAGCACATCAATATTCGCAGAAGGTGTTACCACAACGCGAAAGCTCACCTCTCCACTTGGCATTGGAGAATTGGTGACTTCGAACGCGATCTCGAATGGTACCGATACCGGTGTGTACTGTACCTGCGGTAAGTCAATATCGCTGAACGTCCCAGGTGATTGTGTCGTTGGACAGACCTCGCCGGCGAGTACCGCGCGGCTACTTAGTACAACGAAACTTGCCAATGCAAATGCCTGCGCAAAAGTTCGTCGTTGCCCGTGCGGGCGAGTTTTTCCATTAGCCACGAGTGACTCCCAATTTACTGTCTAAGCAAAATATCTGTCGCTGACCTATTTGATCGACAACAGCTCCAGGGCGGCATCGTCGCCACCCAAAATGACACGACCGTCCACTAACCTTGTGACTGCGCGCCAATTCCTTTTTGATCGTGTTGATAATCGTTGCCACGTTGCGCCTGCATCGAGACTGACCAGGCATTCGCCGTCTTGGCCAACAACAACGAGGCGGTTGTCGTTGTAGGTAACGATCTCGTAGAGGTTCCGACTGCTTTGCGGCAGCGCGGCGGCGCGCCAACTTTCGCCACCGTCTTGCGTTCGTACTGCCGTTCCCGAGCGTCCGACGGCCCAGCCGCGAGTGGTGTCCAGAAAGCTGATCGAAAACAGGGGTTGGTCGGTGGGCGCTTCGCGCGGTGCGAAGCTCGCGCCTGAGTCGCGGCTTAGCAACAGAGTGCCTTTGTCGCCAACTATCCAGACCACGTCATCGCCGAGAAATGCGACATCAAATAATGACGCCTGCGTGCCGGAGGCCACAGGCTCCCAACGTATGCCTCCGTCAGTTGTGCGGAAGATGCTGCCTCGCTGGTCAATCGCAACGCCAACGTTCTCACTGTTCCATGTGATCGCTGTTAATGAGGAGGTGCCAATACGCGTGGAGAGCCTGCGCCACTGCTCGCCCTGATCGGTTGAACGCCAGACCCCACCGTTGGCATCGGCAACTACTACGTTGCCCGAACGGTCAATATGCACATCAATAAAACTATTGGGTGAGAGGAGCAGGTCGCGCCAAGTGCGCCCCTCATCAGTTGAGCGCGACAAAATTGCGGGTTGCGCTGTGGCCCGCCATATCGAGCCCTCCGACTCGCTGGCCAAAGCCGTTACGATCGTGGTGTGGCTCGGTTCGACGCTCGATCCTTGATGACAACCAAGCATGCTGGTAAACAATACGGCCACGAGGTATCGCACTTGCCTGATACCGGATGCCAACGGCATGTCCTGTGCCGCGCCACGAATATTGTCGTCGGCAAATACCTCAGGTAGGGAAATCACGGTCAATCCTTTGGCCTTGCAACTCCACCGGCGATACGACTGACTCGAGCGTATCTGTGGTTCTGCCTGGGCCGGCAACCCACTGTCACTTTGACACTTTCGTGTCAAAGTCCATTCACAGGGGTTAGTGCGGCTGTCTCAAGAAATCTCGCACTTGCAAGCGGGAGAACTCGCGGTGTCGCGAGGTGCAGGGTGTCGCCACTCACGTGGCGGTGATGCCTGCTACGTCGCGGTACGCACGAGCGCTCGCATTCGTTGTACTACCTACTGACGGGCACTACGGAATCGCACAGGCGCGCGGTGTTTGCGGAAGATTGTTCTCGATCCGTTAGTCGGCAACGCGGATCGCTAAACGACAACCAAGTACGGAGTCGTACTTTTACCTGCGATTGTCTTTTGAGGGGAGTGGTGAAGAAATAGCGGTTGGCTATTTCGCGGCGTATCGATAAGCATGATCTCGGCCACGCCAAAATTGGCAAAGCGCACAATCTCCTCATCGGCGCGGAGGTTTTCGGGGTCCGCGCCTGTCACCAAACTCCAGCCCTGGCGCTGCAAGATAATGTCTTCCTACTCGGGGCTGTAGCGCACTTCGATGCCGTCCTCGCCGCTCCGTTCGGGGCCGGAAATGGTCAATACTGGGTGGCTATCGTTGCCGCCCACGGCCTTTAGCTGGAAAAAGTGCGAGAAGCGGGTGGACACCTCCATGGCCTCGTGCCGGCGATGGATCAGCGGGCGGCGCGGATCTCCCGGCGGATCTGATTCAGCGCCGCTGCCTGCATCGGAACCGGTCGGGGGCGTTGCGTCGACAACGTCGGTGTTGTTGATGCCACCACCGGATCGCCGCAAGCCCCGCGTGCGAGCAACTAAGGGTCGTCGCGCTTACTAGAACGTGGTGTACAGCGCGTAACCGCTAGTGACGTTAATTAAGCCTTTTGTGTTGCGCATCTCGGTGTTCCCCCGGACCTTTGCGTAAGAGAGCTAGATTGGCGGACCAAAGTATTGCACCGACTGGGTGCCAATCTTAATAATAATAGGTAGGACCAATAATACTCAAGGCGCTTGATTTTTGGTAGGACCAGTGGTGTATTATGTAATTGTGAAGCGGAAATGAGCAAGTGGCACACTTGTAACTGCTCGCAAATTGGCGTTAAACGAGTTAAGTATTGGTATACGATGGAGGTGTGAGTCCATCGCCTCACGGTGAGGGTTGTTTAGGGATGTTTAATGAGTACCGCAGTACTACCCCTGTCAAAGTGTGGGGCGAATGTGCAGCGCTGTACGCGAGGAATCTATGAAGGACGAAAGGCTTTACCACTCGGTGGCCAGCAAGATCACGAAAATGATCGATGATGGTGTTTTTCCGACTGGCACGCGCCTCCCAGGTGAGCGCGAGTTGGCTGAGCAGTTCGGGGTTAGCCGGGTGACTATTCGCGAGGCCGAGATTGCGCTGCAGGCACTGGGCAGGCTTAAGATCAAAACAGGCTCAGGTGTTTACGTTCTGGATTCCTCTGTGGCTAAAAATGGGGGCATCCCGGCCGTCAGCGCCTTCGAGCTGACCCAGGCGCGCATGTTGTTTGAGTCGGAGGCCGCTGCGCTGGCTGCCCCGACGATCCGCGATGAGACGCTGGCCCATCTACAACATCTGATCGAGAAAATGTCCAGCGCGGACGGCGATGAGGCCGAAGCCGCCGACCGCGAATTCCACCTGACCATCGCGACGGCTTCAGATAATGCGGTTGTCCGGCATGTTATTGAGATGCTTTGGAAAATACGAAATGAGTTCGATTCGGTAAAAGAGGTTTACGAGTCGGTGTGCGCGCGGGATGCGGATCAGAAAAGCGACGAGCACATGGAGATTCTGAACGCCATGCGGGCGCGCGATTCGCAGGGCGCACGCAAGGCAATGCGCAAGCACTTCGGTCGGCTACTGGAGGTGATGCTGGATGTCACCGAGGAGCAGGCCCTGGATGAAATACGTAAGAAATCCTCAGAAAGTCGTCAGAAGTTCCTTCGGGGCGTGTAGCTCTCAACTTTCATACCAATTTTGACGATCACGTATATTTTGGTATGCGATATTGGTTGACATCATAGTTAGCCCAATTTACGCTCTCTGCATATTAGGTAGAGTTATTCGACGGCGTCGCTTGAGGTCGCCGACGGAAGCTTTGCGGGTAACCATGTACGAGTTGGGGGAGAAAAATGAAAATGATGCGGCCTATCGCCTGGCGCTTGTGCCTGTTAGTTTCGGCGACGCTGGCTGCGCCGGTCGTGCACAGCGGCCAATTTCTAGTGGGGACAAAAGCCGAATACGAACGGGTGGCCGCGACTGTTCAGGCAGGCGATACCATCGTCCTGGGCAACGGTGTCTGGCGCGATTTTGAGATTGTCCTGAGTGGGCGAGGTACGGCGGAGCAACCGATCACCCTCACTGCCGAAACGAAGGGCCGGGTGCTGATCAGCGGACGCTCCAATTTGCGCATGGCGGGCGAGCACCTAGTGGTTTCAGGGCTGGTTTTTACTGACGGACACACCCCCACCAACGAAGTTATCTCCTTCCGGGGCAGCCGCGACGAGTTGGCCAACAACTCGCGGGTTACCGAGGTGGTTATCGACGGATTTAATAATCCCGAGCGGTTCGAGACCGATTTCTGGGTGATGATGTATGGCCAAAATAATCGCTTCGACCACAATTATCTGGCGGGAAAAAGTAACGCTGGCGTGACCATGGCCGTGCGCTTGAACTCCGAAGCCAGTCAGAACAACCGTCACCGGATCGATCACAACTACTTCGGGCCACGACCGGTCCTGGGAGCCAATGGCGGCGAGACGCTGCGTATCGGCACCAGCAAGTATTCGCTGAGCGAATCCAAAACGCGAGTGGAAAACAACTACTTCGACCGCTGTAACGGTGAATTGGAAATTATTTCCGTTAAAGCGGGCCGTAACGTTGTACGCGGCAACGTGTTCTATGAATCTCGGGGCACGCTGACCCTGCGCCACGGCAACGATAATCTGCTGGAGGACAATATATTCTTCGGTAACCGCGTCGATCACACCGGCGGTATCCGGGTGATCAACAAGCGCCAGACCGTGCGCAACAACTATATGTACGGCCTGGCCGGATACCGTTTTGGTGGCGCGCTGGTGGTTATGAACGGTGTGCCCGACTCTCCGATCAATCGTTACCATCAGGTCGAGGATTCGATCATCGAGAATAACTCCATTATTAACAGCGAACACGTTGAGTTTGCCGCGGGAAGTGATAGCGAACGCTCTGCGGTGCCCATCACCTCAGTGTTTCGCAATAACCTGATCGTCAATGATCCCGCGGCCGAATCCATCACCGTGCATGATGATGTGAGTGGTATTCGCTTTGAGGGCAATATCACCAATGGTGTTGAGGCACTGCCAATCTCCAGTGGCTTCACCCAGCGCGATCTGACGCTGGTAGAGCGTCCCAATGGCCTGCTTTACCCCGCCAGTCGTGCATTGGCCAGAGTTGGTGTGAAGGGCGGGATCAAGGTATTGACGCGTGAAGATACTGGCCCTTCGTGGTATGCGAAACCTGCCGACGGTGGGCCTTTTGGCGGCGGCCGGAAAACGGTCATTGAGCCGGGGCAGGACACGCTGACACGTGCCATCGAACAGTCCGGGCCTGGCGATGTGATCGAGTTGTCCTCAGGGCAGTACATCGTGACCAAACTGTTGGTGCTCCAGCATCCCGTGTCGGTACGCGCGGGCGACGGCTCGCATCCGCAGGTTCAGTTTGAGCGGAGCACGCTGTTCGAACTGGCAGACGGTGCCAGCCTTGAACTCGATGGCCTTTTGATCGATGGCAGTGCGGCACCGGATGCTTACGGCAATTCGGTAATTCGAACCAGCCGCTACTCAATGCTGAATAATTATGAGATTCGCGTCGCTGATACTGAAGTCAAAAATCTGAACACCAATCACTCGTTTAATTTTCTGCGGGTGTCCCGGCACACCTTCGCGGACCGGATAGATATTCGCGATTCGTCAATGCAGGATATCTCCGGGCATGTGGTTGCGCTGGATCGGGAGATCGATGATCTTGGGATCTACAACGGCGAGTACATCAACATCACTCGCTCCCGCTTTGCGCGAATCGGGGGGGCGCTCGCCACGATTTACCGAGGCGGGACGGATGAGAGTACTTTCGGGCCGCATGTTCGCATTGAACATTGCGAGTTGGTGTCGGTCGGGAACAGCAAGCGCAACAAAACCAAAGCCTCGGTATTCTTGCAGGGCGTGCAAGTGGCCTTGGTAGCGGATAACACATTCCTCGACAGCGCACCGGTACGCGTGGTGCGCACTGTGGCTGACCCCATTACGCGCATTGAGCGCAACCAACGCACGCGCACCGAGGCGGCCCTGGTGACGGATTGGGAGCGCTGACATGACAGCTTTGCGCATCGTGGCGTATTTTTTTCTGTGTGTTTTGGGCAGTGCCTGTGTTGGTGCTGCCGACAGCGCGCATCCACGGCTATTGCTAACGGGTGAAGAGGTTCGGGCGAACACGCCCTCCTGGCAGGAAAGTGCATTGTTTGCCCGCACCATCGAGCGGCTTCGCGCGCGGGTCGACGCGCAGATGAACGAAGCACCGGATGTGCCTTACCCGCGTGATGCGGGCGGAGGCTACACGCATGAGCAACACAAGCGCAACGGTGTGAGCATCCATGATGCCGGCATGTTGTATCAATGGACGGGGGATCCTAAGTATCTTGCTCATACGCGGTCCCTGCTGTTGGCCTATGCAAAGTTATATCCTCAGCTTGGTGAGCATCCGGAAAAAAAGGAGCAATCGCCGGGGCGACTGTTCTGGCAAAGCCTTAACGAGGCAGTGTGGCTGGTTTACGCCATTCAGGGCTACGACGCCGTTCTCACCGCCCTGACTGCGCAGGACAAAACGGCAATCGAGACGGGGTTACTCCATCCGCTGGCGCAGTTCCTGTCGGTACAGTCACCGCAGACATTCAACAAGATTCACAACCACGGCACCTGGGCGACGGCGGCGGTCGGCATGACCGGATACGTTCTGGACAAACCGGGCTATGTGGAGACGGCCCTGAAGGGGCTGTCGCTGGATGGCAGCGGTGGCTTCCTGCGTCAACTGGATGAGTTGTTCTCGCCTGATGGTTACTACAACGAAGGGCCCTACTACCAGCGCTACGCGCTGATGCCGTTCGTGGTGTTTGCAAAGGCTATCGAGCAGAACGATCCGCAGCGGCGAATTTTTCAACACCGGGACAATATTCTGCAGAAGGCTATCTACTCGGCAATTCACCTTAGCTACGGCGGCAAGTTTTTCCCGCTCAACGACGCGATCAAGGACAAAGGGCTGAATACCGTTGAGCTGGATTACGCTATCGCCATTGCCTACGGACTCACGGGTGATGATTCGCTGCTGTCGCTGGTGACTCAGGATTCGAATCTCGTCCCTACCATCGACGGGCTCCGCGTTGCTCGCGCGAAAGAGGCAGGAAGAACGCAGCCTTTTGAGTTTGACTCTCTGCAGTTACGCGATGGTGCTGCGGGCGATCGCGGCGCGTTGTCTGTGCTGCGTAGTGGTTACGAGCCGGAGCATACCGCTGTGGTATTCAAGGCCACCGCCCAGGGGCTGGGGCATGGGCACTTCGATCGGTTGAACTGGATCTACTATGACAACGGCGCCGAGGTCGTGTCGGATTACGGCGCGGCTCGCTTTTTGAACGTGGTGCAGAAAAACGGCGGCCACTATCTGCCCGAGAACACAACCTGGGCAAAGCAGACGGTCGCTCACAATACGCTTGTGGTTGATGAGCGCAGTCACTTTGATGCCAAAGTGAAGATTGCGGAGCGCACCGCGCCGGATCAGCAGTTTTTCGCCGCGAATGAGCACATACAGATTGCCTCGGCACGAGAGCCGCATGCCTATCGGGGCGTGAGTTTTGACAGAACCGTGGCGATGATCACCGCCCCCGAGTTGGATGCGCCGCTGGTGCTCGACGTGTTGCGGGCGCGCAGCGAGCAATCCCATCAATATGACCTGCCGCTGTACTACCAGGGCCAGATGATTGCCTCTAGCGCGGTACTGAAGGGCAACGAGCACACCTTGTTGCCAGTGGGCAAGAGCAACGGCTATCAGCACCTGTGGCGACTTGGCGAGACCCGCGTTGGGGCGAACCAGCCCTTTGCGTTTACCTGGTTGCTCGGGAACCGCTTTTATACCTACACGGCGATGGCCGACGGCGCGCTTGATGTTCTGTTAACGCAAACTGGTGCGAGCGATCCCAACTTTAATCTGCGCCGCGAATCGGGTTTGATGCTGCGCGTGGCCGAGCGGCGGTCCGACGTTACCCTCGTTGGCCTGCTGGAGGCGCATGGGGAGTACAACGGCGCGGCTGAGTATACGCTGCGCAGTGACAGCCAGATTGAGCGGTTCGAGCGATTCTCGGAGAATGGGAACGAAGTGATCCGGATCGAGACCCAGGCGGGTAGCGTTATCGCGCTGGCGCTGTCATTCGACCCCAATCCAAAGGGACACCACATGATAACGCTGGGCTCGGTAACGCGTGAGTGGTCAGGTTTCTATGGATTGTGGCGCGAGTAGATGCCGGCTATCGCACCCGTTAAAGCTAAAACACCTTTTCCCAGGGAATTAACATGAATCTAGAGAGTAAAGTCGCCATCGTGACCGGCGCCACCCGTGATATCGGGCGCGCGATATCACTGAAACTAGCAGGGGCGGGTGCCTGCGTGGTTGTCAACTACTGCAACAACCGCAGCAATGGCGAGGAAACGCTGGCCATGATCGAGGCGGCCGGAGGTAAGGGCTTGCTGGTACGCGGCGATGTTACCAAGGCTGATGAGGTGGAAAATCTAATCGATTTATCGCTGAAGGAGTTTGGCAAAAAAATCGATATTCTCGTTAATGTCGCTGGTGGGCTGGTGGCGAGAAAGTCACTTGCCGAAATGGATGTGGATTTTCTGGATCAGGTCATGCGCCTAAACCTAACAAGTACATTTCTGACGACGAAGAGCGCTGTGCCGCACATGGCCTCCGGGGGCGCTATTGTTAATCTCGCCTCCCAGGCTGGGCGTGATGGTGGTGGTCCCGGCGCTGCCGCGTATGCGGCTTCGAAAGGGGCTGTGATGACGTTTACCCGTTCGATGGCGAAAGAACTCGGCCCGGCTAACATTCGGGTGAATTGTGTGTGCCCGGGCATGATTTCGACGACGTTCCATGATCAGTTCACCAAGGATGCAGTTCGCGCGAACGTTGCCGGGAGCACGCCGCTCAGGCGTGAAGGCAACGCGGACGAAGTTGCGGATCTCGTCGCGTATCTGGCCTCTGATCAGTCGAGCTTTATGAATGGCGCGAGCGTTGATATCAATGGCGGGCTCCTGTTCAGTTAAGGCGACATTGGGAGGGCGGGCAGGTAACGGCCCGCGCATCGTATGAGTCAGACGATCGCAGTCATCGGCGAGTGCATGATCGAGATAAAGCCCAGCCCTCAAGCCGGCGGATTTGAGGGGCAGCGGGTAGAGGCAAGTATCGGTTATGGTGGCGATACGCTGAATTGTGCAATTTATCTTGCGCGCCTGGGCACCCAGGTCGCCTACGTCTCGGCGCTGGGGGACGATCCGGCCAGTCAGTGGATGCTAAGCGAATGGCGCCGCGAAGGAGTGGATTGCCAGTTGGTAAGCTGTGTTGACCAAGCAGTGCCGGGTTTGTACCTGATTGATACGGACGACACCGGCGAGCGCTCATTCTACTACTGGCGGGATCAATCGCCAGCCAGACGGATTTTCGATGATGTGCACGAGGCGCAGGCGTTGTTTGCGAGGCTCTCACGCTTCGAGTATCTCTATCTTTCCGGCATCACACTTGGCTTGTACCAGGTGCCCGTTAGGGAGCGACTTTACGGCTTCTTGGATGCGTTTCGAGCGGGCGGGGGTAAGGTGTGCTTCGACAACAACTACCGGCCCCGCCAATGGCCCGACCTCGGGGCGGCCCAGGATGCGTTCTCTCAACTTTACACGCGTTGTGACGTCGCGTTGCCGACGCTTGAGGACGAGCGAGCGCTGTTTGGTGAGGCTTCGGCGCGCGAGGTCATTGAGCGGATTCAGGTGGCCGGGGTCACCGAACTTGTCCTGAAGAAAGGGGCAGATGGATGCCTCATTGCTGCGGCTGCGGGCGAGAGCTTTGAACAGGTTGAGCCGGTAAAGGTACAGGAAGTCATCGATACCACCGCCGCGGGTGATTCGTTTAATGCGGGTTATCTGGCTGCCAGGTTCACGGGCATGGGGCCGCGTGAGGCGGCGCGCCGCGGTAACCGTCTGGCCTCAACTGTTATCCGCCATCCAGGGGCCATCATTCCAGTGGCGGCGATGCCTGCGGAGTGATATCGCAGGGGGGTGCCCGAGATTTTGCGCACTTTCGTTGGCGGCACCTTCGGTCTGCGCGGGCTACACGGCGGCGCAGCGCATGTGCTGATCCATTTCCTCTAGCAGTTCCATGTTCATGTATTTGCGAGTGCCCTAGCTGGTTGTCGCGACATGACGGAAGCTCGCTGCCTGTTCGGCAGTCGGTTGTCAACACAAGCAGGTTCGGATACATTCAGGCCCTACCCAGCGGTTCCTGATAAGGCGGTACAGGACTCGGCCAGGCTGACGTGATCCGGTGTGTTATTCGCTTTTCGCAAGTGCTGAAGTCGTGGTAGTCCCACGAGGTTACGACAGAACCTCCCGGCCAGGGTAGTGTGGGGCCCTGCGCAGGTGCTGGAGAAACGTGGAATATTTAGGAGTAGTGAGATGAGAAAAAGCGGTTTGTTAGTTAACACACTCATGGTGTTTGGTGCGTTTTGGGCAGGGGGCGTTGCCGCAGCACCAGAGTATACAAGTTTGGCTAAGATCACGCTGGTCAATACGTTCGACCGGTCTGGGAATGTCTACGTAGATCTAGTGGCGGCTGGTTGTTCTTTCAAACGTTACATACTTGAGTACGAGAATGCTGGCTCTCCTCCAGTTAAGTACAAGAACTTTGATTCGGCACTTTCAGTCATCTTAACCGGTTATGCATCCGGGGCGGACGTGAGGTTCCGATTTGACGGCTGCAATGGCCAAAGTCAGGGGAAGATCATTGGGGTAGAAATTAAAGAGTAGCAATCAGTTGCTTTTCGGCACACCGATTCGCTCTTCGGCAAGGTAGGCACTAACGCGAGTTACGTCTGTAGACCATGGCGTTAAAATTCGATCTTTACGCGGCGGGCCAGTTGGGTTGTACGACAACAACGCGTCGTGGCACCTGCGTATTTTGGAACAAGCCGCGCGTTGAGAGCGTGTCGCCAGGGTGCCGGGTGGGGGTGTCGCTCCGGGAGTGGCTCCCTGCCAAAAGAGACAAGGCCGAGGGGCCGACCTTGTCTCTGATTGGAGACATTCAACTACATACCCAACTGCGCGGTGAGATTCTGTGCCCAACGATCGAATACGCGGATAACGTTTCGCTGACTATGGAGCGAATCATTGCGCTCCCATTGATTCCCAACCGAGCGTTCGTCAATTAGCGAAAGCACTGGCTCACCATTGTGTCTAACCTCTATGGCGATGGTCCTGAACCATACCGAAGCATTGGTGAGATTTCCTATATGCTCGGTTACTCCGAACCCAGCAATTTCACGCGGTCATTCAAACAGTGGACTGGGCAAACCCCCAATCAGTTTCGCTTGGAGCGGCAATGTCAGTAGTGTTGGACTTACTAAGTTATGTCTTGGTGGTCGTGTTAGGCATCGTCCCTATTGTCAATCCGTTTAGCACCGCGCCCGTATTCATTTCGATGACCGCTCACGTCTCATCGAGCGAGCGCCATAGAACAGCGACGCTCGCCTGCATTTATATGGCAGCGCTTCTCATCGTGTTTTTGCTTTTGGGCACGCTGATACTGCAGTTTTTCGGAATAAGTATGCAATCGCTGCGTCTCGCTGGCGGCTTAGTCATTGCCTTTATGGGTTTCCGTATGCTGTTTCCAGCCGAGCATCCAACCCCCACGGCCGGGGACGATCGCAATCGTGACCCGCGGAACCTGGCCTTCACGCCATTGGCGTTGCCGATGCTCTGCGGGCCAGGTTCAATTTCGGTGGTACTTGCGATGGCGACACAGGTCTCCGAGCAGCAAACGTTGGCAATGAAGGTGGGTGGATACGCCGTCGTTGCGGTTGGCATTCTCGTCTCCGCATTCATTTGTTGGCTGACATTGTGGAGTTCGGGCGCCGTCGTGCGTTTTCTCGGCCAGAGTGGCATTGACGCCTCAACCAAACTCATGGGGTTTCTGTTGATTTGCATTGGCGTGGAGTTCGTATTGTCCGGCGCGGCAATGACCTAACCGCAGGCCTCTTATTGCGAGAAACCTCTTATGCGGTGCCTTCAGAACCAAGACAACGGTCGGGCTGCTCGTGATCGCGCTGGCTTCCGGCGGGCGGTATGCTCGGTCAATGCCTAAAGTGATCTATTATGACCCGGAAGGGACGAGACACAAAGAGGAGAGTTTGGAGAGGTCGGCGCCGTTCTCGCGCATCACCCGCTCGGCATCGACGCCGTACGATTCCAACGTTTGATAGATGGCAATCGCGATAGGTCCGTATGAGGAATTTTGAAGCAGGGATTCGTCCACTGGGAGTCCACCAGATGTACTTTTCACTCGAAGTATAAGCGAAGCTCAGGGTGAAGGGGTACGAGGCCGGACATTGCTGCCCGGCCCCAATTTGTAAGCGCGTTATTCGGACATCGCCGCTGGCCCGGGCGCTTTGAAGAAAAGCTCCCTGAGGATGACGTAATCGGCAATGTCAACGACGCCATTGCCATTGAGGTCATACAGCGGATAAGGGGTGATAAACGCGGCCTTAAACAGAATGAGGTCGGGGAAGTTAACCATGCCGTCCTGGTTAAAGTCTCCATCGCAGGCGTTCCCGTAACCGTCCGCGTCAGTGTCTGTCTGATCAATGTTGCTCACCAGCGTGCAATTATCTACATCGTCCGCCAGCCCGTCGCGATCGCTGTCACGGGCCTCACTGATGGTGGCGGTGGTGTAGTTGGGATCGTCGAGAATTTCCTGCTCCGAAAACGGCAGGCGCACCCATTGCTTATTGCTGAGCAAGGCCGTTTGATCTGCGTAGTGCGGGTTGGCCGGATCGCTGGATTGGGAGTAAGTCAGCAAGGCCTCGGCAACCGGCCCGTTGTCATCGAAGGTGACGGTCTGGATATAGCTATTGCCATGAACTATCGGCGTATAGCCCTCCGGGCTCAGATTGGCGGTAATAATGCTGAACATGCCAGAGCCGTCACGCCCGCCGTGTACCGGATAGCGCACGCCGTTTTTGGTTTCGTACTGCAGGTCGCCCCACAGGGCATCTAACGCGAGACCATTTTGCATCAGCCGTTGTACGCCGAGGCCAAGATACTCCATGAGCTGATTGCGATCGGTCTGGGTCTCATCGCGCAGTCCCCTTGGCGTGTTGACCGGGTCCTCGACATCAAACGGGGTGTCGAAAAGGTCGCTTAGGATTGGGTCGGCCAGATCGTCAAACGCCGATTCCAGGAATTCCAGAAAGATGTGCGGCCCAACACTGTCGATGTTCTGGTGGCCGTCCCAGTTGGAGAGCACATCGCAGGCTTCGCTCACATCGATGGTTTCGCCGCCAACGTCCACGGTTGGGCCTTCAGCAAAGCACACAGCAACCAAGTCGCTTAACAGCAACTCGGCGGCATAGTTGCGACTGCCAAACAGCGTGTCCTGGAGCGTCTCCAGGGTGAACAACGGTGCGCCCAAACCATCGGTGCCGGCCAGGCGCTCGCGTACCTGCACGATGCTCAACCGTGTGCGCAGACTGCGGGCGGTGCGTTCGGCCTGCAGCGTCGGGGCAAAGCCCTCCAGCGGTTGTTCCGGATTGGTCAGCCAATGGTTGTCGTTGGAGTTGGAGACGTAGTCCTGGGTGGTCAGGCTGGGCAGATTGCTAGCGCCAAAAATGCCGGGGGTTGGGGAGTCGGGGTCGGTGCCGAACTCACAAGCGGCCTGCGCGCCGTCCAGCACCTTGATGCCGGCGAGCGACTCGATAAGGCCACCCAATATCGTTGGGCATGCATCCTTCTTCGCCTGGGTAACGTTCGGTACCACCGAGACGTCACCGTAGTACGCCACGCCATTGCGGTCGGCCGCCGTCGTGTGCACCCAGGGCAGGCCCACATTGGTGTTGAGCACATTCAGGAAGTCATCCAGCGTGCTGGCCTCGTTGACGCCAAGGAAATGGTCAATCGCGCGGAAGTTGTTGACGTTGGCATCACCTACAGCGTAGGCGGCCGTAGTGCCCCAAAGCGTGAATCCAAACACGGGTGCGAAGTCCAGCACCAGCCCATGCACGCTTGAGTAGAACGTATGCTCACGCAGCTCCAACTCATCGTCCACCAGCACCTCGATGCTGACCGTGTCCGTTGTCATGTCGGTCACGACGCCGTCGTACAGGTACTGTGTGGGGTTGCCGTCCACCAGTGTCAGCTCGAACAGGGTAAAGCGATCGGCAGGAGACACGGTGTGGCTCCACGCAAAATTCTCATTGAAGCCGATGTTCACCAGCGGCACGCCCTGCAGCGAAGCGCCCATGACATCCAGTTGCCCCGGGATGGTGAGGTGCACCTGATACCAGCGCAGTGGGCCGTTCCAGTCGAAGTGCGGATTGCCCAATAACATGCCTTTACCGCTGGCGGTGGCATTCGCGCCCAGCGCATACATGTTGCTGCCAATCTCGGACGTTGTAGGAACGATGCTGATCGACTCAATGCCGTTGCGCTCCAGCCGTCTTGCGACCGCGCCCGGCGTGTTGGGCACGCCCGTGGCGGCACGGGCGCTCGGCGGCTGTGCCGATACGATCAGTGAGCTTAAGGGGCCACCGCTGGCGCGCAGAATAAGTTTGTAGAAGACTTTGACCAGATCAAGCTCGTCCAGCGGCCTTACCCAGGCAGCATCGCGGCAGTCTTCCGGCAGGTTGCTAACTCCCGTCTCAGTCAGGCGCCGGTTGTAGCCGGCGACAAACCCCAACAGCGCATCCTGCACTTTTTCCTGCAAGTCGCCGAATACGCCGGAGACGTAAGCGTCGTTGTTCACCAGCGCATAGAAGAAGTCGTTATCGGTATTGCCGGTGCTGTCACCGAAATACCGGGCCAGTTGCCCGTTGGCGGCGAGTACTTCGCGTGCCAGGATGCAGAAGTTGTCGCCGGAGTAAGCGTAGCCGTAGCCATAACCAAGGCCGGCCCAGTCGTCTGCTTTGATGTGTGGGATACCGTAGGAGGTGGTGCGGACTTCAGCCTGGAAGTCCGCCGCGTGAGCAGTAAATGACGTGCCGACCAGCAGTAGTGACGTCAGCAGTGACATCTGGGAGGTAGTTACCCGTGCCATCTGTGTTCTCCTTATAGGGCGCAGAATCTGTGCTACTAGCCTAGCACAGGCGCCATAAAGGCATTCGCAGCGCCGCCCGGGTCGAATCGGGCGGGCGCGGGTCTGGCGATCAGTCCTCTGCGGGTTCCAGTTTGTCCTGTGTACGGGTCTGGAAGTCTGACGCATCGTGGCGCTCGTGTAACTGCTTCGCCGGATCGCCCCAGGTGCGGTTGACCATGCGCCCGCGCTGCACGGCCGGGCGCTCCCGGATCTCGTGTGTCCATCGGTTCAGGTGCTGATAGGAGGCGGTGTCCAGAAACTCCGCAGCCTCGTAGACCGTGTTGAGCACCACGTTGCCGTACCAGGGCCAGATCGCGATGTCGGCGATGCTGTAGTGATCGCCTGCAATATAGCGGTGATCAGCCAGTTGGCGATCGAGTACGTCCAGTTGCCGCTTAACTTCCATTGCAAACCGGTCGATGGGGTACTCCATCCGGGTCGGCGCATACTTATAAAAATGCCCGAAACCGCCACCTAGATATGGGCCGCTGCCCATTTGCCAAAACAGCCAGGAGAGTGTTTCGGTACGCAGTGCGGGCTCGCGGGGCAGCAAGGCGTCGAATTTTTCGGCGAGATACAGCAGGATCGCACCCGACTCGAACACGCGCGTGCGCGGCGCGGTACTGTGGTCCATCAGGGCCGGGATCTTGGAGTTTGGATTGACGCCCACAAAACCGCTGCCGAACTGGTCGCCGTCGGTGATTTTGATCAGGTGAGCATCATACTCGGCGCCTTCAATGCCGAGCAGGAGCAGTTCCTCCAGCATCACAGTGACTTTCACCCCATTGGGTGTGGCTAGTGAGTACAGCTGTAGCGGATGCTTGCCGACGGGCAGCACTTTCTCATGCGTGGCGCCAGCGATGGGGCGGTTTATATTCGCCCAATTGCCGCCGTTCTCGGTGTTCCATTTCCAGACCTTAGGCGGGGTGTATTCAGAATCGCTGCTCATGTGCGACAACCTTTTGCCAGTAAAGGCGCTAAGTATACCCGGTGGGGTTGGAGGAGGGAGGCTTGGGCAATGCACGACACCGCCGTGCAACGGACGCGACACTATTGTTTCCGTGTTGTTTCCAACGACCTCTTTTTGTTCCAACGTTCTCGAAGAGGGCGTCCTAACTATGCCAAACTACCTCTAACTGCGCCTAATCGAGGAGGCTTTTTTCGGGCGTTAGGCTATCTTGAGAACGTAGTTTTTGCGTCATGCGAAAACGCGTCGGGCAAAAAGCACGAAGTTGTTCAACAGACTTGTTCTGCGCCCAAAGCGGTCACTGGATGGGAGGCTTGTTGCCGTGGGCCATCAACAATAGGCTCGGCAAGCAAATATGACAAACGAAGGGTTCGTTCAAAGTTCCAGGATTTATCCGGAGAGCGTAATGTCGAACGTTGATGAGTTGTTTGTGCAGGAGTACCAAGCGGTAAGAACCATCGCCCAGCGCCGACTACTTCGTGAGTATCGAAGTAATACCTTGACACCAACCGCGCTGGTGAATGAGATCTACCTTAAGTTGAATAACGCTGCCTTTGTGAGCCGCGATCACTTTTTTGGTGCGGTGTGGCGGGCGATGGGGCAGGTGCTTATCGACCACGCACGTCGGGCGGCGGCTTCTTGTCGAGATGCTGGCCCTTACCGAAAAGCGGACAGCGCTTTGCTCGGCGATCTACAACCGTCAGCGGTGGAGGAGACACTTCAAGTCGTCGGCGCAGTAAATCGCCTCGCCAAAATTGATGAACGCATGGCAACCACCGTGGTGTTCCGATACATTCTTGGCTTTACTGTCGCTGAGACTGCTGAAGCCTTGAACGTATCAAACCGCACCGTCAACCGCCAAGCAAAAGTCGCCCGCGTTTGGCTACAGAGAGAATTGGCGTAAAACGTCACGATGCATGACAACTGCCGGAGGGGAGGTGCCTGCGATGACACCTGAGCAATGGTTAGCAGCCGGCCAAATCCGAGTCTTGGCTGGCCATCGCATTTTTGTGTGCGACAGTGATGTCGACGGACGAGACCCTTCCCGTCCAGTGGTACTGCTGATCCACGGGTTCCCCACGGCTTCTTGGGATTGGCACGCGCTGTGGGAGGATTTGCGACAGCACTACCGATTGGTCGGCGCCGATATGCTGGGTTTTGGCTTCTCCGCCAAGCCTCGCC
>CBDUQI010000030.1:0-37858 GCA_965369325.1 uncultured Gammaproteobacteria bacterium
CGGGAAGAGGGGGCGGGGTCAGCGGGGAGACCGTGAGCGGTGTCGGGACGGTTTGTGGATCGCCTGCATCGCCGACCTGGCCACCGGGCGTTCCGCCGACAGGCCGGGGCAACACTTCGATCATTGTGCCCGGGAATTGCTGCACAAGTGTGGGACCCGGGTAGATGGCGTCGTCGGCGATGCCTTCGGCGCGGCGGTCACAGCGGCGCGGGTTTTGTACGTCCACAAAGTGAAATACGCCGTAATTGCCGCAGGCGACTTCTAGCGTCGAGGTACCACGTTCGCACCAGGTATCAAACAGGGCCCATTGAACGTTGTCGGCCTGCGCACTCGGGTTGGCGAGGGCGGAACACAGCGCTACCACGCAGAGGGCACTGGGTGCCGCGTGCGTGGCTCGGCGCGCGCGCGGTCGCGCCCACAGAGTGCCAGCAACGGCCGGGTGTGCGTGCGCCAGGTTGCCGCGCGGTGCCGCTGGGGCGTCGTCGGGCGTGAACTGTCTAAGGTGATGCATGTTGATTATTCTCCCAACCGTGGGGCCTGTCGGCAGCGCTTACTGCTCGAGCAGGGTAAGTACCTGTTCATACACCTTGGTGCTGGATGTGCTCAGGGTGTCGTACGGGGTAGCCGGCGGGTGCACGGCGTGTGAATCGGGCAGTGGTGTGCCGTTGGCGACCACCAGATAAAGCCGATAGGTGCCGGGTGTTGATCCCACCAGATCGCCGGCGCGTGCGCTGATGCGCGCCGCGCCGCGCAGGCGCTCGAGGTCTACACCCCTGCGCAGGCGCTGCACGAGGCCGTCGCCGGCGCGATAAAGTCCGTAGTCCAGCCCCTTTGTGCTGGCCTGGGCGGCCTGTACCGTTAGCGCTATCTGGGTGTCGGAATAGGCCAATACCGGCGTTTGTGGGCCCGTTACCGACGAGTTACTCTGCGAGCGCTGGCTGGCCAGACCGGACATTTGGACATCAAATTGGGCAGTGCTGGCCCAGTCCGTGTGCGGCGTCCTCGCGCTTGTGAGGTCCGTGTTGTCGCGCTGGAATTGTATTGCCACGGGGGCCAGGATGGTAACGGCTAACAGCGCAGCTGCTACCCGCCAGACAGGCGATTGGCTGGCGCGATGACTCGGCCGGGACGCAGCGGTATCGCCCTCGAGTGCATCCAGTACGGTCTGACGAATGTGGGCGGGTGGTTGTTGTGGGTTTACGCCCGCCAGCTCAGCCAGCCGCACCCGTGCAGCGTCATTGTCGCCCAGTAGGCGTTCAATCTCTGCGTTTTGCTTAGCATCCGCCGTGCCGTCGCGGTATGCGCGCAGCATCTCATCGGATATTGCCTTAGTCTCGCGCTGCCGCTTGGCGTGGCTTAGCTGCCACAGTAGTTTTTCTGGATCCATATACGTCACTGCTTATCAGGTAGAGAGGCCTCGTTATCCAAGGAGTCTACCGCAGAGGCGATTGCCCCCCCTTGGCCGTGCCCAAGTAGCATCAGCGCCGCCCAGCTTGCCGCCGGATGCACGTTGCGAACGGCTGCGTGGGCCTGCGCGTAGGCCTCCGGCGGACTAAGTCCTGCGGCGATCTGCGGATAGAACGCGGCATTGAAGTCACCCGCCAGTGCGTCAGCCAGCAACGTGCGTGTGGCGATCACCCAGGGGGTTGTTTGCGCCACCAGATACCCGCCAATGCCATAGTGCCCGCTGTCGGCACTGACCGGCCAGCGGCCCGATTCGCAGGCGCTGAGGTTGGCGAACGTGAGCCGTTCCGATGGCAGCCGCGCTAACGCCGCCGCCAACACGGGCTGCCCGCCCGCCAGCGTGATCCGGGACAACTCGGGAAAAGCAGGATTGAAGCTGGCATGTGCGTCCACGTGCAAGAAGCGCGCGTGCACCAGCGCCTCCCGCACAGCGGCGGGCGTCGCCGCCCCTTCACGTAGCACCCGCGCAGTGGGAAAAAGCGCCTGATACAGCGCCTGGGAACGATTGGCGGTTGCCAGATTCCCGCTCGGGTCCACCACAAACAGGCCGTGGCCAGGTGTGGCACTGTCCATGGTGGCGCCGGCGGCCATCGCAGGCTGGATGACCGGCGCCGTGATGTCCGCCAACCAGCGTGCGGGCGAGGACGTGCTCGGTAGCGGCAGCGCTGCCACCGGGAATCGTTGCAATGCGCCGTGCAGGGCGAACCGAGCGGTGGGTTGCTGCAGGTGCTTCGCAGGGGGCACGAGCGCGTTGGCCACCGGGGCGAGCAGCGCGCGCCAGCTCGCATCCGTCAGCAGCGGCGCCTGCATGCCGGTTTGCACAGCGTGGGCTATCGCGAGTAACTGCTTGCGCGGCATCGCGGTGCGCTGCAGCAGTCGGGCTGGGCGTGTGGCTGTACGGCCGAGCAGCAGGATTTCGTCCTCCAGCGCAAACGCACGAAAGTCGGGCTGTCGTCGTGTTGCCGAGACATCCTGCGCGCATTGCCCTCGCAGCAACTCCTGTAGTTGATCCAGAATTGTGCGCCGGATGGATGCGCGTTGTTGCTGGCGTGGGCCGGCGGCTGGCGCCTGCAGTTCGATCAACTGTCCCAGTAGATCGTCGCGTTGTTGCGCCACCTTGAGCTGATTTTGCTGGCACGGTTGCTGGGCCAGACGCTGATGCAATTGATCCAGGGCATCCAGCAGTTGCCAGGCCTGTTCGGGCCGCTCGCGTTGCACGGCCAGGCGCGCTGCACGGTAAAAGTCATCAGCACGTTGCCCGGGCCCGAGGGCGATAGCCTGGCCCAGGTGCTCTGCGCCTGCGTGCTGGTGCAGCGTTAAGGCGGTGTCGAACGCGCTGGCTGCTGCCGATAATTGCCCCTGAAGACGTTGCGCCTGCCCGATGTAGCTGAACGCCCACGCGGCCAGGCGTGGCAGTGTGCGTTGTTGCGCCACCCGCGCGGCCAGGGCATGCATCGTGGCGTATTCGCCGCGGCTAAAGGCATCCATTACCTCGACCAGATTGGCCCAGTGATGCAGGCGGCTGGCGCGGGCGTCAGTGCTGTCGGGCGCCAGCGGCAGTAAAGCGCGTGCCTGTGCGAGATGTTCAGCGGGGGAGGCGCCCACGCGGGTGGCATGGTAGCCCAGATTGATCAGCATGTTAGCGCGTTCGAGTGGGTGGGCGTGCGGCTGGCCAGTCTGCCCGGTTGCCGCCGCGAGAGATTCACGGACGATCCTGCCGGCCCGATCCAGCGCCTGCGCGCTGGCGTCGTTGTCCAGCAGTATCCACCACGCCAGCGTATTGCGTGCGGCGGGTAGCAGCGATGGTTCGCAACTGGCGGTATCGCAGTCCGCCAGCGCTGCGCTCAATCGCTCGCGTGCCTCGCTCGCGGCGCCCACACGGGCCAGTACCTCAGTCTGCTTCATCACCACCGTAAACAGCTTTGGATGGGCCACCTGAGCATAGCGGGCCTCGGCCTGGCGCAGATGCTGCCAGGCCAACCGAAAATCCAGGTCTTGATCCAACGCTAGACTGGCCGCCTCGTAGTTCAGTTGCGCTGCCCATCCGCTGGCATCCGGATGCTGTAGCCATGCCGGACGTTGTCGTAGGCCCGCGCGCGCCTGCTCGACCAGCGCGGGGATGCCGCTGCGGCGAAGAAAGTAGATATCCACCAGGCGCACGCGCAGTTGCAATAGCGGGTAGTCGGGCAGTTGTTGCGCCAGTCTTTGCAGACGCTCGCTCAGTTCATCGGCGGGAATGCGCCCGACACTGGCTAGTATCTGGTTCAGCCTGTCGCGATGCGCTTCACGCACCGGATCGGTCTCAACAAAATGCACCACCCGGCAGCCTAGCGCTTGCGAGCGTTGGTCGTAAATGTCGCGCAAGCTGGCGCATAGCTGGTGGTTGCCAGCGCGCAGGTGCGTGGGCATCGGTACATCGAAGCACAGGGTGGCGCCCATACGGGAGGTGGGGGCGGCAAACCCAGACAGCAGCGCCGCCTCGGGCCCGCCGTGCGGTTCGTCGCTCCTTAGAGGGTGGCCGTCCTGTTGCACAAACCAATGCTTCAGCTGCCACTGGCTGGTGTCGGTGGTCGGCGCGGCCGCCAGGCAAAACGCCAGCGGTGCATTACGGGCGATCACAACGGGTATCAGTTGGGCCTCGTGGTCATCGTTGGCCGGCAGCCTGATATCAACGTGATCGCGCAGTGCGACGGCGGACTTCTCCAACAGCGGCGCATCAGGTGTCGTGCAGCCACTAAGCGTGAGCGCGGCCAGCGCGCTCAGCGATGTAACCAATAAGGCAAAGCGTGGATGCCGCCCACCCAGCCTTTGGCGACTTAACGTATCTGCAACCGCGTTGCACATTCGCTGACCGCCTCGTTCAGGGCTTGCTTTAGCTTATAAGTCGCTTTTCGTGACCAGCCGGTTGCCTCGGCAATGTGCTCAGGGCTCAGCCCATCTAGGTAACGTAACTTAAAGTACAGATAGACCCGCGAATTGCGCTTGCGCAGGCATTCATCCAGCATCAGCAGAATGTCCTGATCCAGGGTTTTTTCGGCCGGATCGCCGTTGTTGGGGATGTCGTTGGGATTGCGCAGTGGCACCACTTTGCTGTGTCGTTCACGTTCGCGCCGACGATTGCTGGCCACGCCGCAGGCCAGGTCCCATAGATAGCGTTGCAAAGACGATTCCGTGCGCTGCTCGGCGGGCGTTCTGACAGAGAAGTTCACCAGCACCCGGGCGCCGTTCTGCAAAAAGAACACAAAGGCATCATGCAGCAATTCTTCTGCATCCAGGCCACCCGGGTAGCCATAGCGGGCCCGCAGGCGCCGATACAGCACCCCGGCGAACGTGTCGTACAACCATGCGCTCGCGGCAGGGTCGCCCTGGATGATGCGTGCAAGCTTGTCGCCGACCGGGTCTGTCATGCCCGGATTATCACTGCTCGCCGTTTGCTTTCCCAGCCGTTGGCGTGGCCGCCCTGCGCGCACGCCATTTGGGTTCAGCTTTCAAGTACTTGGCGGACGGCGCGATGGGCGTTGGAGATGGCAGCGTCGGTGTTGGCCGCGGCACCCGCGTCGGAGTTGGCGATGGCGATGCGCCCGAAAGGCTGGCGTCCGATCACCCAAGGCTTGTCTGCATCGCTGGCCCATTGCGGCTCCCATAGTAAGTCTGGGCTGTAGGCATAGCCGTGCGCCCAGCGGTTGACGGTAATCGCATGGATATCGCGCTCCACGTCAAAGCCGACCCCGGACAGGGCCTGCTCGAGCTGATCGCGCACGTGGTGCTCGTAGGTCGAGAACGGCGTGGTGAGCAGCTGGCGTCGCCCCGCGCGCCACTGCTCCGGTCCGCGGATGTTTTGGAAGTAAGGCACGTGGCACATGTGCAGCACCATGGGGTCGTCCGGCGAGTCGCCGAATTTGTAATCGCCCATGGAGACCGGGTAGTCCAACTCCACCTGTTTGTAGAAATCGTTGGTGTAGTAGACAAACGAGACGCCCAGGTCCGCAAATGCGCGCCAGTTGCGTGCCATCACCTTGGTGTAGGTAAGCGGGATCTTTACATTGTAGGCAAGACCTTCAGCCTGCGCCGTGGACAATTCCGGACACAGGTACGGGATGGCGGCGTTGTAGCACGCCATCACGCAGTGCTTGGCGCGCAGCGTGTGCGCGTTGTCCTGGTGCACGTAGGTGACATCGACCGCCGCGCTGTTGGCGGTGTGGGCCACGTTCACGACGGTGCTGCTCAGGCGCAGTCGGACTGCGTTGCCCGGCACGTCCAGTTGTGAGTAGTCGGCGCGTGCGGTGACCACATCTTCCATGCTGCTGCCGGGTATCGCCTTAGGCAGCATCGCACGCACCAGCAGTCGGGCGATGGAAGCGTTGCCGTCCGGAAAGTGGAAAATGTAAGGCTCATCACCGCGACTGCCTACGCGTGGCATCGTGTGCTTGAGTCCAGGCATGCCGCCGCCGTCGTCATACACCTGTACCGCGATGGCCGGGATCTCTTCAATCCCCACGCACCAGAAGCTGATACCCCAGCGCCGGTACATCTCCAACACATGCTGGTCGACCTTGGCGTAGTCCTTTAGGAAGTCGTAGTAGCTTGTACGGCTCAGCAGCGTGTGCTTTTGCTCATAGCTCAGGCCAGGCAGGTAGTCGCGCTCCTCAGTAAACACGCGCACCAGATCGGCTTTGGCCTTGCCGTTCATCGGCGTGCGTGCGGCGAATTCAGCCCATGGCAGCTGCCCGTAGCCGACGGCCATTTTCTGTTGCCCGAACGTTGCCCGGTCATAGACCACGGCTTTGCCCAGCTTCAATTTATCGTACAATTGTTGATCGTAGTATTTGTAGAAACGCTGAACATCTACACCTAACTGCGCCAGCAGATCGCGTGAAACCTGGCTGTACGAGGAGGGGGTGTCGATTGACTCAGTGCCGCCGTAGCCAATGTGCGTGTTGCCGCCTACGTTAAACTCGTTGCGTTTAGCGTGGCCGCCGAAGTCATCGTGGTTGTCCAGGATAGCGATGCGGGCCTGCGGATGCGCCTGGCAGTAAAAATACGCCGCCGACAAACCACTGATGCCACCTCCGACAACCACCAGATCGTACTGCTCGAGGGGTGTGCGGTGCGGCCACTTCTGCCCGGCGACTCGCGCGTGCATAGTCTCCCAGGCACCGTCATGTGTGCCGCGTAATCCGGACAGTGCGGGCGGGTAATGCTCGGTGCCCGAGTGCGGTGCGGGCAGTGCGCCGAATGCTTCTGTCCACGGATTGAGCAGCGAGGTGCCTAAAGCAATCTGGGTGCCGTTTAGGAAGTCCCGTCGGGTAATATGGTCGCTCATGAGGCCCCTTGCGTTGTGGGGCAGGAGCCACGCCAGGGGCCCTGCCATCGTTGCATCCTTGGCAGTCTAACCTGTTCGCCAGCCGTCAGGGTATTGAAGGCGGAATCGCGGGCCGATCATCAATACTACCGGCATCTACCTTGTTGGCGTATGGTTACTGCCTGTAGCGCTGCGCGTTTGAACCATGACTGTGCGCAGACCAACAGGGAGGGCGGGATATGATGATTCGCACACTAACGCTGGCCGGGATAATCGGCATCACCAGCGGTTGTGGCATGTTTGCCGGGGGTGAGCCGCCCGGTCCACCGCAGGTGCAGAGCACGGCCGAGCAGCTTGAGGCGCTGGTGACGCGCGCAGGCGCGCCTCTGTTTGACGGCATGGGCAAGCACACTCACCCTATCTCGACTTCGGTGCCGGCAGCACAACGTTATTTCGATCAGGGGTTGGTGCTGTCATTCGGGTTCAACCACGCTGAGTCGATTCGTGCATTCCGCGCGGCGCAAAAATTGGATGCCAGATGCGCGATGTGTTTTTGGGGCGAGGCTTTGGCTACCGGCCCCAACATTAACGTCACCAGCAATGGCAAAGCGACCATGTCTGAGGAGGCTCGCATGGACGCCTTTGAGGCGTTGCGCAAGGCCCAAGCGTTGAAAGGCCGGGCCACTCAGGTCGAGCGTGAGTACATCGACGCGCTGAGCGCGCGCTACAACGGCGACCCAGACACGCCGCGCGATCCACTGGATATCGCGTACGCCAACGCGATGGGCGAGCTGGTGGACAAATATCCGGATGACGAGGATGCCGCTGCGCTCTACGCCGAGGCGCTGATGAGCACCATGCCCTGGAACTACTGGGCTGACGATGGCGAACCCAGAACCCAGACGCGGGAGGTGATTACCACGTTGGAGCGGGTGATGGAACGCAATCCGCAGCATCCATTGGCACTGCATCTGTACATCCACGCGGTGGAGGCCTCCTCAAACCCCGGGCGCGCAGAGGTGGCCGCTGATGAGTTGGCCAATCTGGTACCGGGTTCAGGCCATCTTGTGCACATGCCGGCGCACATCTACTGGCGGATCGGGCGATATCACGATGCCTCCGAAGCGAACATACGCGCCGCCCAGGTGGATGAGGATTACATTGCCCAGTGCAATGCTCAGGGTTTTTATCCGGCTGCCTACTATCCACACAACATCCACTTTCTGTGGGCAGCCTCCAGTATGGAAGGGCGCAGCGTGCTGGCCATTGAGTCGGCCGAGAAAGTGGCCGCCAATGTGCGATTGGAGCAGATAGAGCAGTTCCCGACGATTGAGTTTTTCAAAACCATTCCGTTGTTGTCGCTAACCCAGTTTGGGCAGTGGACAGAGATCATTGCACAGCCCACGCCGCCCGCGCATTTGGAGTACTGGACTGCCATTTGGCATTACGCGCGCGGCGTGGCGTTCTCAAGGCTGGGTAACTTTGCTGCGGCCCGCGCCGAGCAGCAGGCGTTGGCGCCCATGCTCACCACCGATACCATCTATCAGCTTGATCAGAACGATTTCCCGGCCAGTGCATTGCTTGGGATTGCCAATCAGCTGTTGCTCGGCGAGATTGCGCTGGGGGAAGAGCGTTTGTCGACAGCGATTGATCATTTCACCACCGCGGTGAACGCGCAGGACCGTCTGCCGTATACCGAGCCGCCGTTTTGGTATTACCCAACGCGCCAATCGTTGGGGCTGGCCTATCTGCGAGGTGGTTTCGCCGGCGAGGCAGAGGATGTTTACCGTCGCGACTTGCGGGATTATCCGCGTAACGGCTGGTCGATGTTCGGGCTCGCTCAGGCACTGGAGGCGCAACAGCGCACGGAAGATGCACAGGCTATTCGAGAGCGGTTTGAGACCGTTTGGCAATTTGCCGACGTGGAGCTTGAGGCGTCCCGGTTTTAGGCGCGCCGCTGCGGGTTGAATCGGGTGAAGGCGTAGCCGCCGAACGCGCCTGCGAGCCCTTGTATCACCAGCCCGCCCAGGCTGCGCGCGGCCGCAACCGGCGTGATATCAAACACCGCTTTCATGATGACATGCACCGCGATGAGGCTTACCGCGCCCGCCAGTACGTACAGTGCCGTGCGACGCTCAGGCCACCAGCGTAGAAGTAAAACGGTGACAGCGAAGGCCAGCGCAAAACCCACCGCGATCATTGGCGCGAATGCCGTGGCCATGCCGAGCAGATCCTGCCCGGTAGTGGCCAGACGTTGCCCGAGACCCACGCTTAGCCCCATGTCATTCACTCGGGCTAACACGGACTGGGTGGCCGCGACTGCCGCTAGGCAGTAAGCCACCAGTACGGCCATAATAAATGCGCCTGCTTTGCGAATCATGTGTGGTTACCTGTTGCGGGCATCCCGCTCTCATCCGAAGTTGTTCTTAGAGCCTGGTAGACTAGAGGCTTGCCGAGCGTTATGCCAGCGGCACACATGCCCGGGGTTGTATCGCCAGTCGCGCAGTCTCGGGTTCGCGTTGCCTTTACGGCACAAGGAGCGAATTTATGCGAAGCGTATTGTTCTGCGCGTTGATGGGCTGCTTGTTGCCTAAGCTCGCGCTCGGGGCACCCCCGGCGTACCGATTGCAAACGGTGACTGATGCACTCACCTCGCCTTGGTGCGTCGCGTTTTTACCCGGCGGTGATTTTCTGGCGACTGAGTTAGCCGGTGCGCTCAAGCGCATCAACGCAGATGGTACGCGCGTGAGTGAGATCGCGGGTGTGCCGCAGGTGTACTACGCCGGCCAGGGCGGATTGTTTGACGTACTTGTGCACCCCCGCTTCGCGGACAATCGCGTGCTCTACCTGTCTTACGCGCAAGGCACGCCGAAAGACAATGGCGTGGCGATAATGCGTGCGCGTTTGTCTGGCAACAGTCTGGAGGACGCGAAGGTGATCTACCGCAACGCGGCGCGCAAAGATACACCCGTGCACTACGGCGGTCGGATGGCATGGGCCGAGGACGGCAGCCTGCTGTTGAGTTCCGGCGACGGTTTCGATTATCGCGAGGCCGCACAAGATCGGACGAGTGAACTGGGCAAGCTTATCCGCATCACCGAAGATGGCGCCAGCGCACCCGGTAACCCCTTCGCCAACGCGCCGAACGTCTGGAGCTACGGGCATCGCAATCCGCAGGGGCTGGCGGTGGACAGTCGCGGGCAGGTGTACATGCATGAGCATGGTCCGCGCGGCGGGGATGAAGTGAACGTGATACAGCAAGGCCTTAACTACGGCTGGCCGGCGATTACCTACGGCATCGACTACAACGGCGCCAAAGTATCGCCTTATACCGAGTGGGATGGCATGGAGCAACCAGTGCATTACTGGGTGCCGTCCATCGCGCCATCCGGGCTGGCGGTTTACGAAGGCGAGGCCTTTCCCCAATGGCGGGGTGATCTGTTTGTTGGCGCGCTGGTCGACCAGGAGGTCCGTCGCCTACACATGAAAGATGGCCAGGTAGTGAGCGAGACGTCGATGTTCTCGGAACTGAACGCGCGCGTCCGCGATGTGCGCATGGGCCCGGATGGTGCACTTTATCTACTGACCGAATCGCCGGGCAGGCTGGTGCGAGTGGTGGCGCAGTAGTGCGCTTGGTCGAAGGTGTGCTCCCACGCATCGGTCGCTCGGCAGGGCGGCCCATCGCCGCGTTGGCTTACCTGTGCATAGCGTTAGTCTCAAGCGCCTGTGTCAGCCCCGCAGCGCTGGGGACGGTAAGGCCTTCGGCTTGTGATGTGGAATTGCTCGTGTTGGGGATCGCCCAGGATGCGGGAGCGCCGCAGATGGGCAGGCACGACGATCCGGCATGGGCGAGCCCATCGCTGCGTCGCCTTGCCACCTCGCTTGCGCTTATCGACCACCGTGCCGGCACGCGTTACCTGTTTGAGGCAACGCCGGATATGCGCGAGCAGCTTTATCGGCTTGATCTACATGCGCCGCCCGCCAGCAGTCCGGGGCTGGACGGGGTTTTCTTAACCCACGCGCATATCGGTCACTACACCGGGCTGATGTTCCTGGGGCACGAGTCGATGGGCGCGCAGACGGTGCCGGTGTACGCCATGCCGCGAATGTTGCGGTACCTGTCCAGCAACGGGCCGTGGGATCAGTTGGTGCGTTTGCAGAACATCCAGTTGCGGCCTGTGCAGGATCGGCGGCGGGTTGAGCTTGGGCAAGGGCTGGCTGTGACTCCGTATCGTGTGCCGCATCGTGATGAGTACTCCGAGACCGTGGGGTTCGTGATTGAGGTGCTCGACGGTGCGCGCGTGTTGTTTGTGCCGGATGTCGACAGTTGGGATCGCTGGGAATCGGAGTATGGCGTGCGCATAGAGACGATGATTCAGGCAGTGGATCTGGCCTACCTCGATGCCACTTTCTACGACAATAACGAAATTCCGGGGCGCGATATGTCCGCGATACCGCATCCACGAATCGCGCAAATGATGAAGCGTTTTGCCGTGTTGGAGGCCTCGCAGCGAGAGAAGATTCAATTCATCCATTTGAACCATACTAATCCGGCACGATACCCGCGCAGTGATGCCGGCGCTGCCGTGACCACTGCGGGCTTTCATCTGGCGCAGGAGATGGATTCGCGATGCTTGTTGCCCGGCAATCGCCGCGCAGATGAGTAGTGGCCTTGCGGCACGTAGTACGGTGCGCTCGTTGAGCCGCGGGCCCCGGTCCCTCCAAAACCGGCCCGCTGTGCTCAACCTGAGATATGCCGGGGTTTGTTTTACCTCGGCCGGGCCTCCCGATAGGCGCGCATCGCGCTACGCCGGAAACGATCTCGATCTGCGGCATCGAGATGACCGTTCGCTACCAACGCATCCAACGCACTGACAACACACAAGCGGTACGCCGCCATGCCCAGATCGGGATCATCGAAGCGACAGGGAATTTCCGGGAATTGAATCCGCTCACCGTGGCGTACATTAAACAGTTTGTTGCGCACACCACCGGTCCAGGCCACCTCTACCGTCGCCCGCCGCGCGTTGCCGAGCCCGAACACGCCTTCGCGGGCGTGCGAGGCGAGGTAACCGCCCACGTGGACAGGCCGCATCGCGGTGGTGCCGCGTGCCGGGGTAACTGTTACGGTGGCGCCGATGCCGGAGCGATTGTGGCTAGCCCCTTCGATCAATCCGACTGAACCGGTCGGTGTGACGGCCACCCAGCGGTTGCCGTTGTCGGCGCTGTTGATCTCGATGGTCATGCGCCCTTCCTGGTAGCGGGTGCCGCCCCAGACGAACGTGTCCGGTGCAGGCCCAGGTGCCCAGGCGGCGACAAATGTATCGAAAGGATCAAACGCGCTGCCGAAGCTGGCGCCACCGGCCTGCAGCGGGACATCCTCGGGCACCCACAGATCGGAGACGGTGACGAAATCGGCAAAGCCATCACGGTTGAGGTCGCCGGTGGCGAGACCCTGCACGTTGTAGCGGCGGTAGTCCAACGGAATCGCCTCAACATCGGCGACAAAACGTCCGTTCTTCGCGCAGCCTTCGTTGCGAAGCAGTCCGCCCGGATTGTCCGCCTGTTTGACCAGCACCTGATCCAGCCCGCCGTTGAATACCACATCCGTATCGCCGTCGTTGTCGTAGTCCAGCGCGCCATTCCCCCAGCCAAAGGGCGTCGCGGCAAGCTCTGGGTTAAGGCCCACGTCGTCGAAGGTTCCGTCCCCACGCCCAAGCATCCAGCGTGAGGAATGGTCCCCCAGCTCATTCGGCACACCGATGTGATTGAAGGCGTAGTCACCAAAACTGGAGACGAAGATGTCCAGATGGCTATCGCAGTTGTAGTCGGCAAATGCGATGCTCATCCAGGTGCTCGATGACTCCTCGCGCTGGTTGATCGGCTGGTCGGTGAAGTTGCCGGTGCCGTCGTTCAGCATCACATGTATCCACCCGCGGTTGAACGGCCCGCCGACTTTAATCGGCAGTACCTCGCATTGATCGTCGGCGAACAGAACGTCCAGATCGCCGTCTGCATCGACGTCAGCCATGCCAAGGCCCCAGGTGATACCAGCCACCGCTAACTCGTTACCTTCCGCGTCGACGATGCCCCGTAGGGTTTCGATGCCGGAGCTCGCACTGACGTCCGTGAACGTGTTGTCGCCGTCGTTGAGAAACAACTGGTTGTGCTCCACCTCGTGCATCAGCTCCGCAATGAAGCACGGTGCGAAATCGTTTTGTGGCCAGTTGTTGGTGAACACGACATCCAGCAGGCCATCGCCGTTGACATCGCCCATGCCGCAGCCAGCGGTAGAGCGGCTTCCGCCGTCGAGATTGCTGTTCGGCATGAATGCAAAGGTGCCGTCGCCGTTGTTGATAAACAGGCGGTTCGCCTCGCCCACGCCAGTGACCAATAGATCTTCGTCCCCGTCGTTGTCGATATCGCCATAACACGCCGCTTCGCTGTCCTGCGCCGTGCTGTCGACGCCGGCTTGAGCGGCCACGTCCACCAGCGTAAGCGCACCGGTTTCACTAAGCTGATTAGCATACAGACTGTTCGCGCGACCTGGGCCATTGGTGACATAGATGTCCAGATCGCCGTCGCGGTCGTAGTCGAACAGCGCCGCGCCGGGCAGCCCATGAAACCGGCCCGGCACCAGAAACGGCAGATCGGCAAGCGCCACGGGCATCTCCAATGACCCTGCGCGCAGTGCCTCGAGTTCATGGAAGTTCGCGCGCTTGGCGCGTCGATATTCAACCAAGTCTGCGGCGACGTCGGTGAACTGCACACCGCCGTTCACCGCCGAGCTGCCATCGCTGCCCTGAGCGGTCGTGGTCAGAAATAGCGCGAGGAGTAATAGTGCTTGGAGTGGCGTCCAGGGGGACGTATTGCGGGTCAGCGTCTTCATTGCCGGGTGCTCCAGTGGTTCGATTCGTGCCAATGCCCCTCGGTTCATGCGGACGTAGCATCCGTGGTGTCTTCCGCGTTGCCGGCACGCGCCAGCTGCATAAACCGAAGCCTTTACCTCTCCTGCGTTATTTCTCACTGCGGGGGGCCAATTTATTGCAGAGCTGAATGTTATGTGCGACCAAGTCTTTGAGAAAAAACAAGACCTGACCGACTTCGAGTGTTGTTCTACTTTGTTATCTCGGATACGCTCGCAATACACGTCGTCGCTTGGAGCGCGAACTTAGCTCTGGCGCTTTATGGGTGAGCTGATTATGAAAATATTACGAATCGTTGCGGCAGTGGTGTTGGGCCTGATGATAGGCGGTGCCGTGAACATGGGGTTGATTTTATTCGGCTCAGGTGTCGTTCCTGCCCCGGACGGTGTCGACGTGACGGATGCTGAGTCGATCGCAAATTCAATGCACCTGTACCAACCGAAGCACTTTTTGGTCCCGTTCCTGGCGCATGCCGTGGGTACCTTAGGGGGGGCGATCGCGGGGCACCTCATCGCGGGGAGCCATCGCAATATCGTAGCCTATGTGATCGGGGCCGTGTTTTTCGCCGGCGGCATTGGTGCGGCCACGATGATCCCGGCGCCTGTGTGGTTTATCGTTGTTGATCTCCTGTTGGCCTATTTCCCAATGGCGGCACTTGCCACAGTAATCGCAAACAGAATTAGAGCAACGTAGTCTGCGCCTGACGCCTCCGGCGTTAACTCAACGCTGACCGTTAGACCAACGCGGACTTGATCCCGGTGGCCTCACAGTTGACCGCCGCCATCCTCATCCAGCGCGGCCTTGCGCGCCTTCTCGGCTTCCTCGAGCGTGTCCTGGACTGATCGGGCCCGATCAAGGGTCTCCGTCTGCTCCTGCCACACATGCGATTCAGACGGCTCTTCGCTATTCGGGGCAGGCGGTGGCTCTGCGTCGGAACAACCGAGGCAGGCAACGGCCAGACTTGCCCCTGCAATCAATGTTCTGATCATGCTCTTGCTCCATTCGTGACAATGCATCCAACACTCGGCGCGGCATTCATAGAATGCTTGGTCGAGTTTACCCCGCGAGGGGCCGTTATCGATATAGATATCGCCAACCAGTGATCAAGCAAAACTGCGAATCTCTACGCAGGGGGTGTCCGAATCATCGATGATCACCCAAGAATCTGTGATGAACTATCGTGGACGACCCACGGAACTTAGTACATACGGGGCCCAGTAGTATGGCGCTTTGTATCTCATTGAGCTGCGCAGCTCGTTCTGAGCCGCTCGCAGGGCGTCTGCCGCAGACAGCCCCCGTGTTTGATAGGCGTGGTAGAACAACTTCATGAAATCTGCTGAGGCCCTGTCGGCAACCGGCCATAGTGTTGAAATGACGTGATCAGCCCCCTGCGCGTGGAAACCACGCGCTAAACTCATCATCCCCTCGCCACTTAGGTGTTGGCCCAACGCGGTCTCACATCCAGATACCACCACCAGTTCGGCTTGAAATGTGTGTGCGAACAGCTCCGGCAACGTGATAAATCCATCATCCTGGTCGGTCGCGGTCATGATAATGCCGACCAGCTCAGGTATTTGAGCATCGAAGAACCCGTGCGATGCGATATGTAGAATACGCGATCGGCGCGTGGTGCTTGCAAACAGATTGTTTCGGTTCGCCGCCTCGCCGGTGTATACAAGTACCTGCTCACCAGGAAATAGGCGTGCCAGCGTTCCGGCCTCCTTCTCGGACCACGGCAGAGGAAACAGGCGCTCGCCAAGCGACTCTTTGATCTTGCCGCTGGGCAGGCTACTCAGGGCGTCGGCTAACGTCTGCATCGAGTAGTTCGGGTTCGCGAATATGGTTAAGGTCGGACGGTCTTGTGGTGCGTTTTGCGTTGGCGCCGTGATATCGGCCAGCAGCGTTGATACCGAGGGGATTCGCGTAACCGCGATGTGAGCCAACAACGGTGATCGCTCTGTGTCTTCAATCGGTATAGGCAGTGCCGCTATGGGCAAAGCATCGAATGGACTGGTGGCAGAAAAATAGAGTTTTTGCGTGTTGCCCGGTAATATATTGCTCAGCAGTATGTCAGCCAATACCTCGCTGTTCGGTTGATCCAGTGATCTGCGCGAGTCAAGCTCGTCGGCTGCCGCAATGGCAAGGCGTTTCAGTTCACTCGCATCCCCCAATCGGTTTACGGCGAACGAATCGGCGCTAATGATGAATGCGTAGCAATCAGCGTCATCCGGCGCGTAGCCTGCGTATGCGACCACTGAGTTGGCCGGTACGCAGATGTAGTCTATGACCACTTCACCGAACCTCAGCCGCTCTTGGACCGACTCGATGTCGGCCAGGGTGGACAGTGTAGGCTCGCGTTTCCACGGCCGATTCTTCTCCGATTGTTCCAGCGTTCGGTAGTATTGCTGGGTCAACAGAGCCGTTTCGGCGGGCTCCAGGTCGTGGAGTGCTCGCCGATGCGCCAGTGTCCTCAATTTCCGTAGTAGCGCTTTGCCCGATGGGTTGCTGTCGCCGTCAGCTTTCTGGGACTGGCTGAACATGCGCTGGTGCAGTAGGTTGGTTGCGCGACCGCGTTCCAGAACGACGAGGGCTTGTCGAGCCGCCACTTCGGTGCCGGTTAGCCTGGAGCGTTCCAGCAGGAGCCCCGCTTGTTCAAGAAAAATATCGAACGTTTGGGCTGTCCAAGCGGGCCCGAGGCGGTAAAATTCGAGCTCGTCGCGAACTTGTTCTATAAGCGAAATCGCTTGATCCGCGATTTCCATAGCCTTGTCCAATTTTCCTTGCCGGCGATACAAGCGCACTAGCAGCCGCGAAACACCTAACACCTCGACGACGACTGGAGTTCTGGCGTTAAAGTCCTTATACGCCTCACGCAGGAGACGTTCGGCCTCCGCATATTCCTGGTTGGCCATCAGAATTTGGCCACGGCCGGCGGTTAACGTCGAAAGTGGCACCCGCCCGCTGCCTGTTCTTCCCTTTTTGTTTTCATCTTCCAAAAGCTCCCATGCCTGATTGTTGATCGATTTTGCCTTCGAAAGTTTACCGAGCGCCAACTGATCGAGTGAGAGTTCATGCAGTGCTGCTATAAGCCAGCTCGTCGATGCATCCTGCAACTCGCCGTCCGGAAATATTGTCGACTGAAAGTACGCCACGCTTTCCTCATGTAACGCGCTAGCTTCCTGCGCTCGGCCCGATTGACGTAAGGCTTTTCCGAGCCATAACTGCGACACGTGGGATCGCCAGATACGCCCGGACTTTGTGTCCACATCCACAGCAAGTTGGGCATAGTGCTGCGCTTTGTTGTAGTCGCCGAGGCGCAGGTAAATTTGCCCCAGCTTGGAGTAAGAAGTCGCTTTGAGGGAGGGGTTGTAATGTTGCTCAGCATGATCCACCGCTTCGTGCGCGGCTTGTTTGGCCGAGACGTACTCGCCAAGTTCTATGTAAACATGGCTGAGATTGCCCAACGTGTAAACCAGGTTGCGCGCGTCTTTGAGATCGCGAAACAGCGCCGCTGCGTACTTGAGGTTCTGCTCCGCTGCATCGTATTCTCGTAGGCCGGCATGGTATCCACCCAAATAATTGTGGATATGCCCAAGGACACTGGGGGCGTCGAAAGTGTCAGCTTCCTTCCGGGCCTCATCGAGGCGGGCTTTGCCGGCCTCGGCCTGCCCTACCAGAATTTGCGCAAACCCCAGGTTGGCTACAATCTCCGCACGATCTAGTCGCTGTGCCTTTGATAATTGGCTCGGAACTTCAAGTTGCTTCAGCGCCAGTTCGAACATTTCGATTGACTGCTCGTACTTGTCTTGAGCGAAAAGTATTTTCGCTTTCAGCCAAGGCAACTGATGGCATATGGGAGCAGGAACGCAGGCGGAAGGTGCGTACTGCTCAAGGACTTGTGCCGCCTGGTCCAGTAGAAACAGGTCGTAAAGAATGGTTGCCTGTGCCAGCCGCGCATAGGCCGAGAGGTGATGTACATCTATCGACAGGGCCGCTGCGCGGCCATAGCTCTCTGCGGCATCCTGCAAGGACTGCGCAGACGATTGCGTGAGATGCTGTCGGGCTTCGCTGAAATATCGCGCGGCCCGATGGAGTTCCGCTGTTGGCTCGAGCACGTAAGTCTGCGATGGCGACGCGGTGCCCGCATAGAACTTCAGTTCCAGTACACCGCTGTCGGGTCCCGCTGAGAGTACGGGAAAGATGCTTCTCCCAAACGGGCGATCGAATGGTTCAGAGGCCGTCGAAGACGCGGCGATCTCGATCCTTAGATCGTCGATGGCTGGCGCCTTGATGATTTCAGGCTCCGCAGCGGCCGTGGCCATGAGCAAAACGAGGTACGCGGGCGCCAATCGTCGCACCCGTGTACCGCGACGGCTAACTACAGCTTCTTTTTTGGCCACGAGTAACTGGTGGCAAAGTAGGTGCCCTTTGGTTCGTTGTACCATGTGAGAACATCGATAAATTTTTCCTGCGTATGGTCCAGAAATACCCTGAAGTCAACTATTTCCCAGTCCCCCGCGGTCGCAACCGATCCTAACGCCTTCAGCCCGCCGGTCGCCTGATCGTAGTCGAATTTCAGCGCCTCTATCGCCGTGCCATCGTTCCAATTACCCTGGGTTTTGACCTGGGCGAACCATTCGCCGGCAACCTGATCTTCGTACACTTCCATCTTTGCCAAACAACTACCGTCGTCTATCGGCGAGTAGTTCTGAATTACCTCTTCGAGCGTATCGTATGATGGCGCGTGCCAATCGACCTTTCCGTACCCGCTTGATTCGAACAGGCGAAGGTCTGCTTCAGTGCCCATGCTCCTCTCCTTTTTGATTCCAGCCAACAAATTGAACAACATCCGACATCGTAATCTTCGTCGGATCAATTTTGGTGTCTTTAAAGAATCGACACCTTCGAACATATCTCATATCAAATAAAATGGAAGGTTGTGATGTTTGCAAGAGTGATCTGAAGGTCTCTCCAACAATGCTGCTGCCAAGCACGCCTAAGTGCTCGCCAGATTGGCTATCCCCCTGCCTGTTCAACAGATGTCTTTCCATCAAAACGTACGTCCACAAAGGTGTTTTTTTGTGGAACTCCCACTTGCGAAGCGTTCTGCCGATCGGATGTTTGCACAAATCTCCGACTCTAAATGGTACTAACCCAATGGCCGTGGCGTAGTCACGATTTCTCGAGCGCACGTGCGCGATAATGCTCTGCGCGTCTGGTAACCCAACTTCATTGCCCCTCAGCAGATTGATGTGCGTTAAGCTTCTACGGCGAGGGAGAATTTCCCTTAAGACTCGGTCGCGCGACAGCCGCAGGGTAGTCGAGATGCCTCGAGCACACCGTGGTTCTATGGGAGAGCCGGGTTTTTGGAAGAAATGACGCCAATCAACGATGTAGTCCTCGACGGTATCTTGCCCAAGTAAACCAAAGCGTCCAGTTAGCTTGAGTAGATCCCATATGTTCACATCAAAGTTGCCGTTCCTTGAATGAAGTCTATAGGGATTTCGCACAAGGCTGTGACCAAATCGGTATGCGGCTGCTGCAAATTCAATGGGTATCAACGGTCTTTCGGCCTTAATCGAATCGATCCAACGCGGTGAACTATTGCTACCGAAAATCACATCGTGAACATTGCTATCGAGTATTCTGGGAAGATAGTCGTACCGGATGAGAAGTTGATAAATCAGCGTGACCTGTCGGCGGACCTTTTCGAATCGTGTTTGTATCTCGCCTCTCGATATTCGCATCAACCGATTATGTAGATTCATGAAAAGCACATGCATCTGAGCGACCAGGAAATTCTCATCGTTGCGCGTATCTGGAATTCGCGGCAGTAGGCCCAGGTGACCCTGATCTCGCGGCAGGTCGTAAAGTACGCTATGCCCTGCGCTGTTGATTCTTGTGCACCGGCTTTTGAATTCTCCGGTTCCTGGGTCGACCAACACCCGTGGGTCATCCATTCCGGATCCGTACAAGCTGTCCAGATTTAGACCGGGGTCGCGTAACTGCACCAGATCACTGGTGACAATCGGGCCTTGTGATGGCCAGCCACTGAGATGCTTCATCTGCGAGATATCATGGTCGACGAATTGGCCAAAGTAAGTGTAACCGGCAGGCAATTTGCTGCCGGCTCGCGCCTTGACACGTGCCACCTGCGCGTCAGCTAAGTCATTCAATGCCTCCCGCCTGAATCTGGTGGCGGGAAGGTCGAACAAGCGGAAAAATCCCAAAGTGCTTCCATGTTCGTTGTTGTTGGTTTTCATCGGTTTCCCCCACCCCCTCTAAACGTGCCGTGTCCGGCGCGATTGATTCGTACATCTACTGCTGCACAAGCCATGCGGCGTGTTTCACCGCGTTTAGCACACCCGCGAACTCCTCGGTCACTAGATAGTGTTTCGTCAACGGTGATAACTTCGCATCACCAACACCACCGCACGGTTTTAGTGACTCCACAGGTAAAAGGTAGCGCGCCAAATCACCAGGGTTTTGTCAGTAATGTATACTCGCTGCGCGGTTGATATCAGGTCATTTGTACTAGAAAAGTCTACCGCAGCAGTCGCCATGACGGGGGAAACCGGTATCTCGAGGAGAGTTGTGAGCGGGTTGGAGGAGGCACTGTGGGGGGGCGGTGGAATGAGTCTAATGGAAGGCAGGTGGTGGGCTGCATCCCAGTTGCCGAACTCGTACTGGTGTAACGACGGCACTTGTTTCAGGTGCGAAGCATGCAAGCCATCGGACCTGTGCCACTGATGTCTGATCCACATCTCCCCGAGGATGAAGCGGGCGCGTCTCGCGAAATACTCCGGCGAATTCGTTCTGGCGACCCAAGCGGCTTTGTTTTGGCCTATGGTAGGTACTCCAGATGGTTGCGGGTAGTGGCCCGTAGCTTACTGTACGAAAAGGAAAAAGCTGAAGGACTAGTGCAGGATGTTTGGGAGCTGATGTTGACTAAGCTGCTGGACGAGCCGGATGATGAGGCAAAGCTGAGGCCATACTTACGGGGGGTTTTGGCTCGCAAGGCTGCGAATCACAACGCCGGCGTGAAACGAAGAGGTAAGTGGGTGGTAAGCGCGCCTAAGGATATGGCCAACATCGGCGACATCCTGGATAACCTGCCTTTGCGCAATGCCACAGCAGCACAGAAACTTAAAGCGGTAGATCGCGCTATGGAAAAACTTCTGCCGTCTGATGATGATCTTCTTCGAAGCTACTACTTCGTCGGGGAATCGCGAGACAGCATGTGTGAACGGTTGGGAATTGATCGGACGGCCTTCGCCAAACGGCTTCATCGCGCAAGGTCCCGCTTATTTACGCTGTTCGCACAAGATAATTATGATTGAGCTTACCCGGCCAAGAGGCAGTCGAGCGATGGCGGCTAAAGAAACCATAGATGTCAAGTGGATGCGCAACTACCAATGTCATCAGGTGCGGGGGGTGTGATGGACGCTGAGTATATCGATCGCAACCATATCATTGAGCGATACTTGCTTGGGAGTTTGCCGACGGAAGAAGTCGATCAGTTTGAGGATATGCTTCTTTCCGATACAAATCTTCTGATGCAAGTTGAAGCGGCGGAACGAGCGCTGGAGCAAATCCGCGCACGGACTAGAAGCAGTGCTGATGAGGCGGGAAGTTCCTATCTCAATTGGCGAATGGCGGCTAGTTTTCTTCTTGGCGCGCTGGGTGTCGGGTCTGTTATGCAGTACCAATTTGTCTCTGGCGACTCTCAGTTATCGGTGAACCCTGAGATCTACTTTGTTGAGACATTCCGCGGCCAAACCGATACGGGGACCAGCGCCTCGGAAGAATCCCTCGAGTCGGGCGCCAGTGTCGTTTTGATACTTAGCGCCGACCGGCATGGCAAGTACGACCTAACCCTGGAAACCGACGAGGGCGTTCATGTTCGCGAATCGCTGGCGCATATACCCGATGGACTAGATCAACTCACCTGGTTGCTGGCGATGCCTGAAGCCGGTCGGTACTTTGTTGTTGCCAGGACAGCCAACACAGAAGAGGTGATTCTCCGTCACCCGCTCACAGTCCGCTAGGCCGTGGATATGCCCGGCCGGGCGCTTATCAGCGTACGCCAATTAAGTAGCCTAAGGGCTTTGCCACCTTCCTAAGCCCCTTCGATAAAGCGCCAGCCCTCCGCTGTCGTGCGAACAAATAGGTTCTTACGAAACCCTTTAAGTGAGATCGCATTCCCTTCGCTAGAGAGGGGGCTAGCAATGTTCACGCCGGGGTACTTTGTCTCTGATCCATCGCCGATCACTGCCAAGTCTTTGACGAAGCGGTGCGAAGAAATTGCCGGTCGCGAACTTTCTCCAATATCCCTTCAATTCAAGCGGAGACGAGAATGAGTGAGAACCTAAATCAGTGGATGGACATTCCATCGGACAGCACGTTTCACCTCAGTGTGAGAGGTAAAACGAACCGGGATGCAAATTTTGTAAGCAATGCGCGTGCACTCCCGACCAAGGGCAGCGAACAGAACTGGTGGGACCACGAGCTTCAGCCCGGTCCTCGTACGATGGCGTTCGCCGCCGAGACCAGCTATGCCGTCCGAGCGACGGTTAAGTTCCTGGGCACAGCTGTAGAGACAGCGGTCATTCGCGCGCAGGTGCTAGACGCCGCCGGGCAACCGCACCCGGACTGGTGGGGCAACACGGAGTATGTGTACGAAGTGACGGGGCAGTCTGGCAGTAATCCCCAGCGTGTAACCCTGTTTTTGATCGGAGGGTAGCCACAGTGGTTAACGGGAGATGGGAAATGGCATTGGTTCGATTCTTGATGATCAGTATTCTGATCATGAGCGGTAGTATTCGTGCTCAAAACTGTGAGGGTGTCGCGATGAAGGATGTTCTCGGGCTGGCCGCGAACGCGCTTCCAGTGCAAGGTAGTCAAATGGCCTCCGCCAATGCTGCCACCGCGGCGGACGAGACTTTGACAGATGCGCTCACCAATATCGCGCTGGCTGGTGCCAGTCAGGCGATTAATATCCGAGATTTTCTTCCGCTGCTCTCAATCGCTGGTCTAAGCGGAGATTTGCAGGGTGAGAGCGGCAATGAGGTCGATAACCAGTTGGGCTTGGACTTGAATTTGCCGCTGTTCGGAAGTGCGAAAGATGGCCGCGAACTAAAGATTTCGGCCAGCCTTACTCGTCAACCAACGGCGTTTGAACCGCTGGTGAATGCAGCGGCCGAAGATACGCGGGATAGTTTCCGATCAACGCTCGAAGATGGTCTGGATCTCACCGATGAGGTAACGTACTCACTAACATACAACGTCACTAATAATACTCTGGGCAGGTACCGTGGGTTGGTTGGGTATGTGTTCGACGACGTGCTTAACTTGCCGGACCACGCAGAGTACGACACGGCTACAAGAACCTATATGGGCTTCCTGCAACGTCTCGTCCCGTCCTACGGTCCTCTGACGCCGGTGATGTCGGTTCAGTTTAAATCTAAAGACGACCAGCCAATGGGTGAGGGGGCCGAACAAGAACGGTTACGTCATGCGTTCTGCAATGCATTCGTCAGGTTCGGGGCGTTGAGCCAGGCATTGGATGAAAGTCAAAACCGGGCGCTGCATGAGTCTGGTATTGATCGCATTGCCAAGTTGGCTGGCAATCAACCTCAGTTGCAGTTCAGTCTCGGTATGAAGGCGAGAGACGAAAAAGTGGGACCCGACGAAACAACTCTTATGGTTACGTTCGAATGGGGTTACAAGGCCAATCTAAATAAGTTGAGCGATGCGGTTAACAAGGAGCTCTCGGGGTGTGGCGATGTTGAGGTTAGCTGCAGGCTCAGGGCATTTTCCAACTATTTGGATGCTAATGAAGCCGCCATCGATGCATCCGAGCGGTTGAGTTTCTCACTTCAGTACTCGGACGTGGATGACTACCGCTTCAGCTCGAACGATCTGGGGATGGATTTTAGCAAAGTCGGTGCCGAAAAAATTGCACTACAGATCGGTTACGGGCGGAATCTGTCGGATAGAGCGCTTGGCGGTGGGCGCCTGGATGTGTCGGTAAAATATGAAGATGCGGACGATGATGAAGCGCTGAACGATCGAGTGGTCGGAGTCGCGACGTTGACCAAGAAATTTGGTGACATTACGGTACCGCTCAGTCTTGTCTACTCAAATGAGCCGGAATTTGTAGCAATGGAGTCAAACAATAATCTGTCGGCACATTTTGGTCTAAAGTATGATTTCGAGTAGGCGTGTGCCTGGCGAGTAGCCAGGGCCAGCAGCGGAAGCCGTTTGCATGATAGTTGCTACTCGGAAATAGTGCTGGTGTACGAATAGTGCACCAGCATTGAGACCATGAAAGGCAGAGAAAAAGCCTCCTGTCGTGTGAGTTGGGCTCGTGAGTATCCCCTGGGTTAGGTAACATCCTTGTGGCTAGTGTGAAACGGGGTTGTGCTGAGGCAACAATGTCTATTGACGATTTTTTTGCCCGAGGTTGGGCTCGGTTTTCATTTGACCCTCTGCTCGCTCGATGGGGTGATTCGGTACGCTCGGCTGCGCTCGAAACCCGCTTTGGTGATTCTCAAGGCCAATGGCTACGCAGTGGCGGCACTTGGTTCGCTGGCGTCAACGCGTTGCCAAATGATGCGACCGGGGCTATCGCTGGTGGACCAGCGTTAGCCGGCGCCGCCGTCGATTTTGTTCGCAATGATCTGGGGCTGGCCTCGGCCTCGGTCGCGTTCGATCCTGCACAAGTGTCGATTTGTTATCCGGGGTATCCGCAACGCTCGCCTGGCGAGTCTGCGTCCGCGTTTGGTTACCGCGTGCACAAGTGTGCCGCGCACATTGATGGCGTGCTGCCGGAAGGCGATAAACGCCGTCGTCATTTGCGCGGGCACCATCAGTTTATCCTGGGCATTCCGTTGACGCCCGTTGATGAGGGCTCCTCGCCTTTAGTGGTTTGGGAAGGCTCTCATCACCTCGTTCGCCAGACACTCAGGCAGTGTTACGACGATCTCCCGGGGAGTGCTTGGGGGAACGTCGATGTCACCGAGGTCTATTGGCAGCTTCGCGATCGCATATTCGCAGAATGCGAACCGGTGGCGGTGGTTGCTGAGCCGGGGCAGTCCTATGTAATACATCGCTTGGCGTTGCACGGCATAGCGCCGTGGCGAGGGCCCGCCACCGAGTCGTCGGATGCTCGTGTTGTTTGCTACTTCCGTCCGGAGACGACGTCGCCCCAGGCATGGTTGCGTGCACCCTAGGCCGCCGTCGGCCCTCCGTGGTGAATCTGGCGGCAGCCATCCCGCCGATGTGTTTGTATCAGGCTGGGTGTCGCGCACAGCTACCTAGTAGCGCTTCCGCACTACATGGATGCAGTGAGCCCGCCATCCACAACCAATGTCTGACCCGTCATGTAACTTGCGTTATCCGACACCAGAAAAGCGGCGACGTTTGCGATCTCCGTCGGATCGGCCGAGCGGCCTTGCAGCGGCACGGTTTTCTCCGCGATCGCCAGGCCTTCCGGGCCCAGAGAATTTTCTTCCGATAAAATCTGCGCGGTGCGAACGAAGCCAGGTGCGATACCGTTAATCCGTACGCCTGATTTGGCCAACGCCACGGCGACGCCGCGAATCATGCCGGTGATGCCGCCCTTTGCCGCACAATAGTGCCAATGATCATCCCAGCCCACCGATACGCCGGCAATGGACGCGATACACACAATCGCGCCGTCGCCCGCCGATTCCATCGCGGGTGCGGCGGCGCGAATCAAACGAAACTGTCCCTTCAAATTCACATCCAACACTTGGTCCCACTTTTCATCGGTGAGGATTGGATAGGCGGCACGCGGCGCGATGCCGGCATTGGCGATGAGTGCTGAAACATGCCCGAAGCGGGCTTCGATATCCTGGATGACATCGGTGCAGGCGGCGCTGTCGGTCACATCGAGCGGGAGGAATGTCGCGCCGCCGCCCGCCGCTTGAATATCCTTCGCGCAGGCAGCGCCTTCGGTCTCAAGAATATCTGTGACGAAGACATGGAAACCATCGCGCGCCAGCGCCTTTGCCGTGGCTTCACCGATGCCAATGCCTGCTCCCGAAACAATCGCCGCGCGCTGTGTTTTCATTGACTACCCTTGTTGTTCCTGATGGTCATGGTATTGAGTGTCGGACTTGCCGGGATGCTCGTTTGCACTTAACGGGTTGCGCCCGATTTAGTTGCCTGCCTAAGTCAAGGGTAGCATAGGCAGGCGGAGTCGCTGCGGTTCCGGGGCCGGCCGACGCGCGTCGGCGCGGCCCCGCGCAGTTAGGCGGCCAACGCGTGTTACAACGCGCGATCAGCCCGTCCACGGCCTGCAGGCTTATCCGCGGGTCTGTTGATCACTGAGCAGCCTGTTTCTTTCAGGAATTTTTGTCGCGGCGCCGCCTCTTGGAGTTCTCCATATTGATAGGGCATAGTCCGGATTGTTGTCGACGTAGCTGGATTATCGGCGGGGTAGGTTTTCCGCTCGGGTAACAGCGTTTTCCAACCGCACGACCAATTTGGTAAGCGATGCGGGGGTGACATCACGGGGTGCCTGTGCGGTTTGTGATGGCGTGGCGTAGGCCGAACCGAGCATGTGGATCAGATGCTCAACTATCTGCTCCAGCGCGTTTTCTCCTGCATTTCCCGAATTTAATAGCTGCGTGCGTGCTGCATATTCCAGCGTGCCGTAAAACATGTCACGGCAAACCCGGATAGGAGTAGTGGCTGCAAGCTCGCACCGGTCAATCCCACGTTGCAGAATTTCATCAAGCACGGCGACATACACACGACGTTGTTCGCGCGACGCTGCGTGGGTGGATTTGTCACTCCGCACGCGCAACGTTAATTCGATTAAGTTAAATCGATCGACGATAGTGCTCAGGTGAAACTGTGCCAGCGCGCGCAGTTGCTCCAGCGTGGGCGCGTCGCGGTGAACCGCTTCGCGTGCCCCGAGAGTGAGCCCCTCCCACAGGTCGGCCACGAGGGCATGGGTGAGAGCGTTTTTGTTCTGGTAATACAGATACACGGTGCCCTCGGCAATACCGATGCGCCGGGCAATCTCGGCAATTCTCGCACCGTCGTATCCGCTTTCGTCGAACACTTCGCGAGCGGCGTCCAGTATCGCTCGTTCTTTGGCCTCTACGCGCTGGCGTTTTGTATGGGGCGTGCCTGACATGGTCGTTTGATTTTTCATAAAATGAGCGTATTTTATATATCCTGAGATTGACTCATGCAAGTAATTGCGCAAGGTTACCGTCGCCACGCGGCGGCGCATTAATCGGTGGAGTCCCGATACCGTGTCAGTGGGCGGTGCAGCCGGAGCAGTGGGCTATGGCAGAACATAAGGCGATCAGAATTGGAGGCGCCAGCGGATACTGGGGGGATGCCGACATGGCAGTGCCGCAGCTGCTAGGCGACGGCAACCTGGATTTCATCGTATTCGACTACCTGGCCGAGATTACGATGTCGATCATGGCGCGCGCGCGCGCGAAAAACCCACAGGCCGGATATGCCACCGATTTTGTCACCGCGGTCATCCAGCCTCATCTGAGCCAGATTGCGGCGCAGGGAATTAGGCTGATATCCAACGCGGGCGGCGTGAATCCACGCGCGTGCGCGCAAGCGGTGCGCGCGGTGGTGGACGCCGAGGGTCTGGATCTTAAGGTTGCCGTGATCAGCGGTGATGATCTGCTGGGGCAGGCGCCCGCGCTGGCTGCGGCGGGGCGTACCGAGATGTTCTCCGGGGAACCGTTTCCACCGGTTGATCAGGTGACCAGCGTTAGCGCGTACCTCGGCGCTTTCCCCATTGCAGAGGCACTCGCACGGGGCGCTGATATTGTCATCACCGGGCGAGTGGTGGATAGCGCTGTGACGCTGGGAGCGTGTATTCACGGTTTTGGCTGGGCGCGCGATGAGTGGGACAAACTGGCCGGCGCCAGCTTGGCCGGGCACATTATTGAGTGCGGCACCCAAGCGACCGGCGGCAACTTTACCGACTGGGAGCAGGTTGCCGACACGCTGGCCGACGCCGGCTACCCGATCGTCGAAATTCACCAAGACGGCAGCTTTATCACGACCAAGCCGGTGGGTACCGGCGGCATGGTGAGCGTGGGCACAGTGGGCGAGCAAATGCTCTACGAAATTGGCGACCCGCAGGCGTATCTGTTGCCCGATGTCGTCGCCGATTTTTCCCAAGTTACGCTAACGCAGTTGGATGACCAGCACGTGCGGGTGAGCGGCGCCCGCGGCGATCCGGCGCCCGATACCTACAAAGTCAGCGCCACCTACGCCGACGGTTGGCGCGCCGGCGTCGTGCTTTTTTTCTATGGCGAGCAAGCCAATATCAAAGCGCATACGTTCGCGGAGGCGGCGCTTACCCGTACCCGACGCAAGTTGCAGGCGGCGGGTGCGGCCGATTTTGATGAGGTGCTGGTAGAAGTACACGGCGAGGAAAGTCACTACGGCGAATATGCGCGCACCGAGGGCTCGCGAGAGGTGACGTTGAAGCTTGCGGTCAAGCACCCCGACCGGCGCGCCGCGAACAAGATCATTCGAGAATCCACAGGACTCGGTTTGGCAGCGCCGCCCGGTCTCACCGGCTACAACGGGGGGCGGCCCAAGGCCTCACCGGTGGTCAGATTATTCTCGCTGCTGGTTGCCAAAAACCAGGTGCCGATCAGTTTGAGCATGGAGCGCGGCGAGATCGGGCTGGGCGCCGAGTCGGGTCAGGCATTTGATGCGCTGACATTGCCGCGCCCAGCACCGCCGGTATTGCCGGAACACGATGCGCAGGATCTGCGCAAGGTGCCGCTGGTAGCGCTCGCCTGGGGCCGGTCCGGCGACAAGGGTGACAAGGCCAATGTGGGTGTTCTGCCGCGTGATATCGCTTATGCGCCTTGGATTTGGGCGGCCCTGACTGAGCAGGAGGTGGCGAGCCGCTTCGCACATTTTCTACACGGCCCGGTGGAACGCTTTTACCTGCCAGGTACGGGAGCAATCAATTTTCTGTTGCACGATGTGCTGGGTGGCGGCGGTGTCGCCAGCCTGCGTAACGATCCCCAGGGTAAAGGCTATGCCCAACTGCTGCTGCAAACGCCCATCGCCGTGCCCTCATCCCTGGCCAGCGCGCTGCCGCCGCATACGGCTATCGGGTAAGCTCGTCTCCGAGCCCCTCATCAGAGCAAGCGATGTCAGTGTTTCAATCCAAAATCAGCCCAACCTCAGAGAAATTTGTGCGTAACCGCGGCGACATGTTGGCGCTGGTAGAGCAGCTGCGAGCGCTGGAGGCGCGCGCGATCACCGCGTCCAACAAGCGTCGGCCGGTGTTCGAGAAGCGTGGACAGATTCCACCGCACGAGCGTATTGCGCACTTGCTGGATCCGGGCATGCCGTTTTTGCGCCTGCATACGCTGGCTAACTATCTGGTGGAAGATCCGGATCCGCAGAGCAGCCTTCCGGGTGCCAGCCTTATTTGTGGGATCGGTTTTGTCCGCGGCGTGCGGTGCATGGTGTGGGCCGATGACAGCGGCATTCGTGCGGGCGCCATGACCCAGGGATCGCTGAGGGTTGTCCTGGCGTTTCAGGAAATGGCCAAGCGGCAGAAACTCCCCTTCGTGCACCTAGTGGAAAGCGCCGGCGCTGATCTGATGAAGTTTCTGGTGGAAAGCTGGGCAGGCTCTGGTGCAGTGTTTCGCAACCTGGCGCAGCTAAGCGCCATGGGTATCCCGACGGTGGCCGTGCTGCATGGCCCGTCGACCGCAGGTGGCGCTTACATGCCGGGCCTGTCCGACTATGTCATCGGCGTCAGGACCAACGGGCTTGCCGCGCTGGCGGGTGCCGCGCTGGTGCATGCGGCGACTGGCGAAGTAGTGGATGAACGTGAGCTGGGCGGCAGCGAGATGCACGCTAGCGTTTCCGGGTTGGTGGAGTACCTGGCGCAGGACGACACCCACGCACTGGCCATGGCCCGTGATGTGGTGGGTCGGTTGAACTGGAACGCTCGCGCCAGCTCACCCCCGCGTGTTGAGTTTAAGCCGCCGCGCTACGACGCCGATGAACTGGCTGGGGTGGTGCCCGTGGACTATCAGGTGCCCTACGACGTACGCGAAGTGCTCGCGCGCATTGTGGATGATTCGCACTTCACCGACTTTAAACCCCGTTACGGCAGCGCCACTGTTTGCGTGCAAAGCACTATCACGGGGTATGCCTGCGGCATCATCGGCAACAACGGTCCGATTGATCCGCCCGGCGCCACCAAGGCCGCGCAGTTTTTGCAGTTGTGCGATACCGCTGACATCCCGGTGATATTCCTGCACAACACCACCGGTTACATTGTAGGCACCGACTCGGAGCAGGCGGGCATGATCAAGCACGGCTCCAAGATGATCCAGGCAGTGTCCAACTTGCATGTGCCCAAGATCGCGATGTATATCGGTGCCAGTTACGGCGCGGGAAACTACGGCATGTGCGGCTACGCGTACGAGCCGGATTTTCTGTTCGCCTGGCCCAATTCATCCAGCAACGTGATGGGTAGCCGGCAGGCGGCCAAGACTATGACGCATGTGTACGAAGTGGCCGCAACTCGAAAAGGCATTGAGGTGGATCGGGAGAAGCTTGCCGCGCAGGAGGCCGGCATCATCGGACACTTTGCCAAACAGGAGAGCGCCTTCTATACCTCTGGGCGCGGCCTGGACCACGGAGTGATAGATCCCCGCGACAGTCGTAGAGTGCTTGGCTTCGCATTGGAAACCTGTTTAGAGGCGCGTTGCCGCCAATTGACGCCGAACAGTTTCGGCGTGGCCCGAATGTAGGAGTTTGCGGATGACACAATTGCCCAAAGTGGATGCCCTTGAGCTGCAACTGCAGGAGGGTTGGCTCACCATCTGGTTTAATCAGCCCGACAAACGTAACGCGCTGACCGAGCAACTCTCCGCGCAGCTTACCCAGGTACTGGTGTCGGTTCGTGATGACAGGGCGGTGCGGGGCATTACGTTGCGCGGTCGCGGCGGTGTGTTTTGCGCTGGCGGCGACCTTAAGTCCTTCACCTCAGACTTTCAGTCAGGTCCGCGTGAGGATGTAATTGCTCTGTCGATGGGCATTGCCAATCTGTTACATCTGGTAAATACCATGCCGCAGGTGGTGGTAGTACTGATCGAAGGCGCCGCGATGGCGGGTGGGTTGGGTATTACCTGTTGCGCAGATGTGGTGATCTGCGAATCGGGTGCACGCTTTGCGCTCACCGAAACCATGATCGGCCTGAGTCCGGCGCAGATCGCCCCGTACGTAATCGCCCGCTTGGGCTATGCGACGGCACGGCGCCTGATGCTGACGGCGGCACGCTTCAAAGGCGAGGACGCGCTGGGCCTGGGGCTGGCCGATTTTGTGCATGAGAATGTTGAGGGGCTGGAGGCGATTGAGGCGCAAATCCGCAAACAAGTGCTTTCGTGCGCGCCGCAGGCAGTGGCAGATACCAAAGCGCTGATAATCGCGCTGCCCGGGCTCCGCGATCAGCAGGCAAGGGTGCAGGCGGCGGCTGAGAATTTCGCCGACCGACTGTTGAGCGATGATGCCCGCGAGGGCATCGGCGCCTTCTTCGAAAAACGCAAACCCCGTTGGGCTGAGCAATGAGCCGGGTGCGTTAATGGGTGAATTCACCACTATTTTGGTTGCCAATCGCGGTGAGATTGCGCTGCGCGTGATGCGCACGGCAAGAGCTCTGGGAATGCGCACGGTTGCGGTTTACGCCGATCCTGACAGCAACGCGCCGCATGTGCGGTTTGCGCACGATGCGGTGCGCTTGGGGCCAGCCCCGGCAAGCGAGTCGTATCTGTCTGGCGAGAAGATTATTCAGGCAGCCCTGGATACCGGCGCGCAAGCCATTCATCCGGGTTACGGGTTTTTATCTGAGAATACAGAGTTTGCACAGGCGGTGACCAAGGCCGGGTTGGTCTTTGTCGGTCCACCAGCCGCGGCGATAGATGTGATGGGCGATAAGGCGCGCGCCAAGCGCACGATGCTGGCCGCCGGGGTGCCCTGCGTGCCGGGGTATCAGGGTGAGGAGCAGTCTGAGTTGGTGTTTGAGCGCGAGGCGCAGCGTATCGGTTTCCCGGTGATGGTAAAAGCCTCTGCTGGTGGTGGCGGGCGTGGCATACGTCTGGTGGAGCAGGCGAAGGCCTTGCCTGGTGCGCTCGCCCTGGCGCGCTCTGAGGCGCAAAACGCGTTTGGCTGCGGCGACCTGATTCTCGAGAAGGCGATCATGCAGCCGCGCCACGTTGAGATCCAGGTGTTCGCGGACGCCCACGGCAATGTGATTCACTTAGGCGAGCGCGATTGTTCCGTTCAGCGCCGTCATCAGAAGGTGATCGAAGAGGCGCCATGCCCGGTGATGAGCGCCGATTTGCGTGAGCGTATGGGGGCCGCAGCAGTGGCCGCCGCGGCCGCAGTGGATTATCGTGGCGCAGGCACGGTGGAGTTCCTGCTGGATGGAGCGGGTGAGTTTTACTTTCTGGAAATGAACACACGCCTGCAAGTGGAGCATCCGGTGACTGAGCAGGTCACCGGGATGGATCTGGTGGCGATGCAGTTACGCGTGGCGGCCGGCCAGCCGCTGGGCCTGACGCAGGCGGACGTTACGCTGCGTGGCCACGCCATCGAGGTGCGGTTGTATGCCGAAAACCCCGCCGCGAATTTTCTCCCCAGCACCGGCCAGGTGCATCTGTGGCAGGCGCCAGGCGGAGAAGAGGTGCGCGTTGACGATGGCATCTGCACGGGCAGTGAGATATCGCCATTCTACGATTCCATGCTGGCCAAGATCATTGCCACTGGAGATTCGCGCGCTGACGCCCGCGCCCGTTTGCTGGATGCCCTACACCGCTGTGCGTTGTTCGGGCCGCACACCAATCGCGACTTTCTGATCGACGCGCTGACGCAACCCGCCTTCGTGGCCGGCGAGGCAACTACCGCGTTTATCGAGCAGTCCTACGGGGATGCAGGTTTTACTGCGCCGGCACTGGAGGCGCGCGATTACGCCGTGGCGGCTGTGTTGCAATACCTTCATCGTCGCGCGCGGGCTCATGCGCAAGCGCTGGATGTAAACGATGAGCTGCTGAACTGGGCCAGTACCGGAGCACTGCAAAGTGTCGTGGCTTACGAGGTGGATGGCGAGATGCACAATGTGGTGATCGAAACCACTGCTGGCGCCGAGCGTGCCGACGCATTTACGTTGCGCATCGCCGATACCCAGGTGGAAGTGGCGGTGCGCCCGTCCGATAGTGCGCCGTGCTCGGTGATGCGCTTGCTGGTCGATGGGCAGGGCTGTCGCGTGGTGTTCCACCATCAGGACGAGCGCACCGTACACATTGCGCAGGCAACCCGCTCGTACTGTCTCACCGATGTGTCTGGCGGTGAGCCCGATGCGGCGCAGATCGCAGGCAGTGGGCAGATCACCGCGCCGATGCACGGACAATTGCTGGAAATCTGTGTGAGCACAGGCGAGCAGGTGGCGCGCGGCGACAAACTGGCGGTGTTGGAGGCAATGAAAATGCAGCACGAGATCGTCGCCGACGTGGACGGCGTCGTGGCCGAGGTGCATGCCAGTGCGAAGCAACAGATTGGTGCCGACGATCTGATCGTTCAAATTGAGATCACGCCAGCCGAGTAGGCACTGCAGCGAGGCGACACCCATGCAACAAGCTCACGATTTTCTGCAAGAAAGCGCAGCCCTGTACGATCTGGTCGCCACCTTGGCGGAGGATCAGTTCGAGCGCCCGACAGCCTTTAAGGGTTGGACGATTAATAATATTCTTCGCCATCTGCATTTCTGGAATGTGGCTGCGGATCTTTCCCTTACCGACCCGGATCGGTTTCAGGGACTGTTCAAGCAGGTGGTGGCGCACCTGCACGGCGGCTCCCTGAGCACGTTCGAAACCCAGCACTTCAAGGGCCTGGCGGGCAGCGAGCTGGTACGCACCTGGCGGGCGTACTACGTGGCGATGGCCGACAGGTTTGCGCAGGTAGATCCCAAGTTACGATTGCAGTGGGCCGGCCCCAGCATGAGTGCACGCTCATCCATGACGGCCCGCATCATGGAAACCTGGGCTCACGGGCAAGCGGTGTACGATGAGTTGGGCAAGGTGCGCGAGAACCACGATCGTATCCGCAACGTTGCGGTGCTCGGGGTGAATACCTATGGCTGGACGTTCAAAGTCAACGGGCAGAGCGCGCCCGAGCCTATGCCCCACGTCAAACTGACCGCGCCCTCCGGTGCCGTGTGGAGATTTGGAGAGCAGAACACGCAGGAGTGCATAGAAGGCAGCGCGGAGGCGTTCTGCCAGGTGGTTACCCAGGTCCGCAACGTTGCGGATACGCGTTTGCAGGTGACCGGTGAAAACGCCAACGCCTGGATGGGTATAGCGCAGTGTTTTGCGGGCGCTCCGGTCGCGCCACCCGCGCCGGGCACCCGCAAAATTAACCCGGCCCCGTAGCGGGCCGGACATCGTTAGTTGGGCGTAGGTAAGGTTGAGCCTTCGACAATGGTGATAGCCTGATTGGCGGCGACCAAACGTACCCGATCGACAATGCCTGAAGGCCATCTGACCGTGACTGTCCGCGCCCGCGGCGCGATCCCGAGACCGAAGGTTTGCCAGGTGCTGTCGCGTGAGAGAAACCCCCCGCCGCCCGACACAGTGCGCCGCATGCGCAAGCTGGAGCCGACACGCACATCCACCACAGCGCCAATACCTGAGCGATTACTTTGCGTCCCTTGCAGTTTCACCGTTAACCAATTGTTGCTGTCGTTGTTGTCGTTCATTAACAGCAGCGGCTGGTCGGTGGTGGACACCGGTGGGAAATCAAAGATGGTGAAGTAACCGCTGTTGGTGACCACCACATCTACCGCGCCATCATTGTTAAAGTCGCCAGCGGCAACCCCACTACTATAACGATCCACCAGGGGTGCACCCGGCAGCGGGGCGATGGCGAACACACCAGCACCCTGGTTTGTCATCACGTAACCGGGGTTGCTCAGTATGGTCCCGCCGATAGGAAAGTTACCGGCCAAAAATACATCCAACAGGCCGTCATGATTGAAATCCTGCATGGTGGAGCCCCAGCCAAAATCCGGCGCCAGGTTGGTGATGTCTGACAGCTCGGCGATGTTGACAAAGGCTCCGCTCGGGCGTTGGAACATCAGATGGTGAGGCTGTCCTATGTCGGTGCCGAAGTTGGTCACAAACAGATCTGTTCTCAGGTCGTTGTTGATGTCGCCTGCACTCAGCGCCATCCAGAACCCTTGCCCGTTGTCATCCACGGTGGGGTCGGGTAGACCAACGTCGGTGCGGCGTGTAAAAGTGCGGTCGCCGTTGTTGGTGTACAGGCGCAGCGGACCCGGAAGCGGCGAGAAGAACGGGAAGGTGGGGCTGGGTTCGGCCACATTGCAGTCGCCCACGAACAGATCGATCAAACCGTCGTTGTTGTAGTGCGTGAACGTTGCCACGCAGGAGGCGTTTGCATAGTCCACGTTGGAGCCTGCGCCGATATCGGAAAAACTCAAGCCCCCGTCGTTGGCGTATAGGTGGTTGGGCAACAGGGTGAGCGGGTCGGATAAGCTCGCCGGCGCGGTGATAAATACGTCTAGCAGCGCATCGTTGTCGATGTCGCCGAGCACGACGGCCATCGTGGCACCGGCAACAACGGGGATGCTGATACCGCTGGTTGCGGTGACATCGGTAAAGCCGGTGGCGCCGGTCTCGATCAACTCGTTGCGCATCACCCGCACGGTAGTGCTGGAGGGGGTGCCGCCGAAGGCACCGGTTTCGCCGACGATAATCAGGTCTTCATCACCGTCGTTATCCAGATCGCCCGCCGCCACGCCGGAACTACCCACCGCGGTAGTAAACCCGTTGGCGGCGCCTACGTTGACAAACGTGGCATCGCCCTGGTTCTGGAGCAGGCCATCGGGGCCACCTTTACCGTTGGAGAAGAACAGATCGAGGTGCCCATCGTTGTTGAAATCAAATACCGCGATACCCGCGACAGCGTCGTCAAGGACGTTCGGTAGTCCACTGTGGGTAAAGCCGCTGATGTCCACGCTGCGATCGGTAAAGCTGATGGTTTGCGCGTTGCCGGGCTGGGCACACATGGCGATAGCGCAGGCTAGCAGCAGAGGATAACGCAACGTTGGCGTAGGCAATTTCACTGAATCGGGTACATCCATGACGGGCTCCTTCCGCGATTGAGAGGGTATTCCAACCGCATATTGCAAGAATGACGCAGGTGTTGCTACAACAAGCGACATGACGCGGCGACCAGATGATCGGGCAATTTCTGCGGTAGGCGGCGTGATTAGATGCTTGCGTTGCGCTGCAGCACGTGCTCAGGGCGGATCTCAGAATAATCGGACGTCAAATAAGGCTACAATGTGCGCCCTTTGAAGGGGATATAAAAAAGGAGCACAGGGGAATGTTCAAAAAAACCAACGCCACTGATGGCGAATACACGGAGTCATCCACAGCTAAGTTTCCGGCACCGACCAAGCCTGGGCAGGATGGGCGTTCCGTTCTGGGGCCCTCGCTGGTATTTAAGGGTGAGCTGTCGGCCGAGGAGGATCTTGATATCCAGGGACGCATCGAGGGCTCAATTAACCACAGTAATCGAGCGTTAACGGTTCGGCCCAAGGGCTACGTTAAAGCAGATATCCGCGCGCGCATGATCACCGTAGAAGGCACCGTCGAAGGTGATTTGTTCGGCGATGAAAAGGTCATCATTCGCAGTTCGGCGCGCGTTCGCGGCAACATCGTCTCACCCAGAGTTAAGCTGGAGGAAGGCGCGAATATCCGTGGCAGCATCAACACGACCGAGCAGAACGCGAGTAACGGCGCGAGTGAGGAAGACGAAATCGTCGAGATCGGCGCGGGCGTCGTTAACTAAGCGGCCTTAGAGTAGGTAACCTGGCGCGCAGCGGCGCCCGTTGCTGCGCGCTGGCACGTGCGCCGAGCGCGGTGCGCTGAAAGCGCCCGCGATAGGCGAGCACGCATCGTTACAGTGCTTCAATCAGTTGATGCAAGGTGCCGCTGGCATAGTCCACCAGGTACAACTCGCCATCGCTGTCCTCGCCGAATGAGGCGATCGAAAGGCCGGTCTCGAGCACGGGTTCCGGCGCGGTGCCCTCACTGGCCTGTGCGTCAACGGCAAACAATACACCGCTGGCGAAGTCGCCGAACGTGTAGCGGCCAGCCAGCGTGGTAAGCATTGTGCCGCGGTACACGTAGCCGCCTGTCACGGATACGCCCTGGCTGTGATCGTACTCGGTGACCGGGTCGGTCAGCCCGCTGGTATCGCAACCGGAGGCGGGGATATTGCAATGCGCACCCTCACGTACGCGCCAGCCAAAATTCTCTCCCAGGCCCACCCGGTTGATTTCCTCAAATTGCCCCTGTCCCACATCACCTGCCCATAGGGTGCCCGTCAGCCGATCGAAGGTGAAGCGCCATGGATTGCGCAAGCCATACGCGAAGATCTCCGGACATGGCGCGCCCCCAAAGCCCTGCGGGCAACTGGCGTTGGCGGCGAACGGGTTATCCGGCGGAATGGCGTACGGAGTGGCGCCGTCGACGTCGACACGTAAAATCGCGCCCATCAGGTTGGTGCTGTCTTGCGCACGATTGTTGGGGTCATCGCCGCTGCCACCATCGCCAAAACCAATGTACAGCAGGTTGTCCGGGCCAAACAGCAACTGCCCGCCGTTATGGTTGGAGAAATCTTGCGCGACGCTGAGCAATACCTGCTCGGTGCTTGGATCGATGCTGAGCCCACCATCAAGGCTGAGCATTTTGGATATCACCGATTCCAGTGCGCCGTTGTCGCGGGTATAGGAAACGAATAGCTGTCCGTTGCTGGCAAATTGCGGATGAAACGCGATCCCCAGCAAGCCAGCCTCTGCGGGGCCGGAGGAGACTTGGGTGCGGATATCCACAAACACGGTGCTCTGGGTCACCTGCGGATCGTTGTCGAACTTTATTACGCGGCCAGCTCGCTCCACGACGTACCAGCTTGCCGGTGCGTCTGGCGCCTGCAACATGGCCAATGGTTGCTCAAACGCCAGTGCGCTGAATGCCGCCATTGTGGCCAGTCGCGCCTGGCTCGGCGGTGGATCGGGCGTGGGGGCTGGGTCGGG
>CBDUQI010000031.1:0-37668 GCA_965369325.1 uncultured Gammaproteobacteria bacterium
GGGCTGATGCCTCAATGCTCTGCGTTGTCGCCGAGGGCGCGGGGGGGATGGGGACGGGCGAGGTTGTCTCAGCCGGCGTCGGGGTCGACGGGGATTCCGCGTGTGCACGGATTGCGGCTGGACGGGTTAGCGTAGGTTCGGGGGTCGTGGAGGGCGTGGTTGGTGCTTGAAGGCGGTCGTCGCTTGAGGCGTTCGCGCGGGCCGCCGGGGGCTTCGGTTCTGCGGCAACGTTGGTCTCGGCAGCTGTGCGGGTATCGTTGGTGTCCGTGGCCCCGACGCGGTAGGTCAGAAGCGCTATCGCTTGGTCAGACGGCGCCTCGGGTGGCGCGGCCAAGCGCGAGGAGAGTGCCAGCGCCAGGATGTGCGCTGCGAGCGAGCAGAGTAACGCGATTCGCAGGGTCCGATTCATCAGGGCTTAATAGTAACAGCGCCAGCGCTCAGGTTCCCGCGACCTCGTAACCGTCAGCGATTGGACCGACGTCAAGTTCTGGGGAGCTGATTTTCACCCATACGGTGCCTTGACGGAGTTTCGAGCGCAACCTGATTCAAGAACGGACACATGCCGGATTGGCTGTGGCTCGGGCACGAGGCTGCAAAGGCGGTCGCCCCATCACTGATTCGGCTAAGCAAGCGCTAGCCGTTAAGCTGTATGATGAGATGTGTTGGGCCTTCCAAACCAACGCTGTACCAATACGTTCAAGCAGTGCGGTCAGCGCCAACATAGAAATTGGGGAAGACTAAATGATAGACAGGAAGCACAACTAAGGTGTCTGGTCGTCGCCCAGATTCCTGGGAATACAATTCGGGTCACGCGTTGGGTCTTGAAAACCACCCAAGGTCGTCGGGCAGCCGTTCAAACTATGAGCAAGCCGACTTTGGTCACGAGCCGGAACACTGCAATTCTGCCCCTGTCCTGCATGAACTACTGCGGGTTCATACCGACTCGCAAAGCACCGATGTCATTCGAGATCTGTCTATTCAGCTTCTTGGCTTTGAGTCTTTTTCCATAGGTGTGATTGACAGCCTCGCAGCCCAACATTGCGAATCAATGGCTGATTTTTCCAGGCTCGCGAAAGAGCTGGTGCTAGCCGATATCTTTGATCGACGTTCGGGAGTGCTACCGACAAAATCGCGCTCGCTTGAAGATTACCCGGGGTTCGATGCCTGGGAATCGTCGCTGATCGAAGATCAATTGAGGCATGCCTGTCAGTTCCGCGATGCACTCGTGCACGCGGTGAGTGAGACAATTCAGTACCCCATTGATCGGACGGTTACCCTGAGAGCTAAGTGTCGTGATCAATGGCTGGAGTTTCATCGCTTAAGCAACGCGATTACCTCAGTTGACCGAAGTCGCGCTGGTCTCCAGTTTGGGCATCTTCTGGCCGCAACATTCGACAGCATCGATAGCCACCAAGGTGTCACGCTAAAGTTACACCGGCTCGCGATTCGCTGGCCACAATTACAACGAGCCCTCGCAATGCTGCAATGGGGTACAGGTAGTGCGGTCTCGATACGAGAACCAGACGCACCTAGTCGGCCCGTGCCTCTATACAAGGCGCTCGACACAGTTGACAAGCCAGTAGTGCGACCGGCAACCCACAGCCCAGCCCCACCTGTAACAAAATCGCTTAGTACTTGCGCCGAAAAATGGGATAAGGCAACAGAGGAAAGCGACACCATTGCTGCGATGACCGATCCTGTTAAACGCAACAAAGTAATCTCGGCGAAATACGCCGAAGTGTATAAAAAGGATAGTCGAATGCTCTGGAGCGGAACGGCTGCGTTTGCTTCCAAGCAAGTCGGTTGTGGTTTGGAAAAAGCCAAGAGAAAAAAGTCTTGGCCGTTTGCCATTGGTAAACATGCTACTGCGATGTACACTGGGCTTGGCATAGGTAACAAGGCGGTTTTTGAAGAAATCTATCCAGTAATGGATTTTTACCAGGAGCATGGTTTTGAATCGATTTCAGAGTGTGCCTCAAGTCGAATGCCTCCGGTGGCGCCCGCGTTGATAGATGCGATAAAGAAAATCGATGCGAACGATTTAGAGGCAGGCGCCAAAAAAATGCTCAGACACGAACAGTCCGTGACCCTGCAAAACGAAGTGTATGAAAGAGAGGAGTTTGTTGCGGCCCTCGACTCGAACAAGCTGTGGCACGGTTTGTATGTCGGCAGACCGTTCGGAGCCGAAGAGTTGAAATTGTCGTTTACTAGTGAGTGCAGTGGCGGCAAGGAAGTGGTGTTCGAGGGCGAGGCGCTTCAAGAATTCGATCAACGCTGGGAATATGCACAAACTGTGGCGGATACCTTCTCAGAGTTAGCAACCAACGATCCTGCATTCATTAAGAGCGAGTTGGACAAGATATTGAGTGCCGGAGGTGGTTGAGCGATTCACTCGGCTGGTTGCTGTGTTTTTTGCCGCAGCTTCACCGGCGCTTATTACCGCATGTACGGACAAGGCGGAGACTGTGGTTAACGAAACGATAAATCAGATTCCCATCATTAGAACCAAGTTGGGTGATTCCATTGCGGTAGTCCATGATCGCTCAACGGCTGCATTTTCGATTGTCAATAGTGATGATCGTCCGATTCCGTTCACCACGGCGACGCGCCTGAAGTACACCGAATCCGGACATGAGTTTGAATTGCCGCCGGCCTTGTTTCTGTGGCTCGATGTACGCTCTGAGCATGTCGTGGAAATCAAAGTCTCGCCTCATCTGAGCTATCTCCAACTGGATGATGCGGTGGCCCTGTACGCGCTGTTGCTCGACCGTATCAATACCGCAAACTGGCAGCCGTCAACGGAACGTTCGCCACAATCGCCAGAGAAAGTAAAATCACGGTTTTCCGACGCGCAATTGCCAGTGAAATTCGCAGATGTTATCGCGATGTGGCACGTCGGCACTTCCACGCTTGATATCACGTTAAAACGCAAGCCGCGTTTGGATGTGGGTGCTGATGTGGACAAGAGCCTGGCAAGTCCTGCCTACACGCTCGATATTCTCATACACGATGAAGTTGTTCGGGACCAATACGACCGCGATTAGTAATCGCAATGTAGCGGCCCTACATAACGGACACATGCAGCCCCCGGTTGAGAGCAGGGCAGACAGGGCCCGGCGTAACGCCGGGCCTGCCGATCACTGGGAAGTGCCGCCCGGGACCCTCTTGAAGCTGCTGGTCGCGTTGCTCACACGTGTGCGCTCCGCCGACCGGTTCTGCTTCGGGTAGCCGTCGTTGTCGGCTGCGGCGGAGTAGCCAGGCACTTGCGTGCGCCACGGGTTGGCCAGCTCTAATGCACTGGCGCTGGCCGGTGCGGGGGCCGGGTAAGCCGCGTGGTCGATCGTGATCCCCGGCGGTACCTGGCTCGCCCACGGGTTTGTATCAGCGGCGATCGCGGAACCGGCAAAAGCGCTGGCGCTCATCAGGCCAATGGTCATGATTACTGGAACACGCATTTCAAAACTCCTTGGGTGTATCTGGTTGAAAGAATTGCGTTTTATCGGCTTGACATAATCGTTACGGACTCGTCGGTAACAATTATGTCAACAAAATACCGCTTGCAAGCGGTGAGTACGCGGATTACTATATTCGTTACGGACCGGTCGGTCAAGTATTTTTTGGAGCTATCCTTATGCCCAGATCTCGCGAGTTTGATCCCGAGCAAGCTTTGCAAGAGGTGATGAACACCTTTTGGGAGAAAGGCTATGACGGGACCTCATTGCAGGACTTGGAAGCCGCCACCGGGCTGAAGAAGCAGAGCCTGTACCGCCTGTACGGCGACAAGCACGGGATGTATCTGGCCTCACTGCAAGCGTATGCCCAAGAGATCAAGGCAGCGCTGGACGGTATGGCCACCGTAGGTGATGCGTACGAAAAAATCGCGAGCCTGCTGCAGATCCCCATCGAGCTTACCCGTGAGGGCGATCGGCGCGGCTGCCTGATCTGCAACGCCGCGGTGGACAAAGCGCCCGCCTGCGAGCAGGTGAGTGCGCTGGTGCAGTCCAGCGTGCTGCGTTTTACCCGGGTAGTGATGGAGAGCATTGCCGATCTGCCCGGCTACGAGAGCGACGAGCACGCCCGCCGCCGCATGGCACGCAAGATACACGCGGTGTACTTCGGCATGCGGGTGATGGTGAAGGCCGGCATGCCCGAGGACGTACTGCAGGATATCCGCGAGGCCACGCTGGCGGAGTTGCCTACCTCACCAACGAGCGATGAGAGCCCCAACGCGTAGCGGCGGCCCGACCAAAAGCACAATTCCCGTATCCCAAATCCAACCCTGGCGAGTTGTTGTTTCTCACCATCTCCTGCATGCTTCGCAGCTTCAAACCCCGACGGGCCGACCGTCTGTTCAGATGAGGTAGGGTGATGGCAAAAATTCAGGTTGAAAAGCCGTTAGTCATTTTGCATGGCGATGAGATGGCGCAGATTGCATTTGAGAAAATTCTCGAGCAATTCGTCACCCAGCGGTTGGCGATTAACTTGGTGGAATTTGATCTTTCCGCCGAAAAACGCCTGCTCAGCAACGGGCAGATTATTCTGGACGCCATTGAGGCATTAAAGGTACACGGTGTCGGCGTCAAGAACGCTGGCATGACGGTTAACCGCGCACAGCTTGATGGTTTGCTTGCTAAGCACCCCGAGATAAAAGAAGCCGATCTGCATCGGTTGGCGACCAAGTCGCCGAATGGCGCCATCCGTAAAGGTATCGGCGGCAACATCACTCGGGAAGACATTCAGTTCCGCAATCTGGAGTTTACAAAACCCGGTTGGGTCGGCCGCGATGTGGAAGTGCTCACCATGGAAAGTGGTGGCATCAAAGACAGCTTTAATGAGTTGTCTAACGCGACCGGCATTTTGAAACTAATTTTTGTCGGCGCCAGCGGCGATCCACAGGAGCTGCACCGCCGCTCTATTCGCAAAGGCGATCCGTGGCTACTTGGCACCAACTCGCTTAGCGATGTGAGCGCGTGGGCACATGCCTTCTTTCAACGCGCGATCGATGAGAAACGCGACGTTTACCTGGGCCTGAAAGATACCGTTATTCCCGGCTACGATGGTGTGATGCGCCGGGCGATCGAGGGCATTTACAAATCCGACTACAAAGACACGCTGGCAAAAATGGGCCTGGCCTACCACTACGAGCTGATTGACGCGCAGGCCGCCCGTATCGTGGCCAATCCGCCCGAACGCGCGCTGTGGGGTGTGCCCGACAACACCAGTGGCCGCAAGCTATACAAACTCGTCAACCAGCTTAAGAAGTACGGCATCCCCCCGCGTGAGCATCATGTGTCTATCTCGCGCATGAGTGCCGGTGGCGGCGATCAATACGGCAGTTACAACGCGCCAATGGCCGAAGATGGCATCCTGAAGGTGATTGTGGATGGCGATGAGAAACACGCCCGCGAGGTTGGCCAGGGCGATCCGGTGCTGCTGATGTCCAACGATCGCCAGTCGATCAAGGACTGGGTGGTGCAAGTGTTTCGCGATGCGTCCCGTAAAGACAAAGAAGTGTATTTCGGTCTCAAACGCGAGTACATGCAATACGACGATGTGTTCAGCACAGTGATCGGCGAGACCCGCCGCGAGCTGGCGCGCCAAGACACCCCGCCACCGTCGTTTATGATCATGCGCCCGTCTAGCCAACTCAAGAAAATGATCACCGACCCGCCGCGCAATGCCTTGTACCCCGCACAGAATCTTGATGGTGACATATTCTCCGATATCTCCGCGGCACTGGGCGGCAGCCTTGCCACCGCCAGCTCAATTATCGAGAGCAAAGATGGCACGATGCTGTTCGAGGCGCCGCACGGCACGGCTCACGATCTCTACCAGAAGTACCAGCAAAGCGATGGCAAGGTGGCGTTGTTCAATTCCTCAGCGCTGCTGTTTGCGCTTGCCAACGCGCTGGCGACGCTGGCGGACCGCGAGTCCAACGTGTCGCTGGCGGGCTACGCCGACGCCATGAAGGTGGCGCTGATCGACACCGTAGCCTCCGGCACCATCACGGGCGATATCAAGGGCAAGACGACCGACCCCGAAAACGAAAACGTGGTGGACATGAACGGATTTCTGGACGCTGTGCAGGCGAATCTGGATCGTGTGCTGGCGGCCAGCTAAGCAAAGCACGCGCGGGCGAATCGCTTTGCGCTAATGTGGTAAAGAGCCATGCGTATCGAAAAACCCTATGTGTTGTTCCTGGGCGATGCGCCGGATACCTTGTCAGCAAAGGTTGCGCGCGGCATTGCCCACTGGCGTGGTGAGGATTGCGTCGGTCAACTCAAGCTTGAGCCCTGCCATGCCGATGTGGGCTTGCCAAGCATCACTCTGGCGCAGGCTGTCGAGCGCGGCGCACGCACGCTGGTGATTGGTGTGGCCAATCGCGGCGGCGTGATCAGTGAGGCCTGGCGGTCGTTGCTGAATGAGGCGCTGTGCAGTGGGCTGGACATCGCCTCTGGTCTGCACGACCGGCTGGCTGACGTGCCGTCACTGGCGCAAACCGCCGCCAACCAGGGCCGTCGACTGATCGAAGTCCGCCATCCCAGCGCGCAGTGGCTGGCGCAGTTGCGCGTGGCGGATGGTCGCGCGCGCGCGGGTAAACGGCTGCTCGCTGTCGGCACAGATTGCTCGGTCGGCAAAATGTACACGACGCTCGCGCTGGAACAGGAATTGCACAAGCGTCAGGTTCCCGCCGATTTTCGCGCCACCGGGCAGGCCGGTATCCTGATCGCTGGAGAAGGCATCTCGGTGGATGCCGTGGTCGCCGATTTTATTTCGGGCGCGGTCGAACTCCTTAGCCCGCCCGCCGATCCTGCGCACTGGGACATTATTGAAGGGCAGGGCTCGTTGTTTCATCCTTCCTTCGCGGGCGTGACGCTGGGCCTGATTCATGGCGCTCAGCCGGACGCGCTGGTGCTATGCCACGAGCCCACACGTGCCCACATGCGCGGCGTACCCGAATACCCACTGCCCGATCTGCGCACCTGTATGGAGGCGAACCTGACCGCCGCGCGGCTGACCAATCCCGATGCACGCTTTGTTGGCGTCAGCGTTAATACCAGCGCTATGTCCGCCGGTGCGGCGGAGCAGTATCTGGTCGAGACCGCTGCGCAGTTGCAATTGCCGGTGGTAGATCCGGTGCGCGGCGACACGGCGCCGATCGCGGACAACCTGCTGTGACCCGTACCCTGAGCGCGGCCCGCGAGCGCTGGCCCATTCGCGGCACGTTCACCATCTCCCGCGGGTCTAAGACTTACGCCGAAGTGGTGCTGGTAAGCATTGGCGATGGCGAATGCGTCGGGCGCGGCGAATGCGTGCCGTACGCGCACTACGGCGAGTCGATCGACAGCGTGCTGACCAGCATCGAATCGGTACGCGAGGCGCTGCAGGACGGGTTGGACCGGCAGGCCCTGCAAAGCTTGTTACCAGCGGGGGCTGCGCGCAACGCACTCGACTGTGCGTTGTGGGATCTTCAGGCCAAGCTTAGCGGCGAGCGTGCCTGGGCACTGGCCCGCATCCGCAGCCCGGCACCGGTCGCCACCGCCTACACGTTGTCGCTGGACGCGCCTCAGAAGATGCAGGCTGCCGCACAAGCGCATGCTCACGCACCGGTGCTCAAACTCAAGCTTGGCGGCGCACAGGATCTGGCACGCGTGCAGGCAGTAAGGGCGGGGGCGCCGCATAGTGCGATTATTGTGGATGCCAATGAGGCCTGGACGGTGGCTGACTACGTCACGCTCGCGCCGCAGTTGCAGGCGCTCGGCGTCGCCCTGGTGGAGCAGCCGCTGCCGGCCGGGCAGGATGCGGCGCTGGCGGAGGTTGAGCACCCGGTGCCGGTGTGTGCAGATGAGTCCTGCCATGATCGCCAGTCGCTGGCACAGGTGGTTGGCCGATACGACCTGGTGAACATTAAGCTGGACAAGACCGGTGGTCTGACCGAAGCGCTGGCGTTGCAGCGGGAGGCCCGTCAGATGGGTCTGGGTATCATGGTGGGATGTATGGTCTCGACCTCGCTGGCGATGGCGCCTGCCATGTTACTCACCCGCGAGGCCAGCTTTGTGGATCTGGACGGGCCGCTGTTGTTGCAGGCGGATCGCCCTGAGGGCTTGCACTTTGAGGGCATGCGCGTGTCTGCACCATCGGTGCAACTTTGGGGATGAGCATGCGTGGGCGATATCTTAATCTGAGTGAGGCCGGCGCATGAGCCGCACGGTGTACCTGAACGGTGAGTTTGTGCCTGAAGCGCAGGCACAGGTGTCGGTGTTTGATCGTGGCTACCTGTTTGCCGACGCGGTGTACGAAGTCACCTGCGTGTTGCGCGGTGGCATGGTGGATAATGATCGCCATCTGGCGCGCTTGCAGCGCTCGTTGGATGCCTTGCAAATCCCCCTGCCGCTCCCGCTGGCGAAAATCATCGAGATCCAACGCGAGCTCATTGTCCGCAATGCGCTGCAAGAGGGCGTTGTGTACTTGCAAGTGTCTCGCGGCGTGGCCGATCGCGATTTTAAGTTGAGCGCGGATGGCCCCCCAACGCTGGTGATGTTTACCCAGGCGAAAGATCTGATCGACAGCCCGCTGGCGGCGCGAGGCATGGACGTACTCACCGCACCGGATTTGCGCTGGCGTCGTCGCGATATCAAAAGTACCGGGCTGTTGGCGCAATCGATGGCGCGCCAACTGGCGCTGGAGGCTGGCGCGCACGACGTATGGATGACCGAAGAGGGCTTTGTCACCGAGGGCAGTTCAAGCAACGCCTGGGTGGTCATGAACGATGCACAGGGTGAGCCGGCGATTTTTACTCGCCACCTGAGCCACGCGATTCTGCACGGCATTACTCGTCAGGTGGTGCTGGCGTTATGTGAGGAGCTGTCGCTGGCGGTGCATGAGCGCAAATTCACAGTGGAGCAGGCTATCGGGGCGCAAGAGGCGTTTGCAACCAGCGCCGGGTTTTTTGTGCATCCGGTCGTGAAGATTGATGGCCATGTGATCGGCAATGGCAAACCGGGGCCCATCGCGAGCAGACTGCGCGCCATCTACCTTGAGCACGCGCTTGCACAAGTGACCTGAGGCTTAGCTACCCGGTCCGGTCTGCCGCGATACGGTGTCGCGCGATGGGGCCAGCTCGCGGGCGCGTAGCCAGTCATCGCGTGCCCGTACCGTGCGTACATGCGACTCCCCGAACGCGGCTTCAAGCGCAGGCAATGCATGCTGCAATAACTGCTTGGCTTGGGCGTGTGCGCCCGAACTCAGCAAAAGATGCGCTTCGTTCGCTTGCGCGGCCGCAATCCAAGGATGCCCGTCGGGCAGGTGATTGATCAGGAAAGTGCTGGCTTGTCGGGCCAGCGCGACCGCTTCACGGGTATGGCCTTCGTTGCCCAGGCTGTCGGCCAGATTTGCCATTACCATGCCCCGAATGGGCATCTGCTGATTGGCGGCCAGCTCAAAGGTACGCAGCGCCTCGCGCAATATCGGCGTGGCTGCTGGCGCATCGTTAAGACGCAACAGTACGCTAGCCAGATTATTTTGCACGGCCGCCGTGTTGCTGTGCCGGTCGCCAAACAACGCACGGTGCAGGTTGAGTGAGCGTTGCAGCATCTGTTGTGCTTCAGCCAATTTGTTCTGGCTGGCCAGCGCCGCGCCCAGATTAGACAACACGCTGCCGGTGCTTGGGTGCGGCTCGGTGTACAGGAGATCCTGCAGTGCCAGGGCTTGCATCAAGGTTTGTTCGCCTGCCGCGTACGCGCGCTGATTTATCTGTGTAACACCCAGATTGCTGAGAGCGGTGGCGGTAGCCGGATGGACGCCCTGCTGCAGGGCTTGCCGCTGTGCAATGGCCTCGCGAAACAACGCCTGCGCTTCAGCGAACTGGCCCAGCCGGCGAAGCACCGAGCCCATGGCGTTGCTCGCGTCGGCGATCGCCTCGTGCGGCGGATTTAGCGCTTGGTTGCGCACCGCGAGCACTTGTTGCAACCAGTCGCGCGCCTGCTCGAACTGACCCAACGCCATGGCAGATGTCGCGACGTTGTAGAGGTTTTCCGCGGCGGGTAGCGACCGCTCCCCCAGCAAAGCCTGACTGATACGCAGCGCCTGTTGGTGCTGCTGCACGGCCTGCTCGTATTCGCCGCGATGGTAGTGCACCAGTCCGCGCAGGCGCAGTGTGCCCGCGTAAGCTAACTGCGCGTTGGGGCTTGTCTGATTCTGCTGACGTAACTCCAGGGCCTGCTCGGCAAGGCCCTGGGCATCCTGGTAAAGCCCTAAGTTTAAGTAGACGCGGGCGAGCGTGTCGGTCAGGTCGGCTCGCACGGCAGGTTGCCCGGCTAGCGATTGGCCGATGCGTGCGACGCCGCTGTCCAATATTTCTCGTGCGCTAATCGTTGGTGCGCGATGCAGGTCCGGATCGGACAATTCAAACAGATCCACTAGGAATTCAGATACCGCCTGCGCGCTGTCCGCGTTGTTCTGCGCCTGCACTTGCGCCTGCACTGCGTGCTGCTGCGCCGTGTTTGCGCGATTAAAACCAATAGATAGCCCGACGATAGCAAGCGCGCTCACCAGCAGCAGCGCGCCTGCCAGGCTCACTGGTAGGGTATGTCGACGGACAAAACGCGCTAGCGCATAACGGCGGCTGGGTGGGTGGGCCAGCACCGGCGCGCCGTCCAGATGGCGTTGTAGATCCTGCGCTAGTTCTCGTGCGGATTGATAACGGTCCTCACGCGCCTTGGCCAACGCCTTAAGAGCAATGTAATCAAGATCGCCCCGCAGGGATTGGGTGAGTTGTGCGGGTCGTGTGCCGCGAGCGGCTGCGACCGCTGGCTCCTCGGGGATGCGGGCGCTGGGCCGGCGCGGGGTGACGGTGGCGCGGATGTAGGCGAAGCTGCGATCCGGCAAGGTCTCATCCGACAGGGGCAGCTTGCCGCACAACAACTCGTACAACACCACACCCAACGAGTAGACGTCGGCGCGGGTGTCGATGGCGCTGTTGGTGCTCTCATTGCGGTTGCCGTGTTGGCTGTGGCTCTCGCCATGGGCCTGCTCCGGGCTCATGTAATCCAGCGTGCCCAGAATTTGGCCGTGACGGGTGGTTTGCGCCTGCGCCTCGCTGGCGATCTTGGCAATGCCAAAGTCGATTATTTTGGCCACGCCGCGGCCGTCCTGATGTTTCACCAGAATGTTGCTGGGTTTAAGGTCGCGGTGGATGATGCCAAGTTGATGAGCATGCTCAATTGCGCCGCAAACGCTTAACAACAACCGTACGCGCGTGCGCACGGGCAGGCGGTGCTGATCGCAGTACTTAGTGATGGGACGTCCGTCCACGTACTCCATCGCGAAGAACGGGCGATCGGTACTGGTACGTCCGGCATCAAAGATGCTGGCGATATGCGGATGACTCAGTGCCGCCAGCGCTTGGCGCTCACGCTCAAACCGGGTGAGAAACTCCACCTCGTCAAACCCCGGTTTAATCATCTTAAGCGCCACCTCGCGCGCCGGGCTGCGTTGGCGTGCACGATAGACAAGCGCCATGCCTCCTTCGCCAAGCACTTCGCGCAGTTCGTACCCCTCAATCTGGTCCGGTACCTGGAGAAGTTGTTTGAGTTGACTGGCGATGCGGGTGCGGTTGTCTTGGCTGAACAACTGCGAGGCGGCATGCTCGTGGGCCAGCAAGCTCTCCAGTTCGCGGCGCAATTGGGGTTGACCACGGCAATGGCGCTCAACAAAGGCGCTGCGCGCGGTGTGGGTTAGATCGCAGGCCTGGGCGAACAAGGTCGCCAGCCGCAGGTGCGACTCGTCTTTCACGTTGCCTCGCCGGGCGTGCGACCGCCTAAGCGCTGAGCCAGCCACGCACCCGCGAACTTCCAGTCGGTTTTAATGGTGCCAGGTGAGACGCCCAGTTGCTTCGCGCACTCTTGCACACTCATGCCGCCAAAAAACCGCAGCGCGAATGTGTTGCACTGGCGCGGATGGTGGCTGTCAAGTTCTTCCATAGCAGCGCACAGATCCAGCAATTCCACTTGTGTGTCGCGCGCACCCGGGAGGGTGTCAGTCATGGTCACCCGCAGGCGCAAATCCCGCTTGCCCGCGCGTACATGACGTGCATGGTCAAGCAAAGCGCGGCGCAGTTGAATGCTGGCAGTGGCGATAAAGTGGTCTTTGTCCCGGTAACGGGCGCGCGTGCGTGCCGACATGCCCAGATACACCTCGTGCACCAGTGCAGTGGGTTGGATGACCGGATCGGCGATGTGGCAGGCGAGCATACTGGCGGCCAGACGACGTAACTGTTGATATGCCGCAGGCAGTAAATCGCCAGCGGAATGGTTAAGTTCCTCGTCTTGCCCCATCTAGTGCCTCCCATGGCGTTGACGCGAGTCCTGTCGTTCACGCAACGGACAAAAGCGACATTAATACTACCCTAGTGCACAAGTTGTGCACTGATGTGTGTCATTGTCGCACTGGTGGGAGCTGCAGTTTCTGTCGCGTGCCGATGGCCGCATCCTGCTTGCCAGCAGATACGCGTCTGATCTTGACATAATTGCATGGTGGTCAACGGTTCGCCGGACAGGGTATGGTGATGTGTGACGGGCGGCAATCCGAACACGCCCACCAGCTTTGTGTCCATTGGGGCTGTTAAGGGTGCCACGTGAATACCAATTCCGCTGAGCCGGATGATTACCGCGAGTCCCTCGCCGATGGCCCGGTGGTGCTGCGCGCCGGTCCAGGTCCCGAGCCGGGGCTGGGACGCGAGGATTTTACCCGTATTTGCGTGAACGGCTTCGGTGACGGGCACAATAGCTTTCCGCACAGTATCGCCTGGTTTGGCGGTCGCCTGCTGGTTGGTACCACGCGTTCGAACTTTCTAATGGTCAAAGTGCACGACACGTTCAAGGGACTGCCGGTTGATCTGTGGCCGGTAGAAGGTCCGGATGATGTCGATGGCTTGTACCGTGAGTTGGATCGGCGCGCGCAGATCTGGTCGTACGATCCGCACGGCGAGCAGTGGGAGCAGGTGTTTGTCGCGCCCGAGGTCACCGGGTTGAACAACGGGCCGCAGGTGGCGCGCGAGACAGGCTATCGCTGCATGCATGTGTTTAAGGGGACTTCGGATGCTGCGCCTGCACTGTACACCGCCAGTTGGGCGGTGAGCCGCTCGCCCGGCGCACTGTTGCTGCGAAGTGAGAACGGCCGTGACTTCTCGCCTGTCTCGCCGTTTGGCATTATCGATGGTCTGCCTATTACGGCCACCCGCGTATTAACCGAATTTCGCGGTCGCCTCTTTACCTCGCCTACTGGCGTGCGCGGGCACGGCGTGGACTTTGTTATCAACGTGTCCGGAATGCCAGTCATCTATGCATCGGAGGATCCCGCCAACGGCGGTTGGACGCCCGTGTGCGAACCTGGTTTTGGCAACCCGGATAACGAAGGTGTGTTTGTGCTGGCCGTGTTCGGCAATCGCTTGTATGCAGGCACCTTCAATAACCACGGCTTTGAAATTTGGTGTAGCGATTGCGAGGGCAAGCCACCGTTTGCCTGGACCAAGGTCATCGATCGCGGCGCCGGCCGGGGCAGTGAGAATCAGGTGGCGGCGACCATGCGGGTGTTTAAGGGCAATTTGTATGTGGGCACCGCCATTCAGAACGGTGGCAACGATCTTTCCAACAAGATCGGTCCGGCGGGTTCGGAAATTCTTAGAATTCACCCTGATCACAGTTGGGATCTGGTAGTCGGGCAAACGCGCTCAGATCGCGAGCACTCGCGCTCGCCAATCAGCGGTCTGCCGGCCGGTTTTGGTAATGTGTTTAATGGTTACATCTGGTCGATGCAGGAGCACGATGGCTGGCTGTACGTGGGTACCATGAACTCTACCATCTGGGTACGCTTCCTGAATGCCGATGCCTACAGCGAGCCGGTACGTAAGATACTGGATCAGGTGGGGCCGGAGAACATTGTCGAGCACGAGGCGGGTTGCACGCTGTGGCGTTCAGCCGATGGGGAGAACTGGCTGCCCGTGACCAAAACCGGGTTCGACAATCCGTACAACCTGGGCGTGCGGAACATGGTGAGCACTGTGCATGGTTTGTTTGTTGCGGTGGCGAATCCGTTCGGGCCGCGGGTGGCGGTAAATCGCGACGGTCAATGGGGCTATGAAGACAATCCGCGTGGCGGTTGTGAAATCTGGCTGGGGCGTAAACCGACGCCGGTTGCTTAGTGCTCGCGGGTCGCGTGGAAGAGAATGTCGGGCCAGCGCTCTTCGGTGAGCTGTAGGTTGACCCGGGTGGGCGCCAGATAGGCCAGATGCCCCGCACCGTCCAACGCCAAGTTCTCCTGCTGGCTGTCGCGGAATTTCTTTAACTGCTGAGGGTCGTCGCAGGCGATCCAGCGCGCCGTGTGCACGCCGACGGACTCAAAGCTGGCTTCCACTTTGTACTCGTGCTGAAGGCGCCAGGCGACCACATCAAACTGCAGCACGCCGACCGCGCCGATAATCAGTCGGTTGCCGATCAGCGGGCGGAAGATCTGGCTGGCGCCTTCTTCGCTTAGCTCGATCAGTCCCTTGAGCAACGCTTTGGCTTTAAGTGGATCTTTCAGCACCACGCTGCGGAACAGTTCCGGCGCAAAGTTGGGAATGCCGGTGAAGTGCAATGTCTCGCCTTCGCTGAAAGTGTCGCCAATCTGAATCGTGCCATGGTTGTGAATGCCGATGATGTCCCCGGCATAGGCGATGTCGGTGCGGTCGCGGCCGCTGGCCATGAAGCTGACCGCCGTTTTGATCGGTACGCTGCGTTGCAGGCGCACGTGGCGCAATTTCATGCCGGGCTCAAACACGCCGGAGCACAACCGCATGAACGCGATGCGGTCGCGATGAGCCGGGTCCATGTTGGCCTGGATCTTAAACACAAAGCCGGTAAAGTCCTCTTCGGTGGCGCTGACCATGCGCTCGCTGGCCTCGCGCGGCAGCGGGGACGGCGCGGCCTCCACAAAATGGTCTAGCAACGGCTCAACACCAAAATTGTTCAGCGCGCTGCCAAAAAATACCGGGGTGATCTCACCGGCGAGGTATGCGGCCGGGTCATAGCTAAAGCCTGCGTCGCGCACCAGCTCTATTTCCTCTTCCAGGTCCTGATACTGCCCATCCAGGCGTTCGCGAACCCGATCGCTGTCGAAGGCGCCGGCGGGGCCACCGCTGGCGGGGCGGCCTTCCGGAGTGTCTTTGTACAAGTGCACGCCGTTGTCGCGCAGATCGATCAGGCCCTGGAACAGCTGCCCGCTGCCGAGCGGCCAGGTCATCGGCACGCAGCGGATCTTAAGAATGCGCTCGATTTCGTCCAGCAACTCCAGCGGGTCGCGCCCTTCGCGGTCCAATTTGTTGATGAACGTGATGATGGGGGTGTTGCGCATGCGGCACACGTTCATCAGCTTGATGGTTTGTGCCTCGACACCCTTGGCGGCATCGATCACCAACAGCGCGGAGTCGACCGCGGTCAGCGTGCGATAGGTGTCCTCGGAGAAGTCCTGATGCCCAGGGGTATCCAGTAGGTTGACCATGCGGTCTTTGTAGGCGAACTGCATAACCGAGGAAGTGACCGAAATGCCACGCTGCTTTTCAATCTCCATCCAGTCGGAGGTTGCGTGCCGGGAGGACTTACGTGCCTTGACGGTGCCTGCGATCTGAATCGCGCCGCCCAGCAACAACAGCTTTTCGGTGACCGTTGTCTTGCCCGCATCCGGGTGCGAGATGATCGCAAAGGTGCGACGCTTCTGGATTCTGTTTTGAACGTCCGACATGAGGCTGGGTAACCGGCAGCGGAAAAGCGCGCCATTGTAGCCGAATCCGGGTGTGGGCGCGTGCCCGCTGGGGCAGTGCGGCCAACTGGATGCCTGGTGACTACGAGCTACGCATCGCGAAGGCGCTGATTTCATCCAGAAAGTCGGCGCCATAGCGCGCGAGCTTTACCTCACCCACGCCAGTGATCTGGAGCAGCGCGGCCTCATCATCCGGTTTGTGCTGGCTCATCTCCACCAGGGTGGCGTCACCAAACACGACATAAGGCGGCACGCCCTGCGTATCAGCTAGTTGCTTGCGCAGTGCTCGGAGGGCTTCGAACAGCTCCACATTCTCCGGTGCCAGCGCTTGCGCTGAACGGGAGGCCCGCTTGGCTTTGCTGGCCTTGATGCGGGGCTTGGCCAGCTCCACCGAGTGCTCGCCGCGCAGCAGCGGTCGGGCGCTGTCGGTGAGCTTAAGCACGGAGTAGTTAGCGATGTCCTGCTCCAAGTAGCCGCGGTGGATAAGCTGTCGAAACAGCGAGGTCCATTCGGTATCGGAAAAATCGGCGCCGATGCCGTAGGTGGACAGACGTTGATGGCCCAGCTCTCGAATACGCTGGGTGTCGGCGCCGCGCAGCACGTCTACCACATGCTTGATGCCGAAACGTTGCCCGACCCGGTAAACGCAGGACAGCGCTTTTCTGGCGGCGTCGGTAGCATCAAACCGCTCGGGTGGGTCCAGGCAGATATCGCAGTTGCCGCAATCTTTCTCCAGCGCCTCGCCGAAGTAACCCAGCAGCACGCGCCGGCGACAGGTGAGGCTTTCGGCAAACCCCACCATGGCGTTAAGCTTGTGCGCCTCAATGCGTCGTTGCTGTGGGTTCTCGTTTCTGTCCAGCAGCAAGCGGCAAGTGACAATGTCCTGCGCGCCGAACAGCAGCAACGCCTCGGCGGCCAGGCCGTCGCGCCCTGCGCGCCCGGTCTCCTGATAGTAGCCCTCGATGTTTTTCGGCAGGTCGTAGTGCACCACAAAGCGCACGTTCGGTTTGTCGATGCCCATGCCGAAGGCGACCGTCGCCACCACGATCTGAAGATCGTCGCGCAAAAATCGCTCCTGCACGTCGGTGCGGGTGCTGGCGCTGAGCCCGGCATGGTAGGCGTCTGCGCTCAGCCCGCGCGCCTGCAGCGCGAAGGCGATCTCCTCCACCCGCTTGCGTGACAGCGCGTAGATAATGCCGGACTCCCCAGTCTGGGTGGCCAGGAACTTCACCAGCTGATCCTGCGGACGGTGTTTTTCCATCACCCGGTAACGAATATTGGGGCGGTCGAAGCTGGCCACATACTGGCTGGCGTTCTGCAGATGCAGGACCTGCAGGATGTCCTCGCGCGTCTGCAGATCGGCGGTCGCGGTCAGCGCGATGAGCGGCACGTGCGCAAAATGCTCGCGCAACTGCCCCAGCGCGGCGTACTCCGGGCGAAAGTCGTGCCCCCACTGGGACACGCAGTGCGCCTCGTCCACCGCAATAAGCGCGATTGGGATTTCCGCCAACCGCTCCAGGAATGCACCGCTCATTAACCGTTCCGGGGCGATATACAGCAGGTTGAGTGTGCCGTTGTGCAGCTCCCGGAGCACCCCACGGGCGGCATCGCCATCCAGCGCGGAGTTATAGAAGGCGGCAGCGATACCGTTGGCGCGCAGGGCATCCACCTGGTCTTTCATCAGCGAGATCAGTGGCGAGACCACAATCGCGACCCCGTCACGATGCAGCGCCGGCAGTTGATAGCACAGCGATTTGCCGCCGCCAGTGGGCATTAGCACAAAACTGTCGCCGCCATCGATCAGCGTTTGAATGATGTCCTGCTGCTGCGGACGGAACTCGTGCAGACCAAATGACTGGCGCAACGTGGCTTCGATGGATGTACTCAACGCGATTCCCGCTAGTGGTGCCAGTGAGGTTGGTGTTGTGTTGTGGCGCAGTGTGCCGACATGGTAACCAACTTACCTTGCTAACGCTGCGCAATATTTCTGTTTGTGTCGGGAGTTTTATTTACAATGATCTCCCGGACATTGCCGCGAGCCTGTTCAACCATGCCTGAGCTGCCAACAATGACCCTGCAAATCGCCCTGGTGATGGGGCTGGTGGCATTTGCGGTGTTCCTGTTTGTCACTGAGACGCTGCGAGTGGACGTGGCGGCACTGCTGGTGATGACGCTGCTGGGGCTGCTGATTTTCGTGCCCGGTCTGGAGGGCCTATTGCAGCCCGATGTGCTGTTCTCCGGCCTTTCCAGTAACGCGGTGGTGTCGATTATCGCGGTCATGATCATTGGTGGTGGCCTGGACAATGCCGGCGTGATGACACGGGTGGCCTGGGCCATCCTGCATTTTGGTGGGCGCACCGAGAAACGCGTGCTCGGGCTGGTATCTGCCACCGTGGCGCTGGTGTCCTCGTTCATGCAGAACGTTGGGGCGACGGCGTTGTTCTTGCCTGTCGTGGCACGCATCTCCTCGCGTACCGGGCTATCGATGTCGCGGCTGGTCATGCCGATGGGCTTTTGCGCGATTATGGGCGGTACCGTCACCATGGTGGCCTCCAGCCCGCTGATCATGCTCAATGATCTGCTGGATGCCGCGAACAAGACCTTGCCGCCTGAGCAGGCGATGGCCCACTTTCAGCTATTTGCGGTAGCACCCGTCGGGCTCGCGCTGGTCGCGGCCGGGTTGCTGTATTTTCTGCTGTTCGGGCGCATGTTGCTGCCGGAGGGCGATCGCTCGGTATCTGCGCGCGGCGCCGGCACGGTGCCTTATATGCGTCGCATCTATGGCATTGATGCAGCCGTACGCGAGGTGCAGGTGCCAGTGGGCAGCCCGCTGGTGGGTCGGGATATCCGCAGTGTCCAGGCGGAGTATGAGGTGCGTATCGTGGCCTCGCGTTACGCGCAGAAAACGTTGGTCGCCCCGCCGATTGAGGCACCGATCGCCGCGCCCGCCAGTCTGGCGGTGATCGCCGAGCCGAGCGAGCTGAAAATTTTCATCGATGAGGGGCGGTTGTTCCTGCGTCCCAAGCTGCTGGAGTTTCGCCACCTGCTGGCCCGCTCCATCGCAGGTATTGCCGAAATTGTTATCCCGCCGGATTCACGCCTGATTGGGCGGTCGGTGCGTGAGCTGCGCATGCGCATGACGTACGGGCTCAGCCTGTTGTCGATTTTTCGCCAGGGTAAGGCGATGACGCACAAGCTGGCCGATGTGCCGTTTCAGGCCGGCGATACGCTGGTGTGCCATACGCGCTGGGAGACGCTGCTGTTGCTGGAGAAAGATCGCGACATGGTGGTGGTGACCACGGACTACCCCAGAGTGGCCCAGCACCCGTACAAGATTGTGGTCGCCTTGGGCTTTTTCCTGCTGTCGCTGGCGCTCATCGTGTTTACTAGTGTTCTGCTGCCGGTCGCGCTGATGGTGGGCGCTGTGGGGATGGTGATTTTCCGTGTGCTCACGATTGACGAGGCCTACAACGCCGTCAGTTGGAAAACCGTCTTCATGCTGGCCGGCCTGCTGCCGTTGGGCCACGCGGTGGAGACCTCCGGCACGGCCAGCTATGTGGCTCAGCATGCGCTGCACTGGTTAGGCGATGTGCCCGCATGGGAGCTGCAGGTGATGGTAGCGTTGCTGGCCACGGCGTTTTCGCTGGTGATGTCCAACATTGGTGCGACCGTGTTGCTGGTGCCGCTGGCGATTAATTTGGCGGTGGGGGCGGGCGCCGATCCGGCCTTGTTTGCGTTAACCGTGGCGATCTCCACATCCAATTCGTTCCTGATTCCCACCCATCAGGTGAATGCGTTGATCATGGGGCCGGGTAATTACCGGGTGAGTGATTTCTTGCGCGCGGGCAGTGGGATGACCGTGCTGTACCTGGTGGTGTCGCTGGTGATGCTTAATCTGGTGTTTTAGCCGGCCAAGCGCGCTGCGTCTCGGTTACCCGTGAGGCTCATTGTGAGACAGGCCGCGACTTGAAGGCGACGTATCACGGGTACGCTTCGTCCGCGCGGCAAGGGCTGTGGCCCGGGATCCACCCCCCGGGCCATCGCCTGAGGGTTAAGGCTTCGTGAAGCGCAGCGTATAGCGATCGGTGTTGCCAGTGACCGACTTGCGGCCCACCTCGTAGCGCAGCTCGTCATCTGGCTTGTAGTGCAGATCGCTGTAGCCGTCGAAAACGAAGCCCAGAGCGGTTAGCTCCTTGATCACAACAATCGGGTCCAGGCGCCGGCGATTTTCAGCCGTCATCGGCTCCATGTGCCGCGCGGTGTGATCGACCACACCGTAAACGCCACCGGACTTCAGGCTGTCGAACACTGCTTTGTTGATGTTCGCTCGCCCCTCCGGCGTGAAGTTGTGCATGTTGCGAAAGGTCAGGACCATATCCAGATCGTTGACGCCCAGGTCCATCGGGCCCACATTGTTGGTGCGGAACGGGCCATCGCGATCAAAGTCTGTTTCCACTTCCAGCGCCTTCACGTCGGTGTAACCGTCCTCGGACAGTAGATTTTCTTTCACCCGGCGTGTGCCCAGGGCTACGTAGAGCTGGCCTTTGTCTGCCAGGACGGGACCCAATAGCTTGGTGTACCAGCCACCCCCCGGCAGCAGCTCCAGCACGCGCATATCCGGCGTCAGCCCAAAGTACTCCAGCGTCTGTACCGGTTTGCGATTGTCGTCCCGGGCAATTTCCTGCTCGGTGCGGATCGAGCTTTCCATCGCAGCAGTGATCAGATCGCTGGTGTCATTGGCAGTGGCTGTTGCGGTGGCGAATAACAAAACGAGGGGAATTAGGCAGCGCATAAAAACTCCTTGGGTAGTAGATGCGCGCAATTGTAGCTCAGTGGGCGCCGCCTCGCAGAGCAACCTCGCTGTAGCATCAGGCGCCCTGATCGGGCGCTCGCGACGGGCGCTCAGGGGCTTGGGCTATACTTTCCAGGCACCACAACAAAGGGGAGAGGTATTGTGTTGGATTTGAATCGGACCGGCGCGCTGGTCAAGGGAGCGGTGTTCGATCCGGAGCCCACCTGGGAGGGCTATCTGCCGGAGGCAGATGATTGGAAGAAAACCGCCGTGTTGTTGACCGGCCCGCTTATTGTGGGCTCGGTGCTCGTGGGGCATGTGCTGGCGTGGATTTTTCCGAACTTCCTCACCGGGCGGCCCGGATTGGGATTGTTGCTGGTGCAGCTGGTTTCCATGTCGCTGGCGGCGGTGGCGGTGGCCTTTGTCGTGGCCATTCTGGCTGGCCTGTTTAAGGGCAAACAGAGCTTTCCGCATGCCCTCGCCGCGACCTCGCTGGCCTTTGTGCCTGGGTACCTGGGCAACATGTTCGCGAGCCTGCCGCTGGTGGGCTGGTTGCTGCAACTCGGGTTGGGCATCTACGGGCTGGTGTTGCTGTGGCGCATATTGCCCAGCTACATGAAAATTGCCGATTCCAAGCGTGCCGGGCATTACATTCTGACCTTAGTGGTATCGCTGATCGCGGGGGTGGTGCTAAGTGCAGTCATCGGCATCAGTGCGGTTACGCCGGATATCCGCGCGGGCAGCGACAGCTATTCGGCGTCGGAATCTGGCGCCAGTAGTGCACCAGGGGTGCTGGGTGATCTGCAACGTCGCGGCGATCTGATGGCTGAGGCGGAGGCCGATGAGTATGAGCCGCCCGACAACGGTAAGTTGTCCAAGCGCCAGATGGAGCGCTTTGTGCAGGTGATGGAAAAAACGCAGGCCTATCGGGACGAGCAGGCAGCCGATTTGAAAGCGCTGGGCGAACGTGCCGAGGCGGACAAGCTGGATTCCATCGGCGATCTGATGTCAGGCGTAAAAGGTGTCATGAATCTGACGACGGCTGAGATGGAGGTGGTCAAGACCGGTGGAGATAACTGGGCTGAGCATCAATGGATAAAAGAGCAGTTGCGCATTGCCGCGATTCAAAAAGACACCAACAAGACCTTTGCGCACAACTACCGCCTGTACCAGGAGTATGAAGCGCGTCTGGATGCCCTGGATATTTTTTAGCCCCAATTCCGAGGGCCGGCCGAGCTAACACATAGGGACTGGCAATGGATTACTTAGCCTACATTCGCACGTGCGCGGCAGCAGCACTGTGGCTGGCCTGCCTACCCGGTCTGGCCCTGGCGCAGGCAGACGCTGCGTTTAACACGCTTGCGGGCGACTACGTGGATCAGTTTGTGGCGTTCTCCCCGGTGAGCGCTACCCAGGTGGGGGATCATCGCTACGACGATCAGTTGGATCAGGTGAGCGAGAAGGCGCGCCAGGCCGAGCGGGCGTTCGCCCAGCGTATGCTGGGCAGGCTTGAGCGGCTGGATCGTTCTGCCTTGTCGCGCGCGAATCAGGTGGACTACGCGATGCTCAAGCACGCATTGCACGCCAGCCTGTTCTGGTCGGATCGCCTGCAGGAGTGGGCGTGGAATCCGTTGGTATACACCAGCGTGACGGGTGGCAGTGTATACGGCCTGATGGCGCGGGACTTTGCACCACTGGCGCAGCGGTTGGCCAATGTCGCGGCTAGGCTTGAGCAGTTCCCGCGCTTTCTGGCACAGGTGCGCGAAACGCTAGTGCCAACCAGAGTGCCGCAGGTGCATGCACAAACGGCGGTACGGCAGAACCGTGGGGTGTTATCGATTATTGAAAATCTGGTGCGCCCACAGCTCGATGCGTTGGAGGAGACAGAGCGCGAACGCCTGCTGCGGGCGATCGAGACAGCCACCGCTGCGGTGGAGGAGCATCAACATTGGCTGGAGCAGACGTTGCTGCCGGCAGCCAACGGAGAGTTCCGCATTGGCGCTGAACTGTTTGATGAGAAGCTTCGCCTGAGCCTGCACACACCGTTGAGCCGCGCGGCGCTGCAAGCCGAGGCGAGGGCGATGCTGCACACCGTTCGCGCCCGCATGTTTACCTTGTCGCAGCAATTGTATCTGCAGCAATACCCGTCGACGAAGTTCCCACCCGATCCCTCGCCGGAATATCAGCAGGTGATTGTTCGCGCGGCGCTGGAGCTTACCTATCGCGACCTGCCACCGGCGGATCAGATCATGCAGATTGCCGAGCAGCAACTGCAGCAGGCGATCGACTTTGTACGCGAGAAAAACCTGGTGGAGGTACCGGACGATCCGGTGCAGATTATCGAAATGCCCGAGTTTCAGCGCGGCGTGTCGGTGGCATACTGCGACTCGCCCGGGCCGCTGGATGCGGGGCAGAAGACTTTTTACGCGGTCTCGCCTATTCCGCAGCAGTGGACCGATGCGCAGGTGCACTCTTTTTTACGTGAGTACAACCTGTGGTCGATTCAGGACCTGACCGTGCACGAGGCAGTGCCCGGTCACTACCTGCAACTGGCGCTGAGCAACCGCTATCCCAGCACGCTGCGCTCAGTGCTGTACTCAGGTACGTTCGTTGAGGGCTGGGCCGTGTACGCGGAGCAGCTGATGTCCTTTAACGGCTACAACGGGGATGATCCGCGACAAAAGCTCATCACACTCAAGTGGCTGCTGCGTTCGGTGACCAATGCACTGATGGATATTGCGATCCACGCGGGCGACATGAGCGAGGCGCAGGCGATGGAGCTGATGGTGGAACAAGGCTTTCAGGAAGAGCGTGAAGCATCGCTGAAGTGGGTGCGCGCGCAGCTCACCTCCGCGCAGTTGTCCACGTATTTTGTGGGCTATCAGGAACACGTGAATCTGCGTGAAGAGGTGTTGGCACGCTGGGGTGAGCGTTTTAGCGAGCGCCGCTACCACGACACGCTGCTGTCCTTCGGCTCTCCGCCGCCGCAGTTTGTGCGCGCGCTGATGCTGGAACAACCGATTCCGCAGTAGCTTGCCTAGCCGTCACCCCAAGCGCCGGGGCGGCGGTGCATCCTCAGTCAGTTGCCGAGAACAAAGTAGGCAACCTGGTCGGTTGTGCGTCCGCGCTCATTGTCCTGCAACTGATCTTCATCAATCGCTAGCGCCAGCGCGCCATTGCCCACTGGCGCACTGCCATAGAGAATAGGCCAGCCGCCGTTGGCGCCATCCATGCCGGCGCTGGCGGCAATGGCGGTGCTGCCCGCGGCAAGATTGACCGGCGTCAGATACGGGGCGTCGGGTTGAGTGGGGCCCTTGACGATGTCACCGCTGAGGCCTGCCTCAAAGCTGATGCCATTCGCATTGCCGCTGCCCGCCTCGATCACCATCACGCCCAGTGTCTCGTTCGTGCGCGCGATGTCTGGGTCTTCGCCTACGTGCCGCCCCACGTTCAACGTGGTGGTACTCGGCGGTGTCGCCCGCGTCGGCCCAGACGCCCAGAATGCGCTCCAGCGATCATCATTGCTGCTCATTACCTGCCCCAGCACAACGGGATTTGCGTAGCTGGCGGTGTACGCGGCCTCCTGGCTGATCCAGTTATCGTTATCGGCCGTGACGGTCGCCTGGATGCGGCCAGCCTCCATCGTGATGCCGTGTTCGCCAGCCGAGTAACTTCCCGCCTCGGCCACCACGTAGTGCACGGTGTAGCCACTGAGGCTGCTGTGCGCAGGGTTCTGCACTCGCAGCTCAAACTGATTGCCCTGCGCGTTGCGCACGCGGGTAACGGCTGGCGCGTCGGTACGGTCGTAAGCGGGCGTTGCGAGCACCACCATCTCCTGATAATTGTCGGGGAGCGTGACGGTAATCCAGCCTGAGCCCACATTGGTGGCGATGCCGTGCGCAAGTTTGGGACCGCTCACAACCGGCAGGTCGTCGCCCGGTTGCAGCGCCAGCACGTAGGCGCTCAGTTGCGCCAGTTGTGTGCTGGTGAAGTTACTGTCGCGGTGCGCGGCAATCGCCTCGGCGACCGTTGCAGCGGAGCCGTCATGCAGATAGGGGGCGGTTGCCCATACACCTAATAGCGTGGGCGTGTCGATGCCTAGCAGCGGTTCGCCTGAGCCTGCTCCACTGGCAGGCTTGATGGTGCCGATGTCGTGCAACTGTCCCATCGGGGAATCGGTGAAGTGCTCACCCGCATGGCATACCGCGCAGCCGCTTTGGGCGAACAGCACCGCACCTTCGGTGGCATCATCGGGCAGGCTGCCATCGGCGTTGCGGTAGGGGCTGGCAGGTGTGTCGGTTAGTGAGGTGAGGTACAGCGCCAACCGGTCCAGATCGAGGCTGAGCCCCGCTTTGGGATCGCCCAGCGGCTCCTCGATGTTGCCATTAAAGAAGTCGGCATCCGACATCAACCCGGTGCCACCGGCAAAGGTGCGGATCTGCCCTTCGAAGTCCTGCACCTCATCAAAATTGGCACTCCAGTGCAGTGTGCCGTGGCCCATGCCGCCCTTGCCGAGTAGCGTGGTGGTGTTGCGCAGGCCTTCCCCAAGCTGGGTAAAGTCCCATACGCGCCCATCCTGCTCACCTTCGTTGTGGCAGGACGCGCAGCTCATATAGTTATCCCCTGCCAACCGGTCGTCCCGGGCATCGTAGAACAGCTGCTTGCCCGCCAGTACGTCCGGGGTCAATTGTTCATTGTCGATCAGCGCGGTGGTGCCGAGCAGGGTGACGTTTGGCAGGCCGCTGTCGATCACCAGTGATATGTCGTAGCGGCCAAGACTGCGGTCCATAAAGTTGTACACGAACAGCGAGCGCTGATCGTTGGACAGCGCAATACCCTGCGGTGCCATGCCAGTGTCGAAGCGACCGATCTGTGCATTAATCGAGGCATCGATAATGGCCACTTCTCTGGCCGTCTCCAGGGTGACGAACAGGTACTCCCCATTGGCACTGAAGGCGGCGGCACTGGCGCGACTGGCGTTATCGTGGTCCACGCGACCGGCAAGTACCTCGGTATCGGTACTGAGGTCGATGGTGGAGCTGACCGCACGCACCGACTGGTCAAATGCTAGCCCCGGGCCGCCACGTAGTGTGCCGCCCAGGATGTTGTCCTGTTTGGACGGTACCCAGCCAGTGTTGCCATCCGGTGAGATGACCATTGCACCCAGATAGTTCGGCAAGCCGGGCCCGGAGGACTCCGACACGGGTCGGTCGGTATGCGCCAGCAACACCACGTTGAGGGTGAGCAGATCCGTCGCATCCAGCACCAGCACCTCGCCGCCCAGGCCGTTGACCTGTGGGCTCGCGGTGTCCTCGCCCGGCAGCGGTGGAGTGAGGAAGCGCGAGGCATACAGTTTGTTGGTGGCCGGATTCAGGCTGAGATGGCGCACGTGCTCGCCCACAAAGGCGCTGGCCAGCGGCGCGCGGCTGGCAGCGTCCAGACGGAGCACTTCTCCGCTGGCCTCCAGCGCCACCCACACGTTGCCTTCGTGTGTGATCACGCCGTGTGGTTGCGAGGCATGGGGCAGGGCAACGGTCGAGATCAGTTGCAGACTCACCGCGTCGATAATCGACAGGCTGGCGTCGGCCTTGTTGCTCACCCACACTTCGCTGGCGGTAGTGGTTAGCGCGGCGGGCTGCTCGCCCACCGCGATGCGTGCGAGCACCTCGCCGTTCGCGGCACGAACCACGCTAACGCTGTCGTTATCCGGGTTCACGTTCCACAACCGTTCCTCGCCACTCGCATACTCGCCGATCAGCCGGCTGGAGTGGGTGATGGCGCTGGGGCCGTTAAGGCTGACCAGCCGCAGCAGATCCAGTTGGGTACCGTCTTCGCGCCAGTAAACGGTGACCGTGTGCAGTCCGGCATCGAGTTCGACGGTGATCGGGTCGTTGCCGTTGCGGGTGTTGAGCAGGTCGGCGGTAAAGTCCGCGCTGATCTGCGTATCCCACAAATAGTCGTTGCCTGTCTGCTCGTCGAGCACCACCCAGAACGAGTCGCTGGTGCCGTCGGGCGCGAGGACCAGGCCCTCAATGGCGTAGGTGCCGGCCGTTTGCACGCCAAAATCAAACTCGGCCCGATGGGTGGCGTTGATGCTGTCGTAGTTATTGCCAAAACCCTCGGGCACGTGAATGTACAGTCCGCCGCTGGCGGTAACGTCGTTACCGATGTCGAACGCGCCGAATAAGCGCGCGGCTTCGGCCTCGCGTGAGAGTCCCGGTGGCGTATTGGTGGGGTCGTCCGGGTAGGGGTCGGCGTTGTCGCCGATGCCGTCGCCGTCCGAGTCGGTAGTTTCGGAGGCGTCGTCGGGGAAGGCATCGGCGTTATCGCCCACACCGTCGCCGTCGGTGTCGGTGGTTTCAGACGGGTCGTTGGGGAAGGCGTCGGCGTTGTCGCCCACGCCATCGCCGTCGGTGTCTGTGGTCTCCGACGGGTCATCGGGAAAGTCGTCCTGCGCATCGGGTACGCCGTCACCATCCGAATCGATAGTGGCTGGACGCAGCAGCTCGAATGCACCGTTGAAGGTGCTGTGTGTGCCTGCCGCGATAAACAACTCTACAATCGCGCCGCCACCGTTTTCGAAGAACACCAGTTCCACGCTGTGAGTGCCGGCACTGAGGGTGGTGGTAGCGAAGTTATCCAGCGGTCCGTGCAAGGCGTCGTCGTTGATCAGCACGGTGCCGTCCACGCGCAGTCGCATGCCGTCGTCAGATCGCACGCCCAGCGTGTAGGTCCCGGCGTTGTCAATGTTGAACACACCGGCTGCGCGCATAGCGAAGGTGTCCTGATACGGGAAGGCGGCGCTGCCGCTAAAGTATCCGTCTTCACTCAGATTGTCGCTAAAGTTGATCTGTTGCAACTCAATGCTGGTGTTCGCTATACCGCCAGTGATAAACAACTCATCCGCCTGCGCCAGAGAGATCACCTCGCTGGCGCTGTCCACAAACTGTCCCGTGAAGCTGCCGTCCCCAGGACTCGGATCGATCGGTGCGCGTGTCATCTGCACCGTGTGCCCGAGCGATGGCACCCCCTGTGCATCCAGCGCGAACAGCCAGTAGTAGCCAGGGATGAGTACATTGGGATTGGCGTTGAAGGTGAGTGAATACTCGCCGGGACCGGTGACAGTAAACGGCACCGGCACAAAGCGCATGTCGGAGTTGTTCGCATGGCTGGTGCCTGACAGGCGTATTAAATTAAAGCGTTGGATACCCACACTGGCACTCACCTGCATGCTCGCCCCGGCGCCGCTGTTGCCTGGTGCGCTCGTAATGGCCGGGCGCTGGGCGATGTTGCCGTTGGCATCGAACAGATACGGCGGCGAGAAAATCTGGCCGTCTTGATGATTGGCGCTGCAGCCGGCGCCGCAACCACCGCCGCCGGCGGATAACACGCGCCCGTCTTTCAACAGTAAGCCGATCGAGTGGTAGTTGCGGGGCACGGAAGCGCTGTCCCACCGGGTCCACTGGCCGGTTTGCGGATCCCACATTTCTGCTGCGAAGGCCGAGCCGTTATCGCTGAACAGCTCGCCGGATGCATTGCCGCCGATGACGACTACCTGCCCAGTGGGCAGCACGACGGAGTTTTGATTGGTGCGCCGAAAGGCCATGGGCTGGGTGGGCGTGATCACGGGCGTGGGGCCGTTCAGGTCGACCACCATCGCATCGTTGGAGGAGGCTTGCGCAATCGTGCGGTCGTGGCCGCCGGTGATCAGCAGTTTGCCGACATCAAACATCACCGCGTTACCGAACTGGCGATTCTGGTCGCCGCCAAGCCGCGCGCCCAGGTTTTGGGTGCCGCCGTTGCCGCGCGGATCAAACCAGTGCATGGTCGGCGTGGGGCCGGTGTGCGCTACGCGTCCATCGGGGCCGACGTGCATGAAGGCCCACCACTGCATGTCGGTGCCGGAGTTGAACACGGGGCGGCCGTTGGCGGCGTTCTGCTCGTTCACCAGATCGGACATGTCGGCGTTGTCGAGCACACTCCAGCTGTTGCTCACCGGGGAGTAGCGCTCGGCATTGTCGCCAGCGCTTTTGGCGAAGGTGGCGAATACCTCGTTGGACGGCAGTGCCACCGTCGCGCCATACCAGCGGTTAAAGTTCATCCGTCCGCGGGCGCTCCATTGTTGCGTAAACGGATTGAATGCACTGGTTTTGTCATCGTCTGGGTTGCCGCCCGCAGCGATAATCGTGCCGTCTTCCAGGGTGGAGACGCCCGCACAAAACATGTCGTGAGCAATGTTGTCTGTGTCCTGAAAACCCAGTGTGTTGGGGTTAAACACCGAGGCATGAGTAAAGTTAGGGCCACTCGGAAACGCGTCGACTTCGGTGGAAGACCAGGTAAGCACGCGTCCGTCCGGCAGGGTGGCGGCGGAGATAGCAATCTGCGGCCAACCGATAACGCCGCTCCATTCGCCTACTTCCTGCGGGCCATTACCACCGTTGGGGCCGGCGGTAAGGGTAAACAACTGGCTGTCGCTGTTGTTGCCGGTCCACTGCTCGATGTTGCCACCGTTGGCCTGCGAGCCACCGGCTACCTGCAAGCTCTTGCCGGAGTGCTGCGCGATCAGCCGATACTGGTTGCCGCCTTCGGATTGCAGGCGGAACTGCTGGTTGGCGCCGCCGTGGCAGGCCCACTGGATCAGGTTGGCACCGTCGCCCTGCTCGCCACCAAAGGTATCCAGACACCGGTTGCTATGCTGGAGCACTAGTGTGTACAGGTCGCTTTGCCCCGCCACGCCCTGAAACAGGATCAACTGATTTTGTTGATTGTCCAGACATTGCCATTGCTGCAGATTGGCGCCTTGCTCAAGTGACGCGCCGGCGATATCCAGGCAGCGTCCGCTGGAAACGCTGACCACCTGAGTGACAAAGTCAGCGTGAGCGATACCGAACAACAGGCTCGCCATTGGAACGAGTGACGCGGTCGCGGGAATGCGGGTGATCATGCAAGGCCCTCTGCGCAATGTGCTTGCCGAGCTGCGTTGTGCCTCGGCGGATCTGGCTGGTGCGCGTGGTCAGCGTGCGCTGATGGCTCCCCCCTTGCCCCAAAAGCCCGATTAAGCACGCATGATTGGCGGCTGATCGAACTCCCAAACATGCCCCGTGTGGTTGTGGCAGGCCTGGCCTGTATTTTTTGTTTTTTCTTTACCGGCGCCACGTCCAATTGCGCGGTCTTCCAGTTACCCGTCAGGATACACTATTGAATTGTGGCGTTGCCAGCCGCTGCAGGGGGCGCGCCCTGCAGCGTTTGCAAAAACGCGATCAGTGCTCGAAGCTGCACCTCGCTTAATTCTAATGCCCGCAGTTCGTGCGGACCAAGCTGCTGATCGGGCGGTGTATTGTAGTGCATCATGACGTCCATCAGGCTTGCGTGGCGGCCGTCGTGAAAGTACGGCGCAGTGTGTGACACATTACGAAGCCCCGGCGTCTTGAAGGCGCCTTCTAGCGGAACGTGTGCATCACGGTTGAGAAAGCGCAACTCGCTGCACTGCTCCGGTGCGGCATCGCTGTACCGCCCGAGGCAGTTGAATTCGTCCATCAGCACGGCGCGCAGTCCAAACACGCGGCCGAAGTCCATTTGTGAGCCGCTGAAATTGCCGGTGCCGATGTTGTGGAAGCCCCCGTTGGTGAACATAGGTCCGTTGTGACATTGCAGGCATTGGGTTTTGTCGGCGTCAATGAACAACCGCGCGCCTAGTTGTTCCTGCGGGGTAAGCAATGGCTTGGCAGGTGGGTCTGAACTGGCCAGCAATTGCGCCACATAGCGATCAAAGCGTGACGGCGTGGGGATCAACGTACGTTCGTACGCAGCAATGGCCTTACCAAGGTTGGCGTACACCTGATTCACCAGTTGCTGCTGTGCAGGCCCCAGGCGGTGCCAGCGGTCCCGACTGTCCGCATTACCAAATGGCCCTGCACGTGCGGTCGGGATATTACTCACCGCCACCGTTGGGTATGCGCCAAAGATCGCCTCATAACGTTGCCGATAATCGGCATCCTGACCGAGTAATCGAACGGCCTCCACTCGACTGGCGCCCATCTCATCGGCGGCTTCAATCGGGATGAGTGCTTGGGACCAAAGTGAGTCGCGGCGCCCGTCCCAGTAAAACCACGTTTGCCATCCACTGGCGATGACGGTTGGCGCGTTACGCAGGGTGCGGCCCATGCCTTCAGAGCGGGCGCGCCCGTCGGTAAAGTAACGCTCGGGCTGATGGCAGCTTGCGCAGGAGAGTTCGCCATTGCCGCTCAGGCGTGGTTCGAAAAACAGTTGTTCACCGAGGGCGGCCGCTTGTGGGTTGTCGGCTACCCGATTGGAGGCTACGGCTGGTGCAGGCCCGGCGGCGTTTAGGCTGAGTGAGGACAGCACCCGCAACTCGCGTGCTGACCATTCCAACGGCTGGGCGTACGTCGTGTGTAGCAGCATGCTGGTGCCCAGCGCAATAAGAAATACTCGCGGTGTTGCTTTCAGGCGCGGGTGCTGAGCAGGAAAGTGAACATTAAAAATCAATGGCTATCTCAAACTGAACCTGTTGACGCCCGTTCGGGGTGTGGATGGCTAACAACAAGATCCAGTCGCCGGCCATGTTCAGCTTCATGCCCTCAATAAGGTATCGCCCGTCACCAAGATAGTCGGTGACTTGTGGTTGGGTTGGCAGGCCGTGGCCGTGGCCAGGCATACCGCCGTTGATGCCAATTCTAGCGGGGTACACCGGCTTGCCCTGCGCGTCGGTTAACTGCAGATACCAGTGCTGGAACTGCCCGATGCTCACGTGCCCACCGCGCGGGCTCAGGTGCACGCGCAGGCCGGTCGACGCCACCGTCTGTTCCCATTGCTGCGGCGTTGGTGCGGGCGCAGAGTCTGCGCTAGCGTTGGTGGCGGGCGCCAGCCAGGCAATCAGCAGGGTGATCGCAAGCCGCGATACTCGGTGATCGGCAGTGCGCATCAACGTGCGCTCCGCATCTCGGGTGCAGGCCCGCTCAGGGTTTGTAGAAAACTGTTGATGGCCGCGATGTCCTCATCGCTTAACACCCTCAACGCTTCCAGTTCATGGCGGTGTTGCGTTTTGTCCGGTGGCTCGCGGTAGTGCTGCATCACCTCATCAAGCGTAGCAAAACGCCCGTCATGCATGTAAGGGGCAGTCTCGGATATGTTGCGTAACGTTGGCGTGCGAAACGCACCACGCATCAGTGTGTCGACTTCGTTACGGTACATACGGGTGAGATGCTGGCAGGCGTTGATGCCTGCGTCGGTCTGCGCGGCGTCTGCGCCGTGGCCAGCGTAACGGCTGCGGCAGTTAAACGGGTTGGCCTCCAGCCGCTGGCGCCCAGCATAGCGCCCGATGTCCTCATCCGCCTGCCCAAGGTTGCCGGTGCCGACATTGTGAAAGCGCCGATCGGTGAAGCGAGGGCCGTGATGGCAACTAAGGCAACCGCTGCGTCCGCTGATAAACACTCGCAGGCCATGTTGCTCCTGCGCGGTTAGCTGCGCATCCGGGTCGGATGCTTTGTTTGCCATAAGCGCATCCACGTAGCGGTCAAACCGGCTTTGCGCCGGTTGCAGGGTGGATTCGTACGCGGCGAGGGCTTTGCCGATATTGGTGAACACGCGGTTGACCTTGTGCCGGGCGTGCTCATCCAGTTGTGCCCAGGCCGTCTGTTCTTCAGCGCTGCCGAGCGGACTGGCCTGTGCAGGCAAGCCACCCAATGGCACCTGCGCTGGCCCGAACACCTGGCGGTAGCGTGCGCCAAGTTGCGGGTGCGATAGCACCGTCCGCACGACGGCGACCCGTGAGTTGCCCATTTCTGCAGCAGCCTCCAGTGGTTGCAACGCCTGTGACCACAAACTGTCTGCACGTCCGTCCCAGTACCACCATTGCTCATGCGCGACCCCGAGCAATGAGGGGGTATTGCGCGTGAGCACTTCGCGCCCGTGTGCAGTCGCGCGGCGATCGGTAAAAAACCATTCCGGCCGATGGCAACTGGCGCAGGCCAGTGTGCCCTCTCGGCTCAGGGCTGGGGCGAAGAACAACTGGGCGCCGAAAGCCGCCGCCTCCGGCTGTCGGCTTTGCCGGTTGCCTGGGTCTTGCCGGACGGGCGGTAGTGCCTGCAACCGAAGCGTGGCCAGCAGACTTGTTTCGGTCGCCGACCACTGCGCAGGGGAGGCGGCCGGGTTGGCCTCTGGAATAAGAAGTAACACGCTTAGGACGGCGCACACCCAGGGCAAGCCGGTCGGGCGACGGTTTAAGGGCCGGGGCGTTTTGCGCAAGCGGTGGTTCATGTGGCAGGCGATATGGCTCGTTGCTCTAATCACCTTATTATGCGCGGGCTGGCGTGTGGGCGCGCAAACATCGGTTAACTTGGCGCCTCTACATAACAGGCGGGAGCGCATCCAGCGGCTTGAGTAAGTGTCGGTTGTCGTGCTGCCAGGGGTGGAAGCCGCGGTGGAAGAAGGCTTTGTATTGCGGCCACAACGGGCGCAGCCAACCCTCGCGCGTGAACAACAGTCCGAGGCCTTCCCAGGCCATCTTGCGGCTTGCCTGCGGGTGAGTACGGAGCATCAGATACATGATCCGGGAGATGTCCATGAAATAGTTGCGTGTCACGTAGAGCATGAGTTTGCGCAGCATTCCCTCGCTGCCTCCAACAGCGCGATAGACGTCAAACGCCACCGCCTTGTGCTCGGTCTCCTCGGTGGCATGCCACCGCCACAAATCGGCCATCAGCGGATGCGCACCCTCCAGCACCTGGGGTGTGCTCAAGAGCAGGTCGGCCAGCATGGCGGTCCAGTGCTCGTACGCCGTCGTGGCCCCCAGGTGAACAATGGGCGGCATCGTGGCGCGGCGATGGGCCAGGCGCTGGCGCAGTTTGCGCTCAAGTTGCTCAAGATCGTAGCCGTGGGCGGCGCACAAGGCCTCATTGTGGCGCTGATGTTCGCGCAGATGTGCCGCCTCTTGTAAGGAGAACTGTTTGATTTGTTTTAACAATACAGGGTCGCTGATCTGCTTGCGGTAATGTCTCACGCTGTCCACAAAGAACTTCTCTCCGATCGGAAACAGAATGGACATGGCGTTAAAGAAGGCTGTTTTGACCGGGTCATCGCTGTGCCAGTCGCTCGCCAGCACCTCATTAAACTGATACTGGCGATTGCGCAAATGTAGCGTGACATCCTCCGGGGTATGGCTTTGAGATGGGGGCATTCGAGCGCTCTTGGAGGTGTGTTGACGGCAAACCTGATCATCGGCGCTGAGTGCGGTGAAATCAAACGGCCTGTTGCCCGGTTGCGCGCCGGTATGGCGCCAGGGTACGGGTGAAAGCTTGTGAACTGGCAGCGTTGTTGCCGCACCGCCGCGCCGGACGCGGTAGAATCCTAGCGAGCTTTATTTATAGTGCCCACCCGCACTTTGGCGGGCGCACGGCAAGCCGACCTAGGTGGGTCGGCGAGAGATCGCCTTTTTTGGGGGGTATGGATCGATGAAATGGCGCGATGGAAGACGCAGCAGTAATGTAGAGGACCGGCGTAGCGGTTCGGTTAAGCGCACGGCTGGCCTGGGCGGTGGTGCGATGATTCTGGTGGCGGCAGTGTCGATGCTGCTGGGGCAGAACCCATTGGAAGTCATCGGCGCACTGGGTGGCGCACCGGGCGGTGGCACCCCGGCACCGCGCAATGCCGCAGAAGACCAGGCTTCGCAGTTCGTCTCTGTGGTGCTTGCGGATACCGAGGATGTATGGAAGCCGATTTTCGCGCGCTCCGGGCAGCAGTACCCGGCGCCGAAGCTGGTGCTGTACACCGGCCGTACCGAGACCCGCGGATGCGGCCCGGGGCAGGCTGCCGCAGGTCCGTTCTATTGCCCGGCCGATGGCAAGGTGTATCTGGACCTGAGTTTCTTATCAGAAATGCAGCGAATGGGCGCCAGCGGCGACTTTGCCGTGGCTTATGTGATTGCCCATGAAGTGGGGCACCACATTCAGAACGTGACCGGGGTCGCACGCCAGGTACGCGACGCACAGCAGCGTGGCAGCAAAACGCAGGGCAATCAGTTGCAGGTCCGGATGGAGCTGCAGGCCGATTGTTACGCGGGTATGTGGGCGAATCACGCACAGCGTCAGCGGCAGATTCTGGAGCCCGGTGATATCGAAGAGGGTCTACGAGCGGCGGCGGCAGTCGGTGACGACACGCTGCAGCGTAATGCGGGGCGACGGGTGACGCCCGAGGCGTTTACTCATGGCAGCTCGCAGCAGCGCATGGAATGGTTCCGTCGTGGCTACGATACGGGCGATGTGAACGCTTGCGATACCTTTAGTTAGCTGCAGGCCCACACACGTTTTTACATACGCCGCCCAATCGGGCGGCGTTTTTTTACATACCGTTTATTGCCTGTCGAAGTTCTTTACGAAGGCGTTGGTGGACATAAGGAAAACTGGTCTAACTCGCTGTATTTTCTGACCAATGTTTATTGGCACGTGTCTTGCTTTATTCCCAGCGATGGTTAATTGAATACGCCGGTCTGGATACCGGCAGGAGCATGGCAAATGAAAAAATGGAATTCTCTCGCAGCCTGCATGTTTGTCGCAGCTGGGCTGTTCAGCGCTAGCGCAAACGCAACTGTTATTAACTTCAACTTCGCCGACGACAAAGGCAACCGGGTGAGCGCCGATCAGCCTCTCGTGCTGGTTGAAAGTGGCATTCAGGTGACCGCATCTGCAAGCAATGGCGATCTGCATATCAACGGCACCTTCGGGCTCGGCGTTGAGGGCAATCCGGCGGGCAACCGTATTGGCGAAGGTGAGGGTATCTCACTGTCGTTCGCGCCGAACGAAGTTGAGTTGCTTGGTGCCATCGTATTTGAGCGCGGCGGTGCCGGTGAGTCCACGTTCGAACTGCTGGTTGATTCATTGTCAGCCGGTGAGTTCACCATTGGCGGTGGTGCAGCCAATTCGCAGGAAATTATTGACTTTTCTTCTGCCAACTTGAGCGGCAGCGAGTTTGAGTTTGTTGGTACTGGCGGCAACGGCTTCCGGATTCAAGAAGTATCGGTGCAAACCTTGGTTGCGGTCAGCGAGCCGGCCACACTGCTGCTGATGCTAAGTGGAATTGCAGGCTTCGCGGCAACCCGTCGTAGCCGGTGACATCGACGCCCGTTTAGGGCCCCTGGGTGTGTGTGCGAAAAGGCGGTCTTCGGACCGCCTTTTCTTTGCCTGACCGATTAAAGTTATGTGCTCCGGGGCCGATACTGCAAAGACGCTGGTGTTCGTACCGTCGGGTGAATGTCGTATTCAACATTAATATCTCTAGATACCTTTCGACGCTTTTCCCCGCGCGGTTCTGGGTAAGCATGGCGCCATTGCGGCCGGTCGAGGATGCCGACAGCGAGGTGCAGCCGATCGCGAGCGCGCAGGCGCCCAACGTGATCTCGGCATCAGCACCGTCGGTAACGCGTGTCGGCAACGATACCGACAGTGCGCATACGGATCGCGATACTGTATTCGACTTTGGTCCGGGCCAGGGCAGCGAGTACTTCGTTGGCGGCAGCGGTCACGACGTGGTGCAACTGTACGGCGTGGGCCCGGGCCCGTCGGATGTGTTGAGCAGCCCGATCGACTGGATGTTGCAGCTGGATGAGCAAGTGAATTACTCGCAGAACGAGGACGGTCTTATCTTCGATTCGGATGCCTCCGGTGTCATCGTGCTGGCCGACGGCAGCGAGTTGGAGTTCGAGGACATCATTCGCATTGACTGGTAAAAGTTTCGGCGACACCGTGGGGCGTCACGGTGTCGTGCTTCGTGTCGGGGCAAGGATGCCGCGACACGAAGCCTCGCCGATTTTGGTATCCAGCGCATGAATTGGCCGCACAGCGCTTGTTCACGCATCAAAATCGTATTATGACAGTATAAACGCTTCACATGGTCCTCGCCGGACGGCTATACTAAAATTAAAAATACAAACCGCCCAAAACTAGGGATCAGTACAATGACATTCCAACGGCAGAGCACACTGCGAGTCGCAGGTGCGGCGGGCATCGCCGCGTTTTTGATTTCAACCACTTCGGTTATCGCTGCAACACCCGGTTTCAGTGACCAGACCGCCGGCGCTGGGCTGAGTTTCAGTCACGCGGCCGCAGGCGACATTGACACGGGCGGCGAGATGCACGGCGGCGGCACCGTCGGCGATTTTAACGGCGATGGCTGGCCTGATCTGTTCGCGCCCGGCGGTGGCAACTCGGGCGACGCCCTGTTTATCAACAACGGCGATGGCACCTTCACTGATGAGGCGGCCGATTGGGGGCTTACTGGGCTGTATCGTGGCAACGGTACCGCTGCAGGTGATTACGACGGTGATGGCTGCGTGGATCTGTTCGTCAGCAACCACGGCGACATGAACGGCCCGCCGCGCACCAATCAGCACCGCCTCTATCGCAATACCTGTAACGGATCGTTTGTTGATGTTGCGGCGGCTGCCGGTGTACGCCAGACGCATGACCGTGCTGATGGATTCGGCGCAACCTTTGGCGATTACGATCTGGATGGCGATCTGGACCTGTATGTGGCCGGCTGGCAAATCAATGCCGCTGCGGCGATGCCGCGCTCGCGTCTATTTAGAAACGAAGGCGACGGCACGTTTGTGGATGTGACCACGCCCGCGAACGTATGGCATGGCAACCTGAACCCTACCGGGGCGTTTGGCGTGATCTTCGTGGACATGAACCACGATCGTTACCCGGAGCTACTGGTGGCTGCCGATGGCGGTGCCTCTTACTACTACCGCAACAACCGCGACGGCACCTTCACGCCGATCGACATTTTTGATCCGATCGAAGACAAGGTGCGCCACGGCATGGGCGCCACCGTGGCCGACTTTGATCGCAACGGGCAGTTGGACTGGTTTATCACGGCGGCATGGCCGTCACTGGCCGGGCTGGAGCCGCCGGGCAATCGCATGTACATCAACCAGGGCGGCGATGTATTTACCACCTTGCCCGAAAGCGCTGGCGTCAATGACGGCGGCTTTGGTTGGGGCACTGTCGCGATTGACTTTGATCACGACGGCTGGCAGGACGTGCTGATGACCAACGGCTGGCCGCTGG
>CBDUQI010000032.1:0-37639 GCA_965369325.1 uncultured Gammaproteobacteria bacterium
ACCGGTGCTGATGGGGCAACAGGCCCCGCAGGCCCAACCGGTGCTGATGGGGCAACAGGTCCCGCAGGCCCGACCGGTGCTGACGGCGCGGCCGGTCCGACCGGCGAGCAGGGGCCGCCAGGGCCTCAGGGCGACACCGGACCACCCGGACCCCCGGGGCAGCCAGGTGAGCAGGGCGCACAAGGTGAACAGGGGCCACCGGGAGTTCAGGGCGAACAGGGCCCCCCAGGGCTTCAGGGTGAGCAGGGGCCGCCGGGTATCGTCAACTTCTATACGCGCACGGTAACCTCAGCACTGGTGTTCGAATCGCAGTTGGGTACAGTTGAGGCTACGTGCGATACGGGCGATATCGCCACTGGCGGTGGCTTCCGGTTTGAGAATTCAACCGCACGCTGGTTGGTGTCCAGGTCGGATATGCCTGACGGCACCAACAATACTTGGCGCGTGGAAGCCTCACACACTGAGGACGGTCCGCAGCAGATTACCGCAGTAGTGGTCTGCGCCGAACTGCAGTAAGCAAACGCTGAGGCGGGTATCAAAGCCTGCCTCAGTCACCTATCACGACTGATCGGGCGCCTTCATGGCGCCCTTTTTTTTCCGCCATTATGCGATTGCCGCCAGGCCCGCGGTGACATGCCGTACCACTTTTGAAAAGCCCGCGACAGCGCACTGGTATCGGAGTAGCACAGCGCGTGCGCCAGCGCCGTGACCGAGATGTCTGATTCCGCCAGCGCGCGTGCTGCACGGTCTTTGCGTACCTGCTCCAACACCTGCTTGAAGGTGGTGCCCTGCACGGCAAGCATCCGGTGCAGCGTGCGCCTGTGCACGCCGAGGAATGCTGCAACTTTCTCTGCCGAGCACCCGCCGGTGGCCAACGCACGCGTGATCAGCTCGCGTATCTGTGCGACCGGGTCGTCACTGTGTTTAGCGTCCAGCAGTGTCAGGTAGGTGTTGAGCACACGCCCAAGCGCCGGATCGGCACGATCAATCGGCTGGCGCAACATATCCGCCGAAAACAGAAAGCTGTCCTGCTCCTGGTCGAACTGAACGGGAGCTCCGAACCACCGGCGATATCGTTTTATCTGCGAAGGGCGGGCGTGTGCAAAACCGACTTCAAGCGGCGACCAATGGGCCCCGCACAACCGGCGCATAATCTGCAGGCCTGCGCTGAGACACAGCTCCGCGGTACACCGCACGCTTGGCAGTGCGCGCGTGTCGTGCACCACAAAGTACATGCGCACATGGCGCTCCCCGTGCATTTGCAGCTCCAGCGCTGAACCGCGCACCAAAAGATAAAAGTGCGCCTGCAACTCAGCCAACGCGGCGCCCACGGTGGGCGATTGCTGCATCACAAACCCGATCAGCCCGAGCATGGAGAGGCTCAACCGCTGACCCAGCAATAATGCAAAATGCGGGCAATCGAGCGCCTCGGCGGTACGCTCAAGCAGCAATTCCACTTTGGCGTGGGACAGGTAACGGTCCTCATCCGGCGTTCGCAGATCGCGCGCGGCCAGCCCCGCCTCCCGCCACAGGGCGGGCGCATCCCCACCCATCTCGGCCACCAGCGCAGCATAGCCGGCCAGCGTGCTCGCGCGGACAAGATGTATAGGCGCAATGGGTGATCCTGAGAGGTGCATGTCACCAAATGTCTGATTACTGGCCCGAAATGTCAAGTTGATAGCACCCAACGCGCGCATCCTAGACGCTGGATACCAAGCACACAGAAGGCTGCGCAATGAGCACTGAAGCATTTACGGACACAACCTATGCCTGGCGCGATGGCAAACGACATTGGTGGCTAATGGGCGTACTAGTGAGCGTGCTGCCCTATATCGGCGCCGCCCTGGCACTGAGCACGGGCTGGGACGTCTTTTGGTTTACGCTGCCCATCTACTCGTACATTGCGATCCCGATACTAGACGTGCTGATGGGCGAAGACCCCAACAACGCACCGGAATCGGCCGTGGCAGCGCTGGAGGACGACCCGTATTATCGGCGCGTACTCCTTGCATACCTGCCGACGTACATCGGCATTTTCCTCGGCGGGGCATGGCTGTTTGTGAACGCCGATCTTTCGTGGATCGCCAACGTGGGGGTGATCTTTACCGTGGGATTCGCCGGCGCGGGCGCGATCAATGTTGCTCACGAGATTGGCCACAAGCGCGGCGAGCAAGCAGCATGGTTGGCCAAGCTGGCATTGGCCACCACGGCCTACGGGCACTTTTACGTTGAACACAACCGAGGCCACCATCCGCGTGTTGCCACCCCGCAGGACCCGGCCAGCGCGCGGCTGGGCGAGAGCCTCTACCGCTTTGTACCGCGCTCCGTGTTCGGCGGCGTGCGCTCGGCATGGCGCTTGGAGTCCGAGCGGCTGGCCGAGGAGGGACGCAGCGTATGGGACTGGCGAAATCATAATTTGCAGGCGTGGGCGCTGTCAGTCGTGCTGTTTGCGGGCCTCATCAGCGCACTCGGGTGGGCGGTGCTGCCGTTTCTACTGATCCAGGCGGCGATCAGTATCAGCGTGCTTGAAGTGGTGAACTATCTGGAGCACTACGGCTTGCTGCGCCAGAAAAAATCGGACGGTACTTACGAGCGTGCACAACCGGAACACTCGTGGAACAGCAACCACTTGGTCTCTAACCTGAATCTGTACCATATCCAGCGCCATTCCGATCACCACGCCTATTGGAGCCGCGGCTACCAGGCGCTGCGCCACCACCAGGGCGCGCCGCAATTGCCGGCGGGCTACACCGCGATGATGTTGCTTGCGGCAATCCCGCCACTGTGGCGCGCTGTGATGGACAAACGTGTTATGGCGCATTATGGCGGAGATAGATCACTGGCCAATACCCTGTAGATTACCGCCACTCGATCGCTCACCTGCACCGCCGTGCCCAACCGCGCGGCGGTGTTCCTCTGACATATCAACCCGTTAAGGACAATCGCGTACCGGTTTGGTCTACAATGTTCGGCCCTGTTACGGAAGGTCGGCCAAGGACATGCGCGCATTTACCTGCCAGTGCGGCAATCAACTGATGTACGAGCACACCGAATGCTCGCTGTGCGGCCGTGCGGTGGGTTTCATCCCCGAAACACTCACGCTGGGCGCATTCGAGTCCGAAGGGCCGAGCCTGGTGCCGATCGCTAACACCGGCGCGAAGGACTACCAACGCTGCGCCAACGCCACCGAGCACGGCTGTAACTGGATGGTTCAGCGTAAGGACGGCGGCGACACGCAGTTCTGCCTGAGCTGTGGGCTGAACAAGGCCCAACACGATTATCAACAGTCCCCGATTGGGGCCAACGAATGGCTAAACGTCGAGCAGGCCAAACGCCGGCTGCTTTACAGCCTGCTTGCGCTGGGCCTGCCCGTAGACGGGCGTGAGACGCACCCTGCCTTTGGGCTAGGCTTTGAATTCCAGGACCCTGCGAACCCGACGGCGACGGCAATTTGCGGCGGCCACCGCGGCATCACCGACACCATCGTACTGTTCGAAAGCAACGATTCGCTCGCCGACTTTACGCCGCTGGATCTGCTACGCCACGAATCGGGCCACTATTACTGGAACGTGCTAGTAAACAACACGCCGTGGCTGGATGGTTTCCGCTCGACTTTTGGTGATGAGCGCATGGACTACGACAGCGCCATGACGCAGTACCTGCGCTACGGGCCCCCAGCAAACTGGCAGCGCGAGCACTTGAGCCCGTACGGGTCGGTACATCCAAGCGAGGACTGGGCCGAAACCTGGGCGCATTATCTGCAATTGGTAGATGCGCTGGAAACTGCGCATCACCTGGAGCTGTCGATCGCCGGTAGCGAGCTGGTTTCACCCGTGACTGCGGTGCGCGCAAAACAAAAGCAACTGCCGTTCCCCAAAAAGGGCGGGCGGTTTGAAGATTTGATGTCTGACTGGCAAGCGCTGCGCGAGGCGATGAACTCGTTGAACCGCAGTATGGGGCTGGCGGAGCCGTGGCCGCTAAGCATTCCGGTGGCGGTCAACGAGAAGCTGGAGTACGTACACCGCAGTATCGTGCGAGCTTTCTCACTCAGTGGGTAGGCGCACCGGCCACCGGCACGAACACCTTGCAATTGAGGCTGGCGGGCAGCAATAGGCAAGCGCCCACCGCCCGCATTACCCAGCCCATGCCCACGCCGTAGACAACTCCGGTAAGCCCCCATTGCGCGCCAAAGACCGCGCCAAGCACGCCCACTGCGACCGAGCCCCAGCTGAGCAGCGTCAAGGTGAGCAAATGGCGCTGCTCACCCACCGCAGTCACTGCGGCGCAACTGAACGCGCCAAGCACTCGAGCCAGGCCGGCAATGACGGCTGCCAATATCAGCTCACTGCCTAGCTGGTACTTATCGCCGACGAACAACCACACCAACCACGGCGTCGCAATCCACAGCGCCACACATCCTACGGCAGTGACCACACACAGCAGCGCGGCCTCGCTGCGCAGCACCTGCCAGCGTTGTTCGATACTTCCGGCCGCACGGATCTTTGGCACAGTGGCATAACCGGCTGCCAGTTGCAGCACGCGAAACGGCGCACCCATGGTGGCGACCAACACCGCGTAGGTCGCCAACTCCTGCATGCTCAGCAAGCTGGGGATCACCAGACGATCGGCCTGCACCAGCAGTAACTCGGCGCCGCCCACGCCCACCACTGTAAGGCCCTCGGCAAAGGATAGCGCTGAGCAGGGGGTGCCCGCACTTGCAAGCCCTCGCGCGAACCTACCGGTGTCTGTTTGCGCATCGCGCACGCTCAGCAACCCCGACCACCCGCTAAGACTGGCTAGCAGGTAGCCCGCAGTGACAATGCAGGCCGGATACAACGCACCCGCTTCAATGCCAATGCCTGCCAGCATCACCAGCGCCGCAAGAAAGATCGCCAGGTTCTGGCTTTGCGATAACCACAGCGCCCGCCCGTGACGATGCTGACATTGATACCAGGCGGCCGCGACGCGATTCACCGACCCCGCAAACCCTGCCACGAACAAGGCACATGCAACGGCCGGGCTCAACGAAAAATGGCGCGCGGCCAGCCAGCTGACCAGGAAACTGATTAGCAGCGATTGCAACCCCACCCGAGTGAACATCGTGGCACCCGGGCGTTGCCGATACCTATTGACCAGAACATCCACACCCAGCGGTCCGAGTGGCGTAATCACCTGAGTCACTGCGAGCAGCAATGCGAAGGCACCAAACTCCGCCGGGCTCATCGCCCTGGCAAGCAACAGACTGCCGCCGGAAAAGCCAACCCCGGAGGCGACGAACACGCCGACGATCCGTAGGGTATCTGATTGCACAGGCAGGTCTCCGCGATGGGATAACTCGAATCGGGCGTGGTAGCCGTTGCCGGAACGTGAACCGCACACGCCGCAGGTAACACCAATGTCGCGGGAGTATTGTCATAACCCATCGACAACAATCCGCCACGCCTTGAATGTAGCGCTGGGGCATCGAGCCGCGCGTTGATCCACCCCGCAATCCTTAACCTGCGGATGGGGTATCGAGCGCCGGTATGAACGTGCTAGATTCGACGCGCTTTCAGTAGGCAGTGCAGGGGACGACAATGCATGCGGTTGTGCTCACCGGCCTTGGTGGCTTGGACAAACTTGAATATCACGAGGACTGGCCAACGCCGACGCCCGGTCCGGGCGAAGCGCTGATCCGGGTACACGCGTGCGGGCTGAACAACACCGACGTCAACACCCGCACCGCGTGGTATTCCAAGGGCGTGTCGGGAGGCACCACGGGCGCCGCACTGGAAGGGGCCGGCCATGAGGACAGCACCTGGGGCGGCGCGCCGATTTCGTTGCCACGCATCCAGGGCGCCGATGTTGTCGGCACCGTCGAAGCGTTGGGCGAAGGCGCCGACCCGGCGTTGATGGGCCGTCGCGTCATTATCGATACGTGGCTACGCGATTGGAACGATCCAGGCAATCTGGATAAGACGGGGTATTTCGGATCAGAGTGCGATGGTGGCTTTGCGCAATACACCAAAGTAGACCAGCGTCATGTGCACCCCGTGGTCTCACCCATGAGCGATGCTGAGCTTGCCACGTTTGCTACCTCGTCCATCACGGCTGAGAACATGCTTAACCGCGCGAATGTATCAGAGGGTGATGTGGTACTGATCCCCGGTGCTTCTGGTGGTGTTGGCTCTGCGCTGATTCAACTGGCCAATCGTCGCGGAGCGCGCACCGTGGCGATGTGCAGTGAATCGAAAATGGATGCGGTGCGCGAGATAGGCCCACATGCCTTGCTGCCACGTTCACCGGACAACCTGATGGTTGCGCTGCAACGTGCGACCGGGCAGTCAAGCGTTGATGTGGTCGCCGATGTGGTCGGCGGGCCGTTATGGCCCCAGTTTATGGACGTGCTCGTGCGCGGTGGCCGTTACACCTGCGCGGGGGCCATCGCGGGGCCGATGGTGCAGATGGACCTTCGCACGTTCTACCTGCGCGATCTGACCTTTACCGGCGCCACCATTGTGCCAAGCGGTGTGTTTGCCGATCTGGTGGAGTATATCGAGCGCGCAGAGGTGCGGCCATTGCTGGCCGCCACCTACCCACTGGCCCGGCTGCGCGAAGCGCAGCAGGCCTTTATCGACAAAAAACACGTGGGCAACATCGTAGTGCTTGCCCCATAACAAGCTCGCGCTAGAGCGCATCACATACGTTAGGTACACCACTTGGCCCTGGCGCCATCAGGAACACCGATTTAAAGATCGCCAGATCAGTAAAGTCGGTGGTGCCATTGCCATCCATGTCGGTTTCGCCCGGCATGAAAAAGCCGGTCTTCATTTCCGCCAAGTCCAAGAAGTTCACCGTGCAATCGTTGTTAAAATCACCGTCGCACAGGTTGCCAAAACCGTCGGCGTCATCATCCTGTTGAGTGGGGTTAGCATTGCCAAGGCAGTTGTCGGCCGTGTCCGTCACGCCATCGCCATCGCCATCGATAAATGCTAGACGTACTAGCATAGGATCGTGGTCGCTAGCGCGCGTGGCGAGCCCCGCGAACTCGCTGTTCACGTGCACCACCTCGTATTGCGCGTCGCCCGCAAGATCATCGCTGACCAGCGCATGGTCCAGTGCCTGCGAGTTTCCGTCGAAGACAAACGTGTAACGTTCAAGGTCGCTCAGCGTTTCGGTTAGGTTGCTCAATACCGCCGGGTCGCCCTTCAACGCGGCGAGCGGTGCCTCGAAGAAAAACTCGTTCATATCACCCAGCACCACCACCGGCACGCCGGTGTCCAACCGAGCGGTCACGTACTCATTTACAACCTCAGCCTGATCCTCACGCAAATCTACTCGCCCGTTCACCGGTGGCTGGAGTGCGCCGAACAGGGGTGAGCTTCCGCCCTTGGAAGAGAAATGCACGTTCACCAGTGCAACAGGCTGACCGTTGAACATGAAGTCCACCGCCAGCGGTTTGCGACTGGCCTCAAACGCGTTGCCATTGCTCAAGTCCGGGTCCAGCAGACGCAGCGTGCTGCCCGCTATCGGTGCAACACGGCTGCTGCGATAAAGGTAGGCCACTCGGATATTGCCACCGGGCTGGCCACCGTCGGTCAGATCCATCGGCGGCAGATCAAAACCCACGTAGTCCGCAACGCCCGCAGTTGCAATAGCATCGGTCAGCGTGCTGAGGGTGAGCGCTGAATCGGTCACACCTGTCAGCTCCGCGCCATCGCTGTCCTGTACTTCCTGCAAGGCGACAATGTCGGGCGCATTCAGGTTGTTGACGATGTGCGCGGCGATCGCATCAAACCGCCCGTCACCTACATCATCGTCCACATCGTCCAGGCCGTCTTCGGTCAGTGCCGGGTCTTCCACTTTGGGATCAAGATTGAGTACGTTGTAAGAGGCTATCGTCAAGTGCTCCCCATCCGAGGTAAGACTGGAGGATTGCGCCGTGAGATTGCCGGGCATCGAGACGAACGGCTCGGTGACCAGAATTTCCGTATTGCCAAAAGAGTAACTCACCACCCCGATCACATCGCCCAGAAAATCGCCGGTGTTCACCTGCTCCACAAAGCCCGGGGTGAGGTCGTCGTCGAACTGAATCTGCACACGCTCGGGATTGAAGTCGTCCGGGGCGATGGTGATGCCGCCGCGGGCATTCAGCCGGGTAGCGTCCACGCCGTCATCAACCACAGCATAGATTTCGTTGAAGCGGCTGGTGGCACTCACGGCCCGCGCGGCGACCGCGGTCACCCGCATCCCTTCGAACGTCTCGTAAAAGTCGATGCCATCTTCTGCCGGATCGAACACCGTGAAATTGTCGTTGTCGATAATCTGCGCCGGCGGCGTGCGCCCCCCAGCACCAATAAGGGCTGGCGCCGGCAGTGCGTTGCCCGCACTGAGCAACACCTCGGTTGGCCCGACGATCTCGGTGATTGAAAGATTGTTGCTGCTCGCGCCACCAGGGATAAACTCCGACACCGTGCCGCTTACCATCAGCTCATCACCCACGCTCACGGTATGGCCACCGTTGGTGAAAACAAAGATGCCATCAGAGGTGTTGTCGTCGCCGTCACAACTGCCCGCACTCTGCAGGTAGTAGCCTAGGAAATCCGAGGCCACCACAATACCGGTGCTCTGCACTGACTGGCCATCAAACGGCGACAAATGCCCGGCCCCCTGAATCTCGCAAATGGCCAGTGTCTGCGGGCCGCCGCCACCAGTCCCAGGATAGAACCCCAAACCGTCGGCGTTGTCTTGGGGAAAGCCGACCCACTCCAGCGAGGGATCAAAGATATCACTGTCGTTGGTATCACCGCCGGTCACTGTCTCCAGCCGCCGCAGCGTATTGTTCTGAGTGCTGGTATCGCCGGTGCCCCATTGCGAACCTGGGTCGAAACCGACCTGCCCGATTACATCCACGATGACGCCGCTATTGCGCAACACCACAGCATCATCGCCATTGAACCAACTGCCGCCATTCACCTGGTCGGCGGCCGCCAGGATGGTGGCGTTGGCCAAGCTTTGGGCCAGCACGAACACCTCCTGATCGGCGACGGTTCCCGCCAGGTCTACCATGTTGGTGGAGGTTGGATTGCCGTTGAAATAAAACTCAACCACATAGGGCGTGAGATCAATCGAGGCGCCCGTATCATTGTAAAACTCCAGTGCCTTGTTGTTGCTGCTGCCCTCAATATATTCGGTGATATACAAATCATCCGCCGCCAGGGCGAGGGATCCAGTGAACTGCACCAACGCAAAGACGCCGGCAAACAGCAGAGGGTGAACGTGTTTATCCATGAGGTTAAGTCCCGATGTGCGAATAGTGGAGAAAACGCCCCCGTCAGGGGTCAACAGGAAACAAGAACTCGAGTCAAACTGAATGTCCGACGAGTCACCTGAGCAGCACTCGCCGTCTTGCCGCCATCGCTGGCCGGTGACCCCACTGTCAGCGCAGTGTCACCGGCCACGATGCAGGTTTTAAGGTGTGCTCACAATGCGCCCTTCACCACCTTCCGGGTAATCCGCAGCGGTCACTTCGCCGCTCAAACCCGTCTCGATATAGTTGCGCAGCGTTTGCTGATCCGTCACGCCAATAGTGACGAACGGTGTGCCGTCCCAGGGGTACTCATCCCCACCGGTGGCGAGGAAGGCGGCTGTCGCAACGGTAACGGCAGCACCTGGGACGACCGCGCCCGCAGTGACGATAACGGTGCCGTCGTCCAGTACCACCTCCTGTACGCGATTGCCCGCGACCAGGATCTCGCCCGTCTCATCGTCGATGTCCATGGGCGTCGCCGCAGGATCGTAGGTAAAGCTCAGACCGCTGACCTGGGCAAAGCGCCCGGAACCGAATTCTACCGCCGAGACCGCGTTCTCCAGCACGTTACGCATGATGTCCCGCGACACGCCGGCCAGTACCGCATTAAAGTTACCGAAGGGCACCATGTCGAAGGTATCCAGCTCGGACAGGTCTCCTGGGCCGCGAATGTCATCATTGCGAATGCCACCACCGTTCACTACCGCCACATCAATGGTCGGCAGGCCAAAATCGCCCGCCAGCTCATTGGCCTGCCAGCGGAAGGCGTCGGCGATCAGGTTACCTTCGTTGGTTTCGATGGAACGAATGTTGCCGCGGATGCCATCCAGGGCCACTTCGGTGGTGCCGATGATGTTGTTAGCCAGATCATCCAGGGCCGCAATGACGGGGTCTACCGCCAGCGCTTGTACAACCACACGCGGCTGCACCGCATCTGGATTGTCACCGCCAGCCACCCGGCGCGGACCACTGGCGGCATCAATGTTCACCACATTACCTGCGGCGTCGAAATCAACAATCAACTCACCGACGTATTTATAGTTACCCGGCGTGGTCACTACCGGCACATCCGTGCCATCTGCGTTGACCGCGATGACTGGGTAGGGCAGCTCGGCGACATCACCCGGAATCAGCTCATCCGCATCATTCGCCAGCAGCTCATCTCCGCCGCCAGCGACCACAATGTCAACGCCAGACAGCATGGCAGTAAGTTCGATCTCCTCGTCGATCGACTGCAGATGGCTCACCAGCACAATCTTGTTCACACCCAGGGCCGTCAAGTTGTTAATCGCCTGCTGCACGCGCGGCTGCACCTCGTTAACGATGACGTTGCGCGGGCTGGAGACAAACGGCAAATCGGTGGTGGTCGCACCGATGATGCCAATGAGCTCACCATCTTTGCTCACCACTTTGGCGGCACCGATACGGCCCTGATCAGCTAGCGCCTGCAGGCGCGGCTCGCCGGTAAAATCCAAATTGGCGCTTAAGAACTTGGCGCGTCCGCGGAAGCCCTCGATAAAATCGGCGGTGACGTCCGGGCCAAAGTCAAAATCGTGATTGCCGAGTGTGAGCGCATCGTACCTAATCAGGTCCAGCGCGATGGAGTCAAAAAACGGCACGCCATTGGCCAGCGATGCATTGAACTCGGGCCCGGCCAGGAAGTTGTCGCCCGAGGAGACCAGCACCACTGCACCGGCCTGCTCGGCAACAAAGCGCAGCCCGCGGGCAAGGTTGGCAAAACGTGCCACACCGCCGAAGTCCTCAATGCCGCTGCCAGCATCGATTAACTGTGACTCACCATCATTGTTGTGCAGCACGGTCAGCCGAAAAGTGTCGTCTTCGCCTGCTTGTACATTGGCACCCAGTGAAAAGGTTGCGGCCAGTGCCAACACGCGCACAAGCCTGAAGTTAAAGCTTTTCATCGCTCCTCCCCTTGTTATTAAAATCATCAAAATCACCCCAATCGCGATGAAACCGATTGCGGGGGCGGAAAACCCTACCCTCTGTGTATCATGCCGGCTTAGGTTATGTCGAACTGACGCGAGGACGTACCGCCGATGACCGCTAAGCGGCGGTTGCGTGACGCGGTGCACTCAACCCCGGTTCGAGCCCCGCGTGAGCGCACACCGCATATTCGCAAGCCGTGTTAGCACGCGCTGCGATACACTCATCACGCCAACCATCGGAGCACACCATGGCCTATGTTTATTTGCTGGTGGCGATACTCGCCGAAGTGATCGCCACCACTGCGCTGAAAGCCTCGGAGGAGTTTACCCGAGCAGTGCCGAGCACCGTGGTGGTCATTGGCTACGGGGTGGCCTTTTATTTTCTCACCCTCGCTTTTCGCACTATCCCTGTGGGCGTTGCCTATGCGATCTGGTCCGGTGTGGGAATCACGCTTATTGCACTGGCCGGTGCCGTTGTGTTCCGGCAAGTGCCTGACGGGCCCGCAATTGTTGGCATGCTATTGATTGCCGCCGGAGTCATCGTCATTAATCTGTTTTCCAATATGTCGGTGCACTAGCGCCGCCCAGGAGTGCCTGCCCATGTCCGAGCCCCCCATCAGCCGGTTTCCGGTGCCCGATTTATCCACCCTGCCGCAAGACATTCGCCAGAGCATATTGACGGTGCAGGAAAAATCGGGCTTCGTGCCCAACGTATTTTTGATGCTGGCGCATCGTCCGGATGAGTTTCGGGCATTCTTTGCCTACCACGACGCACTGATGGAAAGGCCCGGCGGCTTAAGCAAAGGCGAGCGGGAAATGATCGTGGTGGCTACCTCAGGGCTTAACCACTGTACCTATTGCGTGGTCGCACACGGGGCCATCCTGCGCATCCGGGAGAAGTCGCCCAATCTGGCCGAGCAGGTAGCGACTAATTACCGCAAGGCGCCAATCAGTGAGCGGCAGCGGGCCATGCTGGATTTCGCAGCCAAAGTCAGCCAGCACTCCAGCGCGCTTTGCGATAAGGATGTCGCCGCGCTGCGCGAACACGGGTTCGACATGGAAGATGTTTGGGACATTGGCGCCATCGCATCGTTTTTCGCTATGTCCAATCGGATGGCCGATATGAGCGGCATGCCGCCGAATGATGAATTTTACCTGTTGGGACGTATTCCAAGAGGCTAGGCGCCCTTATACTCCGCGCATGAGTAGACAACTATCCAATCGGCCCGCTATCACACTGCTTGATGGCGGCATGGGGCAGGAGCTGATCGCGCGCACCCGCGCCGGCGCTACCGGGCTATGGTCAACCAAAGTTATGATGGACGAGCCGCAGCTGGTGGCCGACGTGCATCGGGACTACTTCGCCGCTGGCGCACAGATTGCTACCACCAACACCTACGCCATCCATCGCGACCGCCTAAGTCCCTACGACATTGAGGACCAGTTTGAAGCCCTGCATCTGCGGGCGTGCGAGCTGGCCATCCGCGCCCGCGATGCGCATGGCAGCGGCCAGGTGGCCGGCGCGCTCGGGCCGACCGGCTGGTCATATCGGCCCGATCTGGCGCCACCTGCCGAACAGGCCGCGACGCTTTACGAGGAAATCGCCCGCCTGCAGGCGTCGATGGTGGACCTGTTTATCTGCGAGACCATGAGCTCGGTGGATCAAGCGCGTGGCGCACTGATGGGGGCCGGCGTCGCCGGCAAGCCGGTGTGGCTGGCCGTCTCAGTGCAGGACGATGACGGCACCCGACTGCGCTCCGGCGAACGGCTGTTGGACATCGCCCCCCTGATCGCTCAATTCAACCCTGCCGCCGTGCTGGTAAACTGCTCAAGTCCCGAGGCACTCGACAACGCGTTGCCCTTGCTGCATGGCCTTGGCGTGCGGATTGGCGGATACGCGAACGGCTTCCGCATGATCAGCACCGCATTCGAAGCGAAGGGCTCCACGGTCGATCAGCTTGAAAAGCGCACCGATCTCAACCCCATTCAGTACGCCGATTTTGCGGATGGCTGGATCACCGGCGGCGCAAGCATTGTGGGGGGTTGCTGCGAAGTGGGGCCAGCGCACATCCGTGAACTGGCCAGGCGCTACGCCACGCCAGCCAATGCGTAATCACCCTGCCAGATCGCGAGACAGCCAGCGGCCAGGCCTGTCGCGTTGAGTAAGTCCGTGCCCAAATCACCCGAGGTGCTCAGCGCGCTGTTGCGGGAAAAATCCTCGACCAAGCGTCGCCAGGCGGCCAAAGCCTTGCGCAAGCATCCCGACCCTAAGATGGTGGGCGAGCTGATTGATGCGCTTGAGCGTGAGATCCGCGATCTACGCACTTGGGAAACCCAGTACCATATGATCATGGCGCTGGCGGCCTGCGACGGACTCGCCGGGCGCGCATTGCTCGGCAGCATTGCGGCGATGACGCTGGAGCACAGCATGGTACTGGTGGCCGTTGGTGATGCGATCACTACCCTGCAGCAAAAGGCCGGGGCCGACCCGGTTGAACCGTTGTTGCAGTGGATGCAACACGACAACCAAGCCCTGGTCGAAGGCGGGCTGCGCGCGATCGCACAGTTACAACTAGTGCCGGAACACACGGTGATCGAGCACATAATTGAATACGTATCGCGGCCGGATCACGCCACGCTCACCTTCTGGGTGGCCGCGGCCTGCGCGGGCTGGCATGGCCCGGCTGTAAGCGACTTTCTCAGCCGCTGTGAGTCCGACCCGTTGGAAGACACCCGCACGGCCGCGCAGGCCTCCCGCGCCGGCAAATACCGGCGCTGGAGTATCCTCTAGCGGTTAGTGCCTAAGCGTATGCCCGCAATGACCTTCCTCGAAATACCACGCCTGCGCTTGCTCGCCCTCCTCTAGCGCAGCGTAGGCGGCGTAGATATCGGTATCAGCCGGCACGTCCACCGCCAGTAGATTCACCGATAGCTCGGCACCCTCGTAGGTGCACCCCAAGGCCTCCAGTCGCGCCCAGTGCGTTTCAAACACCTCGGCCGGCGTGCCTTCATCCAGAATGATCCGATAGCTCGAATGCCCGCCGGCGCTAGCGACCGACTCGAACATCAACGCGCCGTCCTCCTCGCCCGCCACCACCACATCTTCTGCACTCACGCCCATCGCGAAGAACGGCGTGTTGCGCAGGCAATACTTATGCTCCCCCAGCGACTGCGCCCAAACGGTTTCGCTGGCGTAGCCGTGCCAGTCCTGCGGGTCCAGCACGAAGGTAATTTTACGCAGGCTCTGCGTTTGCTCAGTACTCAGCTACCCACCGCCTCCGCGTGAGTTAAGAAGGTCCAGATACTCTTGTGTGGTCCGCGCGCCTTTGTCCAGATTACAGGTCTGACAAGTGTTCTGCGCGTTCCCCTGTGTATTGTTGCCACCGCGTGACTTCGGGTTCGCATGGTCGATGTTGGAGCGCTTGGGGTGGGGTTTGGGGCTGCGGATGGTCTTGTCGCCGCAAAAGACACAGCGGTCGCCCGACTCCTGGCGCGCCGCATCCTGCACCTTCTTGGGAAACGGTTTGCCCGCCCCCGGGCCACCGCTAGAACCGGGTTTGGGCGGGGGCGGCCGATTAGCCACCGGCCGCTTGAGCAACCCGCCCGTCAGGCAACCTACCACACCGCCGGTGATGCCACCGATCAATGCCGCACGTCCCACGTCTTTGTCACACCCGCCGGTCAGCGCCTCTGCTGCCGCCGCCGCCGCCGCACCAGTGGCGGCCCCCACCAGGCCGCCGCGAACACACGCGGCGATCAGTGGCGCAAAATTGCCGCTTGGATCGGTACGGTTCATCGGGTTGTTGCCGACGTAGCGATACAGATTCTGGTCAAAACCGGCGAAACCAATCGGGTCCTGAGTGGTAAAGCGGCCGCTGAGCGGATCGTAATACCGGGCACGGTAATAGATAAGCTGACTCTCGGTATCCCGCTCGCGTCCGGTGTAACCGAACGGCGAAATGACCGTCTCAGTGGCCGTGGCGGTCTGCCCGAAGGCATCGTATGCATAGCTGCTCACCACGGCACCCGCATCATCGCTAAGCTGGGTAATCGAACCCAGTCGATCCGCATGCAGGTAGTGCACCGCGCCACCGCGCTGCATCTGCAGCGGCTGATCGACCAGCGGCCCATGACTGTAGCGGGCGAGCACCGCGTCGGCCGCGTCGTACTCAGCCAGCAGATCCTGATTGTCGTAGACAAAGCGGGAGACGGTGCCGTCTATATCTTTCTCAATCCGTCGGCCAAGGCCATCGTAACGGTAGCTCACCACCGTGCCATCGGCCCGGTCGATTTGGATAAGCTGCTCCTGCGCGTCGTACGTATAGCTGGTGATATCGCCGCTGGCAGTCTCGTTGCGGGTGCCCAGATTGCCCGCGTCGTCGTAGCTGTAGGTGGCGTTGGCATCCGAGAGAAGACGGTTTACCGCATCATGGCTATGCGAGGCAGACAAATGAGAGACCTGCCGGTTACCCGCCAGATCATATTGATAGGTCTCAATCGCCATACCTGAGGCCAGCACCGCTGAGAGCTGCTCGGTCTCATCGTACTGATAGCTAAGATCCGCCAGTGCATCGCTCAGGCTATCGATGTTACCAATCGCATCGTAGGTATAGGCCTGATTGCGAATGGTAGTGGCGCCGCTTCGCAGCAACAGGGCATCCGGCAAACCGCGGTTGTTGTAGCCGAGATCCGATTGCACCGCGTTGGGGAAGTCGATACTCAACTGGCGGCCCACACCATCGGTGGTGAAAATAATTGGTGCCCCGGCGAACGGGGTGAGCGAGCTGATATTGTCTGCATCGTCGTAGCCATAGCTCAAAGCTTGGCCATCGCTGGTGCTCAGCATCGTGCGGTTGCCGGCCAGATCGTAAGCAAAGCTCAGCGTGGTGTCGGGCTGGGTGCCCGTGGTGCTGGTGCTGCTAAGCCGGTTCAACACGTCCCAGGCGAAAGTGACGGATGAGTCGCTGTCATCCACGCCAGTAAGATTGCCTGCCTCATCATAGCTGTAGCTGATGAGATTGTCCGGCGTGCTCTGGGTGATCACGCGGCCAAGTTCATCGTAAACGAAGCTCATCACGCTGCCGCGTTTGGAGGTGTAGGAGGTGATGTTGCTACGCAAGTCGTAACCGAAGGTTTCCGTCTTCAGCAGCGGGTCCTGGCGCGACATCAGCCGGCCGATCGGATCGTAAACAAACTGCGATATGTTGCCGTTCGGGTCGGTCACCTCGGTGGCGTTGCCCAGCACGTCATACTCGAAGGCTTCAACCGCGCCGGTCGAATGGCTCACGGTGCGCAGCTGGTTAACTGCATCGTAGGTCATCACCATGAGGTTGCCGTTAGATAGCAGCGTCTGGATTGCGTTGCCGGCAAGGTCGTAGGTAAAGGCAGTCAACCCGGTGATGGGGTTGTCGATCGTGCTGATGCGATTGAGCTGATCGTAGGTGAACGCGGTGACCTCACCCGTGGCGTTCGTCACCGCGACCACATTGCCCTCGGCGTCGTAGTCAAATGAGTTCACGGCACCTTCGGGGTTGGTGGTGCTCAGCACCCGGCTCATCGCATCGTAGGTGACGGTGGTAACGTGCCCGTTCTCATCCGTCCATGAGGTCAAATCGCCTGCCGGGTTGTAGGCAAACGTACGCGTGTTCAACAGCGCGTCCGTTACCTGCATCAGATTACCCTGCGGATCGTAAGTGAACGAGGTGGTATTGCCCCGCTGGTCGGTTACCGAGGCGGGCAATCCGTTCGGATTGTAGATCACCGTCACCATGCGCCCGAGCGCATCGGTAATGGCTTGCGGATTGCCCTGGGTGTCCAGCGTGATATTGGTGGCGTGACCATCCGGATCGGTGATCGAAATCACCTGATTGAATAACGGGTCGTAGGCAAAGGCCGTTATCGCTCCGATCGACTCCTCGTTAATCGACAACACATTGCCCAGATCGTCATAGGTAAAGGCGACGGTTGAGGCATTGGGCCGGGTGATACGGGTCATCTGCCCGATCTCGTTGCGTTCGAACGCGGTGGTACGGGTGAGCGCATCCACCACCGAGGTGGTCCGCCCGAAACGATCGGTATTGGTCGTTTCTGTGTTGCCGTTGCCGTCGGTGACGGTAGCACGCGCCTGCGCCGGGCGTACCAACGGCGCCGGATCGGTGATGGTGCCCACGCCGGTTGCACGATCAACCAATGCCGACTGGTGAATGCTTGAGGTGCTGCGCACTGAGTCATCGGCCATGATGCTATTGAGATGTCGGCCGGTAAAATCAAAGCTGCGCTGGGTTCGATTGCCACGGCCATCGGTTTCTGACGTCATCAAGTGATCGCCGTCATAGGCGAACCGGCGCGAGGTGCCGTCGGGTAGTATCACCTGCGTCAGATCGTTGTTAACCGAGTACAGGAACTGCGTCAGCCGACCGGCTGCATCGGTCATGGTAGTCAGCCGCCCGCTGATGTAGTTCAGCTGCGTCACGCCACCCACCGGATCCGTAATCGAGGTGAGATTCTGATCTACGTCGTAACCGAAACTGGTGGTGTTATTGTTGCGGTCAACGACCGACGTCTGCAGGCCCTGCGCATCGAAGTTTATTCGCGTGCCGTCCTTGAGCGTGCGCACAAAGCCATTACTCTCAGACCGACTAAGCTGTGAGAAGTCGCCGGGTGATGAGGTAAATCCGCCCGCGCTGGTAAACAGCTCATACTCCACATCCGGCTGGGAGTAATTGTAAAACCCGAAGCGGCCGCTGGGGAACTCGCCTTCCACATCGAACACAACCTGATCGTCTATCAGCACGACGATGCGGTCGGCACCGTATTGCACTTCGAAATCGTAAAAGGTGTTGTCGAGCCAGCCGTTGGACGAGCCGAAATCGTTTGCCAACACGTCAAAATTGCTATTGGACGTATGCCCCCAGTAGGTGTCTAGAAAATCGGTAATGTCCTGGCCGGTGACTCGCGTCAGGGCAGGGCCCGCCGCGGCAAAGCGCCCGCTGAAAGTCTGATCGCCCTGCTTCCAGTCAAACAGAATGGCCTCGAGCGCGTTGTCGTCATTAGAGAAGGGGCCGCGGTAACCCATTACCAGTCCGATGAAGTCATCATCGCTGCTGGTGAGCACGCGCATGCGACCGCGCAAGGTGACGTCGATTAGATCCTGGGTACCGACAAAAAAGCTCGGGTCGCCGTTTTGTGTCTGAACAACCGAGTTGCCGTCGGCGGCAATCTGCCAGGTGGAAATCCCCAGGTTGCCCTGCGCGGTCCAGTCGAACAGGCTGATCGGCGCTGGATCGTATCGCACAGCGCTGCCGCCGCCGTCGACAACAATCGCACCGTCGTTGAAGGTGGTGTAAAGGCGGTTGACGCCGGCAATGCCCCAACCCGCGCCATAAGCGCTGTCGCGCGAATTGACGACCGTCAGCCTGCCGCCCGAACTGGCGCTGACCTTGGAGCTCGAGTAGTTGCTGGAGGTAGTGATTTCGTAGGCGTGCAGTCCGGTGGGCAACTCGCTGCCATCAAAGGCCGGCGCCACCTGCAGCACCTCATCCAAACTCTCGCTCAGCCCAGCGGTAGAGATAAACGTCTCGATGCTCTGCTCGACACCGCCGATGGTCACCCGATAAGAAACCGAATTGGGAACCGCCCCGCGCTGCGGTACGGTCAGCTCAAACGGAATCACCGGATAGGGTTTGGCGCGCTCGCTGCGATAGACGAACTTCAGCGGGCGCTCCTCGCCGAGCGCACGCGGCAAGGGAACGGAAAAGTCGGTGGACAGCCAGCCGCTGCGCGTCTCTATCTCCGAGCTGACCGGTGCAGAGCTTTTATCGCAGGGGCAATTGTCCTCATCGCCCATGTCATCTGGATCTCCGGAGGGCGGCATGAAGGCATGCCAGGAGGCCGCGGAAATACCACCGCTGATGGTCTCCAGCATCTGACCGTCAACGCTTACCTCACCCACGCCAACAATCTTGAACTCGCCACTGGCCGCATCCAGCGACCACAGATCCACCTCGTTGTCAGGTGGGAAACTCTCGATGTTCTCGAACATCACCGGCACCGGAGTAGAGAAGGTGACGCCCACCGGCTGCACCGTAATGAGCAGTGCGGGGTCCAGGCCTTCGGGGAGCTCCATCGGTGCGAACCCGCGCGGCACACTGGAGATGGACAGATCGCCGTCGAAGTCGGTGCCGTCCGGGTTCTTGGCGGTATTCGGCGGCACCATCATCATAATGCCAAGGTCTTCGTTCTCGAGCATGGTGGTAGTGTTCGGATCCACCGTGACCACACTGGTGTCGTCGATTCTTGGCAGGAAGAACGGACGGTCGATCACGTTCACCACGTTCGGCTCCAGGGTGATGACCTCGCGAAAGCCCGCGTAGCTGGAGCCATCCGGCGCCGGCGCTGCATTGGTACTGTCGATATCGATCACCAGCTCATCGTCCGGCAGGTTGTCGATACTGAAGGTGCCATCAGCGGCGGAGACTGCACTCAGGCCAGTGCCGATAAAGGAGACGGTCGCACCCACGACGGGGGAGGTAGTACCGCTGGCGTAATCGTTCGCATCCAACAGCTGACCCACGATACTGGCCGGTGCGCCCGGGTCCACATCCGGTACCGTGACGCGTACGAACTCTGACACCACCGAGGTGCCGTCGGAGACGGCGAAGGTCAGATCATAGATCCCCAGCTCCTCCACCGAGGGGCTGAAAGTAAACTGCCCGGTGGCCGCATCCAGCAGCGCGTTGGGTGGCAACGGAAACGGTGTGACCGAAAACACCAGCTCATCGTTGTTTGGATCGCTGGCCTGCAGGGTAAAGCTCAGCATCGAGCCGACGGGCGCGATCTGATCATCCACCGGGGTAATCGACGGCGGCAGGAACAAGCCGGAGGGTCCCGGGGCGCTGAACACAGCGGCCTTGAACGCGGCCAGATCCAGAAAATCCACCACGCCGTCGCCGTTAAAGTCGGCCAGCTCGTTGCTGGTAAAAAACAGGTCCTTGAGCTCGGCGAGATCAGCAAGATCCACACTGCCATCGTTGTTCAGATCGGCATCGCAGGCATTGCCGAAGCCATCACCGTCCGTGTCGGTTTGTGCCGGGTTCGCGACGGCCAGGCAATTGTCCAGCGGATCGCTGATGCCATCGCCATCCATATCATCGCCGCCGTGAGCACGCTCGGCCGCATTGACCAGCACGGTGACCGGATAACTGTCTGCCAGTCCGTCATTGGCGATTAACTGCAGCACGTACTGGCCTGCCATGTCCGGCATGAAAGTGGGAGTTGTGGCGGAGGCGTGGGTCAGGCTCGCCGCGCTGCCGGGCGGCGCGTACAACAAGTCCCAACGAAAATTCAGCGCCTGCTGATCGATGTCGCTGGAATCGGCAGCGCTCAGCGCCACCGGCTCGCCCACCAGCGCCGGGCCGTCGACGCGCACTCGCGCGATCGGACGGGAGTTGTTTGTGCTGACGGTCAGGTAATCGCGGCTGACAGCGCCCATCGCATCGGTCACGGTCAGCGACAGCGCATACTCACCCGGTTCGGCTATCTGAAAACTGGGCCGGGGGGTCTCGGCCTCGCGCAGCACCGTGGTGCCGGCATCGGGTTGAGCATCGAACTGCCATTGGTAAGTGAGGTTGCCATCGTCAGGGTCGCGAGACCCCGCACCTTCCAGCAACACCACCGAGCCCACCGGCAGGGTTTGATCCGGGCCGGCGTTTGCGACCGGCGGCGTATTTGCCGTGGACAGCGTGATCGCGACGGACGCGCTGTCTATCACACCATCGTTCACCGTGAGGCGCACCACGTACGCCCCGGGCAGATCCACGAAGAAGCCGCTGGCAAGGCCGTTGCGAGCGGACAGGGCAGCGGCGCTGCCGGCTGGCGCGTCCACAATCTCCCAGCGGTAGGACAGGCGATTGCCATCTGCATCAGTGGACTGGCTGGCGTCCAGGCGTACTTGGCTGCCCAAACCAAAGCTGTCGCGCAAACGTGGGCGCGCAACAGGTGCGCGGTTGAGCAATTGCCCGGCGGCGAGCGCAGTGGGCGAGCGGGCGCCCGCATCTATTCCGGCTGCCAGCTCCACCGGCAACACCATCGCCAGACTAACGCCAAGCGCCGCCACTAGCGCGACGCGCGAGCGCGCGGACCAGGCAACTGCGACACCAAGCAAACGATCTGCACCTAACCATCCCATAACGACCCCCTCAGCAATGGATATGTTCGCGGGGCGCCATTATTAACGCGTTCACACGTTATGTTCAAACGTTTGGCATGCGAATGGCCGGTTCGCGCGCGTTTCGGCTAGCTCTCCTCGTTTGAGGCGGCCTCTTCCACCGCATCGGGATACATTTCAAGCTCGGCCTGTGAGGTGCGCATCATGGGCACGAAGGCGTCCTGCTCCTCCGCATCCACCGGCGGGGTGACAATGGCGCGGGTGAATCCAAATAGTGTCAGGCTGAACATACCGATCGCCAGCGTCATATACATGCCGCGTGGCCCGATTACCTGCATCACAGTACCGACCGCAACGGGGGCGGCAATGGCCCCGACCGCGTACACCATCAGCAGGCCACTGGAAGTCGCCAGCATTCGGTCCACCGGCACGTGGTCGTTGGTATGCGCAACCGCCAGCGGGTAGAGCGAGAACACGGCACCGCCCAGCGCAAAGACCATCACCAGCATCGGGGCACCGAAGCGCGCGATGGTAATCAGCGCTAGCGCCAGCAGTCCACCAGCGATGGCGACCAACAGCAATACCTTGCGTCGGTCAATCAAATCGGAAAATCGCCCGATCGGCACCTGTAGTAATGCGCCGCCCAGGATCGTAGTAGTCATAAATGTCGCAATCTGGCTGGTACTCATGCCGGACTGTTGCGCGAACACCGGGCCCAGCGATAGTAGGGTGGCGGTGCTCAACGCAGCCACCGCCGTGCCCAGCACGCCAAGTGGCGAGGTGCGCCAGAGCTCAGGCAGGTCGATGTGGGCTTTGCGAATTCGCCGCGGCTGGCGCACGGTGGTGAGTGCGATCGGCAACAACGCCAGACTCAACAGGCCAGCCACCAGCATAAACGGGGCGTGCCCATTGTCCGTGCCCAGTAACAGCAGCAACTGGGTTAAGCCCAGGCACAGTAGGCTGGTCTGGTTGTAGGTAAAGAACAGGCGTCCGCGAGTCTCGTTGGTGGCCATCACATTCAGCCAGCTTTCCACCACCATGAAAATAATTACCACGCAAAAGCCACCTACCAGGCGTAGAACGCCCCACACCAGTGGCTCAGTGGAAATGGTGTGCAACAGACCCGCGACGGAGGCGAGGGCTGCCATCGCGGCAAACGCGCGAATGTGGCCCACGCGACGGACCAGCGACGGTCCGAAGAACGTCCCGGCAAGAAAGCCCGCGAAGTACGCCGACATGATCAGGCCGGTGGCCAGTGCGCTGAAGCCGGCTTCACTCCCGCGCACACCAACTACAGTGGTTAAGAACCCGTTGGCGCTTACGACCACCGCGACCCCTATCAGCAGTGTCCAGATTTGATTTAGCATCGGCGTCTCGCACCCGGCATACCCACACTGTCGAGTGGTACGCCGCAACAGCTGTAGCGGGGGGCAGGCAACCCCGGTCTCGGAGTGCCCTCGGAACTTACTGTGGACCTTCGTGCAGGCCCGCACAAGCGGTATTGTCAGTCGCCGGAAACACGCACGACGATGCGCCCGGTCACACTACCCGTCATAAAGTCATCGAATGCGCCCGGCAGGTCTTCAAAATCGATAGTGCTCGCGGCCACCTGGCTAAGTGCCGCCGGTTTCAGATCGCCGCCCAGACGTTCCCACACACGCTCGCGCAGGGCGCGCGGTGTGTCCACGGAGTTGATCCCCAGCAGGTTAACGCCGCGCAGGATAAACGGCAGAACGGTGGTGTTCAGCTCGTGGCTGGCGGCCAGCCCGATGCTGGCGATATTGCCACCGTAACCGACGGTGCGCGTAAGCCAAGTGAGGATGTCACCGCCCAGATTGTCCACAGCGCCTCCCCACATCGCTTTTTCCATCGGCCGTTTGCCTAGATCAATGTCCTGCCGGCGCAGGATCTGGCTGGCGCCGATGCTGGCCAGGTACTCATCGGCGGAGTCTTTACCGCTCACGGCTGCCACCTCGAACCCCAGCCCGGCAAGCATGTTCACGGCCAGTGAGCCAACCCCGCCGGTCGCGCCGGTTACCACCACCGGTCCATTGGCAGGCTGCTGATCGTTATCCTGCATCCGGCACACCGCCAGCGCCGCGGTGAAACCTGCCGTGCCCAATTGCATCGCGGCGTGGGCGTCAATCGCTGGCGGCAACGCAATCACCGCCTCAGCCGGCACCCGCAGGTAACGGGCGTAGCCACCGTCGCGGGTTTCGCTCAGCCCGCAGCCATTTACCACGACGGGCTGGCCGGGGGTAAAGCGCGCATCGTCACTGCTGTGTACCGTGCCTGCAGCATCGATGCCGCCCACTAGCGGGAAGCGGCGCAAAATACGTCCGCGACCCGTGGCCGCCAGCGCATCCTTAAAGTTAATCGTCGAGTGGGTGACGCGGATGACCACCTCACCGTCGCTCAGGTCATCCAGGCAGATCTGCTCAAACCGCGCCTCGACGCCCTTATCTTTTTGATGAATACGATACGCTGCGAATGATTCGGTACTCATACCTGCTGCTCCCGACTCAACCAAACTTCCAGACCCTGCACATTTAGGGTCACATCAATCATCAGCAACTGCGCAATCTGCTCGTCGCTGCCCGCGAACCCGTGATCGTGCAGCCGTTGGGTGAGAAACGCCAGCATGCGTTTGGCCATCTCGCCACTGCGGGCCGCAGCCGACTGGTGCTGGCGCGCGCTGGCGCGCGCGATATCAACAAACGCATCCAGACACACGTGCATGTCTTTGCCCAATCGCGGCACATCATCCACCCGGCTGTAGTGGGTAAGATAAATGGCCTCTGGTTCATAGCGCATCAGCCGATCAACGGAGGCGTGGGCCGCAACCGGATCAAAATGCACCGGGGTGGTGGTGGGGAAAATAAACTGGCCGGCCGCCGTGTCCAGTTCTCGATAAGAAACACCAAATGTATCACCGGCAAAAATCACCCGGGCCTGGTGGTCGACGATGCAGTAATGATGCCGGGCATGCCCCTCAGTGTGGATGCACTCCAGTGTGCGCCCGCCCAGCAGCACACACTCCCCATCATCAATCACACGCACCCGATCCTCATCAATCGGGATGATGTCGCCATAGATTTTGGCGAACTGCTCTTCGCCGTAGACGGCGATGCTGCCGGCCTTGAGTTTGGCCGGATCGATCATGTGGCGTGCGCCGCGCGGGTGCAGCACCGCCACCGCGTTGGGCAACTGGCGCATCAGCTCGCCGGCGCCCCCCGCGTGATCCAGATGAATATGGGTGAGCAGCACATAGTCCACCTGCTCGCGCGCGATGCCTTTGTCCACCAGCACCTGCAGCAAACGCGGCACCGAATCGTGCACGCCGGTATCCACGAACGCGGCGCGCTCGTTGTGCACAATCAGATGACTGGCATCAAAGCGTGGGCGCATCAGATCCGTGTCGATCGCCGTGATTCCGTGGTCGAAATCGATATAGCTCATTCCAGCACTCCTGCGCAGGAATTTATCGGCCTCTACAGAGCACAGGGCTAAGCCTGTCTCAGTAGCGGAGGAACGGAGTTGCCTCGGCAATTCTGCGTAACCTCATGATTTTAAGGGAATCACTTAGTTGCGACCGAGCCAACACAGAGGGCCGTGTGGCGACCTTTTCTGGTGGTCACCTGCACATAGCGATTGCGGACATGGGTCCGAAGACCCTCTGATACATGAGGCGCATTGGGAAAGCAATGAATCAGGGGGAGTGCGATGAACCCGGCAACACCTCAGACGGCGCGTCCACCGCAATATACGTTACGCGCGGCGAACAACGAAGAGGTTGACCCGTGTACTCAGACTGATTGCGCGCGGTTGCAGCAACCGGAAACGTTAGAGGCCGGGCCGCTTTCGCGGCCCGGCCTCGTCTATACCTGACTATCGCGCCTGAACGCTATTCGCCGACGGTTTTCAGCCCTGTCTGCGCGGAGTAAAAGCTGGACAGTGCATTGATGTCTTCTTTACTCAGCGCGGCCACAAACCCCGCCATGATGGCGTTCTGGCGGTCCTGCTCTTGGTACTGTCTGAGCGAGGCCGCCAGGTAGTCCTTGTGCTGACCGGCCAGCGACGGGAAGGTGGGGCCAGAACTGCGCCCATTGCTGCCGTGGCAGGCGGTACAGGTGGCTGCGGCCGCCGGCGCAGTCCCCTTAGCGTCAGCACTGATCTCGGTCATTCCCTGAAGATAGTTACCCAGCGCCAACATATCAGCATCGCTCATGGAGGCGGCCTGCGCGATCATCGTGGGATGCGAGCGGGTGCCATCCTTATAGCCCTTAAGCGCCGCGACCACATACTGCGCGTCCTGGCCTGCCAGGCGCGGCACGCGGTAGGTCGGGTAGTTGTTTTTATAATTCTCAATGCCGTGACAACCAATACAGGTTTCAAACAACAATTCGGCATCCTGGGCAACCGCAGGCGCGGTGCTGGCCAGGCTGGCGAGCAGCGTGAATGCGGCAATCGCCCCCGAAATACGGGTAAAGCGCATGAATATCTCCCCTATAGACCTAGTGATGCTTCGGCGCCGCAGCAGGCGGCAGCCAGCACGCCGGCACACCCCATCCCGCGGGTCAGGTCGCGCCAAGCGGCGTATGATATATCATCAGAGCATGGGTCACACAAGCGCTCATATCGCGTCTTTGCAAGTTTAAGGAGCCCGGAGTGAATCTCAGGTGGATAGTGAACATTGCGGCAGGAGGGCTCCTCATGGTGTCTGCTTTAGGTCATGCCGGTAGCGAGGAGGATAGCCAGATGTACCGTCTGGTCACCGTTTCGGGCGCCGGCGAAATACAGGTAGTGCCCGACCGGGCCATCGTTGTTCTGGGGATGGAATCACGCCAGCCCAAGATGGAGACCGCACGGCAGGAGGTCAACAAAGTGGTTGAGGCCTTCCTGGATTACTGTGATGAGCTGGATATTCCGAAAAAACAGATTAAAACCGCCAGTTTAAACGTGCGCCCCGAGTACGACTGGAACAACCAGACCCGTGAACGACGCCTGCGCGGCTACTTTGTCAGCCGCCAGCTCACCGTGGAGCTGAAAGATCTGGACAAGCTGGGGCCGTTAATGGAGGGCAGTGTGAGCCTGGGGGTGAACCAGAGCCAGGCGCCCACGCTGGATGTGAGTGACCGCAATGGTCTGCGCCGCGAGGCCCTGAAAAAGGCCGCCGAGGATGCACAGCTTAACGCGCAGGTGCTGGCCAAAACGCTCGGTGCCAAGGTGGGCAAGATCCGCCGCATCAATGCCTCCGATGTGGGCTTCAGGCCACCTGTGGTCAGGCAGATGAACGAGCGGGCTATGATGCGCTCCGCCGCCGCCGACAGCGGCGCCAGCCCGGAGAGCTACGAAGTAGGCAAAGTCACCGTCAATGCCTCGGTGCAGGCGGAGTTTGATCTGCTGGTAGAGTGATCACCAACCCAGGGAGGAGACTGTAGAGGTCAGCTCCCTCAGCACCGCTTGAGGCTCCGACGTGTCTGCGAACTTCGTCGCTGTCAGGTCGTTATTGATTTATCTCACATATTCTCACATAGCAATGAGGATGGATGTGAAATGGCGTGGAGAAACGACCGACTAAGCAAGAGACTAAATTTCAACGCGGAACGGACCGGAGATGCTGGAGCGCGTTCTGTCCTCCTATTCCGAGATGAAACTCACCGAGTCACTCATTCTGCTCACGAACCTTCTCCTACTCCAGCGTGGGTATCTGTTCGCCGGACTGGTCTCACACGAAAAACTGATTGAGGGGCAAAAGGCCGATTACTATCTCGCTCTGAGCAAAACCCAATCCAGCTGGAAATCTGAGGACGCGGATATTTTTCCGTGGATGGAGTACTTCTTGAGCATGTTAGGGCGCAGGCGACAAACGCGCTCACCATCATTCAGGAAGACCGGATCGAGGATTTGCCCTCTGAAAAGCAGCTTTCTCTTTGGCAATGGGCTCAGGCGCGAAAAGAGCCCGCTTTCAGCCGCAAAAACGCGGTTGAGGCACTCGGCTTTGCGCCCCGCACCGTCGAGGCCATTATCAAGAAGCTGGTTGAGTTGAAGCGACTCGAAAAAATGGGCCGCGGACGCGGTACGCGTTACAGGATAGCGTACGCCATGTGACCTTACCCCTGCATCCGGCCATCTTGGATAGGGAAAATTCATCATATCAGGCGGCCTTGTCGGTTCCGGGCGGCAGCGCATCACGACTATCCGAAAATTTGATTCTCCTGGTGTCCCCTCACTGCGCCCAATCCCGCAGGGATCAGGTAAGGGCTAACGGCATTGCCGCGCCCATACCCAAACCCTCTAAAGGAGAATCGCCATGTATCGCATCCACCGGGCCGTGCAACTCACGGCTGTGCTGGCGCTGCTGTCAGTGAGTCTGACCAGCGACGCCCATCACCCAGACACACTCTTCGATCGCATCACGACCGAAGATCACAACTACGACATCTTCTTCACAGACGACAATCCATGGAACTGCGGCGACGAAGGCGCCTCGCCTTCCGGCTCGCAGAGTGACTACATGCCATTCAGCCAGGCAATGAACGTGGCCAACGCAGTGGACAGCACTGCCACCGGTGTCCCCGGTGCACCGGCGGGCTATCACGAGGGCTACACCGATCTGGGATTTCGTGCGCCCACATTCGATGGCCGCGATGATGAAGTCTACCTGTGGGCATGCCGCCCGGGTGGCCCACACGACAACTCGGACTGCGACAACGGCAGCGCCGAGAATATCCGCATCAACCTTCCCGCTTCCACCTACTGCTCTGCCTCAGAAGCGGGCATTCGCCGTGTCATGGGACACGAACTGTTCCATCACGTGCAGTACGAGTATGACCGTGACGGCTACGTGCCCTGGGGCAAAACGCTTTGGGAAGGCACGGCGCGGATGATGGAAGACCACATCTACGCCGATCTCGACGCACTCCCCAATACTGCCTTCATGCGTGCCGCCACCAAATACCTGGACTGGGCAAACCGCAGTTTCTGGGACACCAGCTACGAGGGCGCCCTGGGCTGGAAGCACCTGTCCGAAAACTACGCAGGCTACCCCGATGAGGTATTCGTGGGCACTGACTTCATTCGCGAGCTGTGGGAGCGGATGGGTAACATGGACAAACCGGACGTGCCCGGCGCCGTGCAGAACACGATTGCACAGTTCGGGTCCGACGACGATCTCAGCGACTGGTTCCGCGATTTCGCTATCACTAATTTCGTTAAGGGCTACGACTACTCGCAGTTCGCCGACGGCTTGAAGTACCGCTACCTCGACGAGGAAGACGGCAACTTCACCAAGTTCTCGAAAGTGAAAACCATATTCCCCGACACCGAGATGGTGCCGTTCTCCGGCGCCCACACCACCCAGGCCTGGGGCGCCACCTACCTGGACTTTGGCATCCGCTCATCCTGTGTTGCGGGTGACACCCTGGGCTTTGCCGCACGCGGCGAAGAGGACAACGTCGATTTCGCCCTGGTGCCGATCCGCAGCGGCGGCATCGTCGACGATGTGATGATCAGATACGAAAGCAGCGAAACTATCGCCATGGCGCAGGGAGCCGGTACTAATCGCATCGAGCGCATTGGTGTGGTCTTCATCGGCGGCAACGATCGCGAACAGATTGAGTGGGACGTCGTCTGCGGCACCTCCGGCCTGGACGTGCACTACCCCACCAGCACTTACAAAGAAGTCGTCGGTCCCAACGACGACCCGCGCAGTTTCACGCTCCGGGTTACCGTGTCCGGCCCGCCTGAGCTTGGCGGCTCGCTGGTACGCGGGCTGGACCCGGATGAGTTCTCCGTGTACGTCGGCAACAACGGTTTCTTTGAGGACGATGCCGAGATCATCGGCGGCGCCTACGTCGGCGATGAGTACTGGCTGAACGTGCGTGCACCGGTCAAGCCGGACGAGGCCACTTACGACCTGCACGTGAACTACGGCGATCTGACCTCGGCGGTATCGTTCAACGCCGTCAGTTACCAGACGCGCAAGCTCGATCAGATGCTGGTAATTGATGTATCCGGCAGTATGAACGAGGGCGATGAGAGCACCAAACTGGAAGCGGCACAAAATGCTGCATCCCTGATGGTGGACATCACCCGGCCCGATCTGGACTACATGGGGCTGGCGACCTTCAACGCGGACGCCAACCTTGATGTCGAGCTCGGCGAGGCCGACGATAGCAAACGTGAAGAGCTGCTTAACGCTATTGAAGGGCTGAACGCTGGCGGCGGCACTTCCATCGGCGATGGCCTGGACATGAGCTGGCCGCAGTTCAACCTCAACGGTTCCGTGGAAGGTGAAGACTGGGTGGTGTTGCTCAGCGACGGCGCCGAAAACGAAGCGTCCTTCTGGGCCGACGTCGATAACGTCATCACCAACGCCGGCATACGCGTGAACACCATCGCGCTCGGCAACGATGCCGACCAAGTATTGCTGCAGCAGATCGCCAACGCGACAGACGGTGATTTCTACAGCGTAGACGATGAAGACTCCATCGGAACTCGCGCAGCACGCGGTGCCACCCGCGGCGCGCAGGCGGCCGTCCAGGCAGCAGCACCCACCAGCATGGCCAACCGCCTTGCCGATGCGTTCCTGTCATCGGCCGAAGCCATGTCAGGGCATCAGCGGTTTTGGGAAGACAGTGCAATCATCGACGGCCTTTACAGCCAAGTGAAACGCATCGATTCCAGCGGCATTCGGGACGCACGCTTTATCTTCAACTGGTCCAGCGCGGATGACGAGCTGGCAGTGACCATCACTCGTCCCGACGGCAGCCTGGTGGCCGAAGGCGAGCAAGGCGCGAGCATCCTTCAGGCCGAGACGCACATCGTCGTGCACATTGGCGACCTTGAGCCGGGACTGTGGCACATGCAGGTGCAGGCGGCCCACGGCGAACCGGAGATGCTGGCCGTATTGGCTGGCGCCGACTTGCGCAGCGCAGAGCTCGACGTGGAGTTCGGACCGATCGTGGAAGACCCGGCGGCCGCGTTCTACGGTGCCGACTACCTGCGAGGATTGCCGATGCCAATCATTGCTCGATTGCAGGACCCTGCAGGCATGGTGCGAAACGCGCAAGTCACCGCGCGCATCGAACACCCCGACGGCACCACCATCGTGCTGCCGCTGTTCGACGACGGTGCCACCGGTGACACCGGTGCCGCTGATGGCACTTACGCGAACCGTTACACCCGCACCACGGCGTTCAGCTTGGCGAATGTCCCCGATGGGTTGGGCCAGGATGGGACCTATGAGGTCATCGTGGAAGCCAGCGGCACGGATAACCGTGGCGCCGACTTCACCCGCACCGTCAAGCAGTCGTTCCAGGTGTTCGAGATCCCGTTCAACCCGGACTTCCCGTCACCGGACACCGACGGCGACGGCATGCCAGACCGCTACGAAGATCTGCACACGTGTCTGAATCCGAACGTGAACGACAAGGACGGCGATGCGGATGCCAACGGGCTGCGCAACGGCACAGAGTGGGGCATGGGACTGAACCCCTGTCACGTGGACACCGACCGCGGCGGCGAGGTAGACGCCTCGGAACTCGACCGCGGTGCCAATCCGTTCGACTACCGCGACGATGCGCTGCCGCAGCCGATCGATGTGGAAGTGGTGGACTACCGCTACGAGCACTTACCGTTGGAGCCGGGCACCCTGCTGCCCAATGCCAACCTGATCCGCTACCAGGCGCACGAGACCTACACCGAGGTCGCGTTCCTGCGTAGCCTCAACCAGGACGGCCCGTTCACGGAGGTGGCACGCATTCCCGCCGACACCGGGCTGTATCACGACCTCGGCCTGGTGAACGGGCAGACCTACTACTATCGTGTTCGACCAATCGGTGTGAACGGCGAGATCGGCGTGGCCAGCCGCGTGTTCTCCGGTACGCCGAATGCCGATCCGGTACCGCCCATCGGCAGCATCCTGATCAATCAGGGTGCCGAGGTGACCACCAGCCTCAACGTGACGTTGCGGCTTACCGCTAACTCGGACACCACCGAGATGCGCGTGGCCGACGAGCCGACCTTTGCCGGCGCCAGCTGGGATCCGTACCTAAAGACGATGCCCTACGTGCTGAGCCCTGAAGACGGGGCGGCGACCGTCTATGTTCAGTACCGGGACGCCGCCGGCAACGAATCACCAACCATCTACCACGACGCCATCCGCGTATCGGAGCCAGGCGAAATAGGCTACGTGGAGGCTACGGTGCAGCTCAAAGGCGCCGAGAGTCATGGGAACGTGGTTGCCCAGGTGGTTGGACGCGGCACTTCGACGCCCGCGTTCTCCGCCCCTTCCGGGGCGCTGACCCTGCAGCTCGACCCTGGCACCTACGACATCATGTTCTCCCGCGGCGGCTATCAGCCGGTGATCGTGCAAGACGTGAACGTGATGCTGGGCGATGCTGCGTCTCTCCACGACGTGGTGCTGATTCCCAATCGTCATCCGAAGGGCGACGCCCGGTTCGACGAATGCACACACCCCGGCGGTGACGCCGACAGCGAGTTCGGCGGCGGCGGCGATGCCGATGACGATGCCTGTGTAATCAACCCTGGCGATGACGGGGGCATTGGCCCGGTCGGTCTGGAGTTTCATCTGGACGGCAACAGCCACGCAGGCTACCGACCGATCGCCAACGGCCATCACAAAGAGGAGACATCGCACCACTGAGCCACGGTACAAACCGGCATGCGACTTGCAGAATCAAGCGAGTCGCATGCACTCGACGAAACGAAGGGGCGTCGCCAATGGCGGCGCCCCTTTGTCTCGATGCTGAATACCAACCCGATAACGCGGCGCGGGCTGTTGCTGCATTACCCAGACCCCCATGTATCTGGTGCAACTTCTCATGGCTGACAGCCAAGTCTCGCCGGCGCGTGGTCGCAGTGCAACCACGCGCGCCGTGAGTGCAGCGGATTCGAGATGTTCGGCTTCTGAGACTACGCTTCCAGCGCTTCGGCGATATCGTCCAGCAAGCCCGCGTCGTCCGCGCCGACGGGTGAGGGATAGCGCGCGAGCGGCAAGCCGTCCTGGCCAACCAGAAACTTCTCGAAGTTCCAGCGGATAGGCCCCGGAAAACCGTTTTCGTCACTAGTGAGCCAAGCGTACAGCGGATGACGCTCGCCGCCGTTCACGTCAATTTTTTCACTCAATGGAAACGTCACGCCGTAGCGCAACGAGCAAAACTCGCGAATCTGCTCCGGTGTGCCCGGCTCCTGCTGACCAAACTGGTTGCAGGGAAAACCCATCACCATAAAAGATTCATCGGCGAGCTCCTGATGCAGAGCCTGCAACCCTTCGTACTGCTGGGTAAAGCCGCAGTGACTGGCGACGTTGACCACCAGCACCAGCTTTTCTTCGCACTGCGCCAGCAGACTCTGGTTGCGGCCATCGCTGCCGGCTATTTGAATTTCGTGGAACAACATAGGCACAGCTCCCTGGTCTGGCTGACTTTATTTATTCGGCTCTTCCGTGGGACGCGCGCTGCTATGCGCGACGCCGCTTCAGATGCACCAGCAACAATGAGATCGCGGCCGGCGTCACCCCGGAAATACGGCCCGCCTGGCCCAGCGTGCATGGCCGCGCCTCAGTGAGTTTTTGCCGCACCTCGTTAGACAGACCTTTCACGTTTTCGTAATCCAGGCTGTCCGGCAACGTCGTTTGCTCGTGTGCGCGGGTGCGCTTAATCTCATCCTGCTGGCGGCGCACATAGCCATCGTAACGCGCCTGCACTTCCACCTGAAAGCCCACATCGGGGGCGGCCGGTTCGCCCGCGCCGGGCAGACTCATCAATGAGGCATAGCTCACGCCGGGGCGGCGCAACGCTTCAAACGCATGCGTTTCGCGCGAGAGGGCTTTACCGAACACGCGCTGCATCGCCTCATCGCCCACTTTGTGCGGATGAAGAACGAGTTTTTGCAACCGCACTTTTTCCTGCTCGATCGCCTCACGACGGACCTGGTAACTGGCCCAGCGCGCATCCCCCACCAGGCCCAGCTCGCGGCCGGTTTCGGTCAGGCGCAGGTCCGCGTTGTCTTCGCGCAGCAACAGGCGATGCTCGGCGCGACTGGTAAACATGCGATACGGCTCAGCGGTGCCGCGCGTAATTAGATCATCGATCAGTACGCCGATATACGCCTCGTCACGACGCGGCGTCCACGGCGCCTGCTCGCGCGTCTGCCGGGCCGCATTGAGCCCGGCGACGAGTCCCTGGGCGGCGGCCTCTTCATAACCGGTAGTCCCGTTGATCTGGCCGGCGAAAAACAGCCCGTCGATGAAACGGGTCTGCAAGCTCAGCCGCAAGCCGCGCGGATCGAAATAGTCGTACTCAATCGCGTAACCAGGGCGGGTGATGTGCGCGTTTTCGAACCCCACCAGGCTGCGAACAAATTCGTACTGCACATCAAACGGCAACGAGGTGGAAATACCGTTGGGGTAAACCTCGTGTGTGTCCAGCCCTTCCGGCTCGACAAAAATCTGATGCGATGTTTTGTCCGCAAAGCGCACGACCTTGTCTTCAATCGACGGGCAGTAACGCGGCCCCACCCCGTCAATCACACCACTGAACAGCGGCGATCGATGTAGGGCTGCTCGAATAATATCGTGCGTGTGCTCGGTGGTCGCCGACAAATGGCAGGGCACCTGGCGCGGATGGTCCTGCGCGCTGCCGATAAAAGAGAACACGGGCAGTGGCGTGTCGCCGGGCTGTTTGGTCAGGCCGTCGTAATTAATGCTGCGCCCGTCGATCCGCGGCGGTGTACCGGTTTTCAGGCGACCCACCTCGAACGGCATCTCGCGCAATTTCTGCGCCAGCGCATTGGAGGGTGGATCGCCGGCGCGGCCACCTTCGTGATTAGCCTCGCCAATGTGAATGCGCCCGCCCAGGAAGGTCCCCACAGTAAGCACTACGGCGCGGGCACTAAAGCTCAGCCCCATCGCCGTGCCAACGCCGGTGACGCGGGTACCATCCAGCACCAGGTCGTTCACAGCTTGCTGGAAAATGGTGAGATTGGGCTGGTTCTCCAGCACTGAGCGCACCGCTTGGCGATACAACACCCGATCGGCCTGGGCGCGCGTCGCTCGCACGGCTGGGCCCTTGCTCGCGTTGAGCGTGCGCCAGTGGATACCGGCGCGGTCAGCGGCCTGGGCCATCACCCCGCCCAGAGCGTCTATTTCACGCGTCAGATGGCCTTTGCCGATACCGCCGATGGCGGGGTTGCAGCTCATCTGGCCCAGGGTCTCGATGTTGTGGGTTAGCAATAACGTGGACGCACCCGTGCGCGCGGCGGCCAGCGCGGCCTCCGTCCCGGCATGCCCGCCGCCGATGACGATGACATCGAATGTGCTTGGGTAGTGCATTGGATGGGCGATTCTAGCGGTTATTGACGGGTATTGGCCACCCGCGAGCCCCGTTTATCACGCTGCTAGTAGGGGAAAATAGCTGCCCGGGCAGCCTCAATCTCCTGCTCGGAGCCGCTCACGGTAACCCGTACGCCATCCTGGCTGAACTCACGCCGGCACACCTGCAGGGCATGTTCGGCCACCGCATGCTCCAGCGCATCGGTGCGGGCGAACGGCACTTCGAACACCGCCTCGTGCAGCTCAATCCACGGGATCAGCACCGCTTCGAGCAAGGCTTGGGCCACCGCATTGGTGTAGGCCCGGGTGAGGCCGCCCGCACCCAGCTTGACGCCACCGAAGTAGCGCACCACCACCGCGCCCACGTTAATCAGCTCCCGGCCCTGCAACACCCGCAGCATGGGGCGGCCGGCGGTACCGCCAGGCTCACCGTCATCACGGGCGAACTCGCTTAACTGACCGGCCGGGTTAAGCCAGCGCGCCGCAGTGCAGTGATGGTTGGCTTTGGCATGCTCGCCCTTCAGCGTTGCCAGGGCGGCATCGAACTGCGCGTAGGGCATCACATACGCCAAAAACTGGGAGCCTTTGATCTCAAGCTGTGCGGTCCACTGGCGCTCAACGGTATGCATAGGAGGCGATCATACGCGATCCTAAACACTCATCGATCTGTGGCCGAGTAGGGCGCAGGGCAGCGCCGAGGCGATGTGCGTCAGGTCCGGGCGCCGTTATTAAGCGCTGTGCAGGCGGCGGATGCGGGTAATGGTGAGCACGTCCTCGATGCGGGTGCCATTCCAGCAGTAGCGAAAGTGCGGCCCCTGCACCGGCAGGGTGAGCGCCAGCGGCGAGAAAGCCGCCACACATTGCCCGCCAGGGCGGCGGACGCTGCGGTAGTACAGGCCCGGGCTGTCGGCTATGCGCCGTTCGGCGGCAAACGCCTGGCATTGCGGCCAGGTAGCCAGCGCGGGTTGGTGCAGATGCTGGAACCGGCGACCACGAATGTCGTGCAACGCGCCCTGCATGCGGCCAATGTAGCAACGCTGGTCAATCTCGATCGGCGGCTCTTGCGTCTGCGCCAGAAAACGCTCGGTGTGGAAGGCGGTCTCGCGAATGGCCGTGTCTTTGTCCATCGCCGCGTAGTACACGCCATAACTGCCATCGCTGAAACGGCTCTCCCGGCCAATATGGGTAAACGCCGCCATCACGACGCTGGCACCTGGGCCGGTGACCCATTGCGCTTTGGGCAGTCGGTACAAATCCCCGGCCTGGGCCCGGAGTCGGTCGTTGGTGCTGGCCTCCAGCGCGTAGAGCACCTCCAGCTCATCCGGCTCCACCAGATGCTCAAATATGTTGATGGGCGGGAAACGCGAGGGAATAATGCGGTACTGCCGCGTGCCCTCCAGATCCTTGCGGCGAACGCGCTCAGCCACGCCAGGCATCAAGATGACGACGCACCTGATACAGGTCGTCCACCTTGCCCGCCAGCATCACAGCCAGTGCGCTGCGGCCGCCAAATCCCTCGTTATCACGCCGCACCCATTCATCCGCGCGCTCCGCGACCGGCAACAGCACATGCAGACTCTTATATACGCCTAGCAACACGCTGATACGCTCAAGGGTGTCATCCGGCAGGGTGGCGATGCTGCCCTCACGCCACCGGTAGAAAGTGCGCTTGCTGGGGTTACCCAGCAACACAACGCGCTCGCTGACACTGAGATCCCAGGCATCTGCGATGCCGATAAACGCTTTCATGGCGACGGTATTGATGCGCTGGCGATCAAACTCCGCCAGCCTGGGGGTGTCCGCGCCAAAGAAGGACATTGCTGTATCATGTGTTGCCATATGGCATAGATTATATAGTTTTGCGCCATCTGGCAATTCTGGCGAACTGTGGCGACTGCCCGTCTATAGGCTATCCAAGCGCCCCACCTGTGCTCAGGCGGCACTCACGGCAGCCCGAGGGCCGCGCGCAACGGTGTCAGATGCGCCTCATAGCGCTGCCAGCGCCGTACCGACTGGGTGTAGATCGGCTGGCGCACCTGCCACCGGCTGAGTGTGTCCACCACGCGGCGGTTCTGATCAAATCGCAGGCAACCCGGCTCAAACGCTAGACCACAGTGTGCAAGCAGCGCCCGGGTCCAGTGCGCCTGGTCGGCCACTAGGCCCTGATAATCCAGCTCAAACACCGGTTCAGGCAGCGCCTGGTGCCAGTGCGCCATCAGCTCGCGATAGTCATTGTGCACACTGGCAATGTCCTGCAGGTCATAGCTAAAGTAGTTGCCACGGCCAAAATCCTGGAAGTAAATGGACAGGCAGTTATCCAGCGCGTCGCGCTGACAATGAATGATGCGGCAGCCAGGGAACAGCAGGGCAATCAGCCCCAAATGCTGGAAATTGGCCGGAAACTTGTCCGTGACGAAGCGCTCGCCCTGGGCAAACTCGGCAAGATGCTGCAGGTATTCGCGCCGAATATCGTCGAACGCCGGTGGTAGTCCGTCGTCCTCGAAGGTATCGGGGTAAGGCGCCAGACGCCCCACCACCTCGTTTTCTAAAAACGTGCGTTCGCCCGCCCCGGCCACCTGTGAATGGCTGGCGAGTATCTGCTCCACCAACGTCGTGCCCGAGCGCGGCATGCCGACGATAAACAGAGGTTGCACAGTGCTGGCCTCGCTGCTCGCCGCCGGGGCACCTTGGGACAAGCGCTGGCGATCAAACACCTGCGCCAGACGACGGGAATAGCCTTGCTGCCGGGCACGATCGAATGCGGGGACCCGGGCCTTCTTAAGGGCGTTGGCAGCCTGGTAGTAGGCGAACGCACGATCGTACTCACCGCAGTCGTTGTAGATCTTGCCAAGCGCGAAGCCCAGTTTTTCGCGTGCGTAGTT
>CBDUQI010000033.1:0-37225 GCA_965369325.1 uncultured Gammaproteobacteria bacterium
CCTTACCCCCGCGCGCAACGCCGTGGCGGCAAAACCGCGCTCAAGCGCACAGACATTATCCGGAATATTGATCATGCAGTTACGTCTGTTATTCGCTCCGCTCGCTGTTGCCCTGCTGGGGGCATGCGCGCTGTCCAACACGCCCGCCGGCGCCCCCTCGGCACGCCCGGCCGCGGCCGCCGGCCCCGCTGCCATCCCAATGCCGGACCGTTACGCCGCGCAGGTAAGTGAGAACATCCTGCGCGCGGGCGGCAACGCCGTGGATGCCGCGATCGCCGCAGGCTTTGCACTGGCCGTCACCGTTCCGGAGGCAGGTAACATTGGCGGCGGCGGCTTTATGCTGATTCGCATCAATGGCGACAACTACTTCCTGGACTACCGTGAGCAGGCCCCGGCTCGCGGGCATCGCGACATGTATCTGGACGCACACGGCGAGGTGATCGAAAAAGCCACCTTGTCCGGTTCCCTGGCGGCGGGCGTGCCGGGCACCGTTGAGGGATTCTGGCAAGCCCACCAGCGCTTTGGCAGCCTGCCCTGGGCCAATCTGGTGATGCCAGCGGTGGCCCTGGCGCGGGACGGCTTCGTGGCGCCGGCGGCGCTGGCCGAGAACGTTCAGGCCATGCGCGACTGGCACGGGGCGCGCACCAACTTGATGGATAAGTTTGGCCACATGCGCGGCGGCGAAGTCTTTCGCCAACCGGCACTGGCGGCGACGCTCAAACGTATCGCACAACAGGGTCCAGAGGATTTTTATCGCGGTGAGACGGCCCGGCTGACCGTGGCGCAAATGCAGCGCAGCGGCGGGCTGATCAGCGCCAGCGACCTAGCGCAGTACAAGGCGATATGGCGCGAGCCGCTAACGGCCCGCTGGCGCGACATGGAAATCCTCAGCGCACCGCCACCCAGTTCCGGTGGCTTCGCCGTCATCCAACTGCTTAAGATGAAAGACTATTTGGCCGATGAATTTGAAGGGCTGACGCACAACAGCCCGCAGTACATTCATCTGGTCGCCGAGATGGAAAAGCGCATTTTCGCCGATCGCGCGGAGTACTTTGGCGACCCGGCCTTCGCCCAGGTGCCGATTGAGGCGCTGATTAACGAGGACTACATTCGCAAACGCGCAGGGCAGGTAAACCCCAGCGCGATCAGCCCAGGAGGAGACGTGCATCCGGGGCTGGAATCGCCTGACACCACGCATTATTCCATTGTCGATCAATGGGGCAATGCGGTCGCCAACACCTACACTATCAACTGGGAATTCGGCAGCGGCGTAGTGGTGGAAGGGGCTGGATTTATCCTGAACAACGAGATGGACGACTTTAGCGCCAAACCCGGCGCGCCCAATATTTTTGGTGTGGTTGGCAGCACCGCCAATGAAATTCAACCGGGCAAGCGCCCGCTGTCCTCAATGACTCCTACCATCATTCTGCGAGACGGCCAGGCAGAGCTGGTCCTGGGCACCCGGGGCGGCTCCACCATCTTTACTTCCGTCTTCCAGGCCATTGTGAACGTGTACGACTTTGGTATGAGCCCGCAGCAGGCCGTGGACGCAACCCGCTTCCACCATCAATTGCTGCCGCCCACGCAAATCACCTACAGTCCCGGCCGGCCGCTCAGCCCCACGACCATCGGGGCTCTCGGCCAAATGGGCTACGAAGTGATCCCGCATGGCTGGGAATTCGGCGACCTGCAGTTGATTCAGCGCGACGCGGGCACCCTGCGCCCGGCATCCGATTCACGTGGCCGCGGCAAATCCAGCGTGATTATGTCTATCAACCGTTAGCTGCTCCCGGCCGGCTGCGTTAGAATTGCGCGCTATATTTCTCACCACCGTTTTGATGGAGACACCCGAATGAGCAAAGATCGGCAGCCAGGATTCAGCACTCTGGAAGTGCATGCCGGCGTCAGCCCCGACCCGGTTACGGGCGCGATTCTTACGCCGATCTACCAGACCACGACTTACGTGCAGGAATCGGTGGAGCAGTATCTGGAGAAGGGCTACTCCTACAGCCGCTCCGGCAACCCCACAGTCGATGCGCTGGAGCGACGTATTACCGCTCTGGAAGATGGCTTCGGCAGTCTGTGCTTTGCCACCGGCATGGCCGCGACCAGTTGCACCATGATGGCGCTGCTAAACGCAGGCGATCACGCCATCCTCTCAGACGTGGTGTACGGCGGCACCCACCGGTTTTCCACCAAAGTACTGTCGCGCTTTGGGGTGGAGTTTACGTTTGTCGACACTGGCAACCCGGACAACGTCAAGCGCGCCATCCGCGATAACACGCGGCTGATTTTTACCGAAACGCCAGCCAACCCCACGCTCAAGCTCACCGACATTGCCGGTGTGTCTGAAATCGCACGTGCCCACGGCATCCCGCATGTGTGCGACAACACCTTCCTCACGCCCTGCTACCAGCGCCCGCTGGCGCTAGGTGCCGATGTCTCACTGCACAGCACCACTAAGTTTATGGAAGGACACAACGTCAGCGTGGGTGGATCGATCACTGCCAGCAACGAAGAGCACCTTGAGGCGATCCGCTTTGTGCGCAATTGCCTGGGCTCCAACATGTCGCCGCAGGTCGCGTTCTACACCCTGCAGGGTTGCAAGACCATGAGCACCCGCCTGGCGGCGCAATCTGCCAATGCGCTGAAAGTGGCCCACTTTCTTGAAACCCACAACAAGGTAGACACGGTGGCCTACCCCGGGCTTGATTCGTTCCCGCAAAAAGCACTGGCCGACAGCCAGGCCAGCGGCCACGGTTCGATGCTGTGGTTTGAAGTAAAGGGTGGCGTTGAGGCCGGCAAGAAACTGATGAACACCCTACGGCTTTGGAGCCTGGCAGAAAATCTCGGCTCGGTAGAATCGCTGGTGACTCATTCAGTGACAATGACGCACGCGGACATGGACCCGGTGGAGCGCCAGAAAGTAGGCATTACCGACGGGCTGGTACGGTTATCGACCGGGCTGGAAGATGCAAACGATCTGATCGCCGATCTAAAACAGGCGCTGGACGGCCTGTAGCCACCAGACCTCCTTAGGACCCCAAGTGCGGGAGCCCTCAGGCTCCCGTCTTGCATTTAGGCCTACTCAGCCGCCCCACTCCTCCACCAGACCGCGCACATACTCAGCGAACGCTGCCTGCTGAAATTCCGCGAACACGGCCCAGGAACAGAAGGTGCGCGGGTCCGATACCCGGTGCGGAAACAGAATACCATCCAGGTGATCGTACTCGTGCTGCCAGGTGCCGGCCGAATACCCACGCACCTCGAATGAGCGATGCTGCCCTTCGCGATCGTACCCGGAGATCTCCACCTCCAGATGACGGGTAACCGTGCCGCGCATATTGGGCACGGACAGACATCCCTCATTGCCCTCGAAGGTCTTGTCGGATAAAAACTTTATCTGCGGATTGATCAGCACGGTAAGCGGGATGGGCGGTTTGTAGGGATAACGCGGGTTGTTACCGACCTCTACTGTAAACAGTCGGTAGGGAATACCGACCTGGTTAGCGGCAATGCCGGCCCCGTTGGCGGCCCGCATGGTGTCGATCAAATCATCCACCCAGCCCTGCACTTCGGCGCCGGGAATCTCGGCGACATCCACCTCCTGCGCCCGTGCCGACAAAATCGGATGACCAATTTGTAAAACCTCACGCACCGCCATTCTGCTCTCCCAACTATTCACCCACCGTGGCTTGCCAAAATCATAGACAATGGCGCCCATGAAGGTACTACCATCCAGTCATCCAGGCAAAATGCCCGATGGCCAGTAAGCGGCAAATCGAATGGACACTGGCCTTCGCGGTCTGCCTGTCCGCGGTCGCCATCGACATCAACATCCCGGCGATCCCCGATCTTGTCGCGCACTTTGGCGCGCCCGACGGCACCGGGCAGCATGTGGTGGCTGCGTACCTGCTTGGTTACGCGCTGGGGCAGATTCCCTCAGGGCTGTTAGCCGACCGGTTCGGTCGCCTGCCGGTGTTCTACGCAGGCATCGCTTTGTACACCTTGGCAGCCGTTGGTACCACCCTGGCTAACAGCGTTAACGCACTGTTGCTGGCGCGCTTTGTTCAAGGGCTGGCCGGCGCCAGCGCACCGGTGCTGGCCCGCGCGATGGCCCGCGACCTGACCCAGGGCAAAGACCTGGCGCGACTCACTGCCCTGCTTGTCACCTCGTTAGGGATGGCAACGCTGTTAGCACCATTGCTGGGATCGCTGCTGACGCTGTACTGGGGCTGGCGTGCCACGTTTGTGGCCAATGTGGTGATGGGACTGGCGGTGTTGATGCTGATCCGTCTGTTCCTGCATGAAACCCACCCCCACCATCAGCGTTCGGTGCAATCGGCCTGGCGACAACTGGCCGATAGCGCGCGTGCATTTTCGCGCAGCAGCCAATCGCTGTGGGCAACCGCGATGGTCGCCACCACCTTCTTTGGTTACATGGGGATTATCGCGGGCATCGGGCCGGTGGCGGTCGAGGTCTATGGCATGCCTGGCCCGATGTTGGGCGTGGTATTCAGTCTCGCCGCAGTGTTTTACCTGGGCTCCGCGCAGGCGGGTCGCTACGCCTTACGCTGGCGCAGCAGCTCGCAACTGCTGCGCCTAGGATGCGTCGGCTACATACTCAGCGCCGTGATGATCATCGCCGTTCTTACGCTGAACCTCTCTGGGTTCTGGTGGGTATGGTGGAGCATCATCCCGTTTATGCTTGGCATGGGGCTAATATTCGCCAACGCAACGGCCATCGGACTGGCGCCGCTTCCGCGCGTTGCCGGATTCGCCGCCTCCATCATGGGCACGACGCAAATTCTGCTGGCGACCCTGGGGGCCGCTCTCACCGGCCTGTTTTATGATCGTTCCAGCCACAGTATGCTGCTGGTGGTGCTGACCGGCTGCCTCAGCGGTCTGCTTATATTCACGATAGGCGCCGCGCGCAAACAGTGGCAGGGCATCGAATGAGTGATCGAACCAACATCCGATATAGCGCATACCTCGCTGTGCTCGCTCTGTCGCTGGTGTCAGCACGTGATGCGATCGCACAAGATGCCGTCCGCCCTAACATCGTGATCATCGTTGCGGACTACATGGGCTATGCCGACATCGAGCCCTACGGCGCTACGGACATTCGAACGCCGTCTCTGGGCGCTCTGGCAGAAAGTGGAGTGCGCTTTTCCAGCTACTACTCAGCCAGCCCGGTGTGCGGGCCCTCTCGTGCCGCATTACTCAGCGGCCTCTATCCGGCCCGGGTCGGGATGGAGTCCAATATCGCACCGGACCGCGGCGGCTTGTCATCAAGCGACGGCACGCTGGTCCGCGAACTTAAGGCTGACGGTTACCGAACGGCAATGGTGGGCAAGTGGCACCTTGGTCATGGCGATGACTTCTCGCCGCTATCGCACGGATTCGACGCCTTCTTTGGGTTTCACTCATGGACGCTTGGGTACCACGATCATCTAACCTCTGACGGCGACCCAGGGCTCTACCGAGGCGATGAACTGGTTAGCGAAGAAGGATATCTGACCGACCTGTTCACCAGCGAAGCCACGCGGTTCATGGGGGAGAGCTCGGAGGCACCATTTTTTCTATACCTCGCTTACAACGTAGCACTGCCGCCATACCAGCGACCTGACTTGCCTGAATCGCAATGGTCCTCTGGTTGGGATGCGAATGAAGCATCGCGCGAAGACTACGTGGCCATGGTTGAATCGATGGATGAGGGGATAGGCAAAGTTTTGCGCACGCTGGATGCACTCAACTTAACCGAAAACACCCTGGTGATCTTTACCTATGATCACGGCGGGCGGCATTTGGTCCGCTCCGACCCACTTTTTCACGGGTTCGGGACTTTGTGGGAGGGAGGGATTCGCGTGCCATTGCTCATGAAGTGGCCCGGTCGATTCGCTAAGGGACAGCAAATTAATCGGCCCACGATCGCCATGGATCTAACCGCCACAATGTTGGCAGCCGCCGGTCGAGACGTCGACTCACTGCAGATGGACGGATCGAGCTTACTACCGCTGTTGAGCAACGGCGAGGAGGTCGCAACAGACACCTTGTTCTGGCGGTTCAAGTCACGGAGGAACACGATGAAGGCGGTGCGGCGTGACAATTGGAAATATGTGCTCGATGGAAGCACACAGATGCTGTTCAACCTCGATGCCGACATTGGAGAGCGCAGCGACCAGTTCTACAGTCGCACCGACATCGCGAATGAGCTACGCGACGCATTGATCGCCTGGGAAAAATCGCTTGTCAGTGTGCGGTAAAACGTTGTCGACAAACTCGCACAATTCATCTGGCCGGCACAGGGACCCGTTTGAGAGTAGACTTCGCAGTGACGTGGGTGGCCAGTCGCTGATAGCGGCGGTCCGCGCTAGGATTGGCAACTGGCGTTCACGAGTTGACCGCGCGCATACATAGCCAATCTTCTATGGTGCTTAATCGATAACAACGAAGAGGTACGCGATATGGACTTTCTCAAAACCCTTTCTCCCCATGTACATTGGGGCCTGCGCCTGTCATTGGCCGCCACCTTCATTTACCACGGCGCGACCAAATTACCGGTCGAAGGACCCATGATGGGCATGCCTGCTGCAATGGTCTGGATGCTGGCATTTGCAGAACTCGCCGCCGGCATATTGTTGATTGCAGGCGCGTTCGGCAAAGAAATGCTCACCCGGTTAGGCGCTCTGATCGTGATTGTCGTTATGCTCGGTGCGATCGCACTGGTGCATGCCAAGAACGGTTTTAACGTTATGAATGGCGGCATGGAGTTCCAGATCCTGATGCTCCTCACCGGTCTGTACCTGGCCGCGAAGGGCAACGAGGCGTAGTCGACGACCCAAAAAAGCCGACCCAACTTTTAGTTAGGATTCATTAGCTTCCTAGACTTTAAGTTCTATAAACGAATACAATCTGACTTCGAATGCAATAAAGTAAGCGTGAGGTTGATGAAATGACGCCATTTGAAATCGCTACTGCCTTTTTCCATGCCTGCGAGAGCTTGGAAGGTTGGGCTGGATGTCGGCAATACACCGCAGACGGCGCCGCATTCTCTGCTCAATCTGAACCCTTAGCGGATCTAACAAAAGTTGAGGAGTACTGTGAATGGATGGCTGGCGTGGGCAACGGCCCACTCAAAGGTTGTCGCTACACGCTCCACAACTGCTCCTACGATGAGGTAAACAGTACCGCGCTGTTTTTTGCGACGTTTATCGGCACTCACACGGGTGAAGGCGGCCCCGTTTCTGCCACACAACAATCAACTGCAAGTCACTACGTGTACGCCATCGAAATGAATAACGAAGGCAAAGTGAGTAAGCTGACAAAAATATGGAACGCGCCTTGGGCCTTAAAGGAATTGGGCTGGATGTAAACCTTTTAGTCGTTGGGTAGTGATGTAAGACCTTGGAAGAGCTTCAGGGCCCGATGAAAGGGTTTGACGCTCGCCTTGCGGACCTCCCGGATTACATCCTGAAATGCACGGCTTCTGATGGATGACGTAGCGCTCGTGTTCCTCACTCCCATTTTTTGCTTATGAACGAGCCGCTGCTTCTTTTACCTGGGATGATGTGCGACGCGCGGGTATTCACGCAGCAGATCGCCACGTTTTCCGTAAATCGCCCGGTGATGGTGGCGCCCCTTATCGGGCGAACATCGTTCGGAGAATTGGCCGAAGACATCCTTTCACATGCACCGCCCCGTTTTGCGCTCGCGGGTTTGTCGATGGGTGGCATCACCGCAATGCAGATCGCCAAGCAGGCACCCGAACGCATCACGCGACTGGCCCTAATGGACACAAACCCTCTTGGCGAGTTGGCCGATCGCGCGGCGCAACGCGACTCGCAAATCGAACGCGTCCGAGCCGGGGGTCTGAGGGCGGTGATGCGCGATGAGATGAAACCCAATTACCTGACCGATAGCCCGAACACAGGCCGCATTCTCGATTTATGCATGGCAATGTCTGACGCGTTGGGCGCGGAGGTTTTCGCCGATCAATCCCGCGCGCTGCAGCAGCGCCCCGATCAGCGCGACACCTTGCGCACGATCCGCGTGCCAACCCTGGTCCTTTGCGGTGAGGACGACACGCTTTGCCCGCTCGAAAAGCACGAGATGATGTGTGACCTTATTCCCGGCGCACGCCTTGCCGTCATCCGCGGAGCCGGCCATCTGCCAGTACTGGAACAACCCGAACGAACCAACGAAGAACTCAAGCAATGGCTGAACACCTAGTACCCGACTATCTCCTCACTCGACTGACGGAACACCCGGCCGGGGCCATCGTTATCGGACCCACGCGAATCGGATTCCAACATCGAGAAGTTTGAACAGACCTGGGCCAAATTCAAAGCGGCGGGAAGCTGAGGGCATGGCGGAATCACGCCCAAGAATTTTGGTTACCAGGAAGCTGCCCGCCGCGGTGGAATCGCGTCTGTGCTCAACTTACGAAGTACACCTTAATGCCACTGACAAGCCCATGAGCAAAGCAGCGCTGTCTGCCGCAATCAAGGGCTTTGATGCTTTGGTGTCAACAGTGAGCGACCCGCTCGGTGCGGCCGTCCTGCAAACCAGCAACCGCCGAGTTCGCATCATCGCCAACGTCGGCGTCGGCTACAGCAATATCGACGTCGACACGGCACGTGCCGAAGGCATCGCCGTATCGAACACGCCCGATGTGTTGACCGAAGCTACCGCTGACATCGCCCTGTTGTTGATCCTGGCGGCGACGCGGCGCGCCTACGCCGCCGAGCGCAAGCTACGCGAAAGTCGCTGGGACGGGTTCTCGCTTGTGGACGGCCTGGGGAGCAGCGTGCAAGGCAAGGTTATTGGCATCATTGGCATGGGGCGCATTGGCCAGGCCACTGCACGCCGCGCGACCTTCGGGTTGGGCATGCAGGTGGTCTTCTACAATCGTTCGCCGATTTCCGATCTCGATTTCGAAGCAACACGATTGGAGACGATCGACGACGTCATGACATCGGCCGACGTGGTGTCGGTGCACGTGCCGGGGTGCGGATCGACGCCGCTTGTGAACGCAGGTCACATCGCGATGCTCAAGCCGACAGCCTATTTGATCAACACCGCGCGCGGCGACAGTATCGACGAGGCAGCACTGATAGCGGCGCTTACCGAAGGCCGCATCGCGGGCGCCGGCCTCGATGTGTACACCGAAGAGCCAGACGTCCCAGAGGAGTTGCGCACGTTGGATAACGTCACACTTCTGCCACATATCGGGTCAGCGACGGATGAGGTTCGCAGGGCCATGGGAATGCTCGCCGCTGACAATCTGGATGCGTTCTTCTCGGGCTCGGCCTTGCCCTGCCGGGTGGTGTAAGCATTGTTGGACCGAACCTTTGTGAGCATAAATGCTGGGGTTCGGCAAACGGCATCAACTTGCGAAGGCTGCTCGTTCATCGATACAAAACATTCATTCGCTAACCGGTGTTATAAGTACTCTGAACGTATTGCCAGTTCTTCCATCTACGCGGATTTCAGCTTCTTTGTTGTCCGCGGTAATTAGTCGGGGTTCAGATATCAACGTGTGCCCGCAATGAATACGCAGATGGAGGCGAAAAGCACCATCGCGACGGCCGCAGCAGCCGCCTTTGGCAACTGCGGCGTATCCTGAGCATTTGCGGGTAGCGCGGCGATTTCTTCGGGAGATAGAGAGAAAACAGCAGCCAATGCCTGTGCGGAATCATAGGAGGCCGCGCCAGTCGTCTCGATTCGTTGAACTGTCCGTATCCCCAGGCCTGCCGCGGCAGCGAGATGCGCTTGACTCCAGGCTCTTTTTTGACGCTCTGCGCGGATACGGTTCCGATTCAGCTTCATGTCCATCTCTCTTTTCCTCGCACGATCTTAGACAATCGGCGATTGGATACGAAAGTCGAGCGTGTAAACACGGCAAGTTCAGGCCAGTAGTACGCCACTCTTACGCCACTACCGCAAGGCATCGTAGACTCGCGCGCTCACCACCCTGTCGGGCGCCCCATTGGCCCGCCGTTGGTTCCAGATCGTTAGCCCAACATCTGCACGCCGATCCACTCCGCGACTAGCGCTGGCTTGTCTTCGCCTTCAATCTCCACCGTCACCTCCGTCTTGATCCGGAACTGGCCCGGCTTGCGCTCCTGGATGTCCACCACGCGGCTCAGCGCCCGTATTTTGCTGCCCACCTTTACCGGATTCACAAATCGCACCCGATCAAAGCCCGAGTTGAGCGCCATGCTGATCCCCTCGATCACAATTGAGAAGCTGAGCGCGAAATGGGACAGCATTGAGAGCGTGAGAAAACCGTGAGCAATCGTGCACCCCAGCGGTGTCTGCGCAGCCAGCTCCGGGTTCACGTGAATAAACTGATGGTCCAGGGTGCAATCGGCAAACTGGTCGATTTGCGACTGGGTGACGTGGTGCCACTCGGTTGGCGGTGCATCGTAACCAATATAGTTGGCAATCTCGGCGGTAGAAATGGTGACGGTCACGCAGGATCTCCTCGCGCTGGATTTGGACGGGCGGCACCCCGCGCGGTAATGTTAACTGACAGCAGACAACGCCTGCCATCGTAGTGTGGGGGCGAAGAGGTGAGCATGAAATCTTGGCAAGAAAAACTCCATAGCGACAAACCATCTCAGCGCAAACGCATCGACAAAGCGTTTGCCGGCATGCCCAGCGGCACACTGATGTACATTTCGACCCCGTTGGAAATCGATGCCTACGTGCGCAAGCTGCGTAAGGGGCGATTTGTCACCCAGAAGAAACTGCGCGATGATCTGGCGCAGACCAACAATGCCGAGGCCACCTGCCCGGTGACCACCGGCATATTTCTGCGCATTGTGGCCGAGGCTGCATTTGAGGCCGACCCGGCGGGCGGGCCGCAAGCAGCTCCTGGGCGCACTCGGAAGCCGCGCCGGATGACCCCGTTTTGGCGGGTAATCGAGCCCGACTCGAAACTCGCCGCCAAATTAGCGTGCGGCAGGGCCTTTATCGAGCAGCAACGCCTCGAAGAAAAGCCCGCCTGAGCGCCGGCTCTTCACCGCAAAGCCGCGGGCTGGCCCCTCAGGCGCCGAGCGTCATCGCCACCGACACCGCCCGCACAATTGCCCAAACCGACGCCACCAGCATCAACAGTGCCGTTAGGGCGGCTCCGATCAGTCGACCCAACCCGGACATCGTATCCGCCTGCAGCCCCAGCGGATGCGCCACCCGCGCAACCACCAGGGCGGCGCCCATTGCGTGTATCGCATAATTACTTACGCCGTTCATCTCCAGCAACGCAATGATCAGTAACAGCAGTGGCACCGCCTCGACAAAGTTGCCGTGGCGGCGCATCTCCAACAACATCTGCGGATTGCCCCCATCACCAATCGAGATACCGGTTTTACCGCGCAAGCTGCCCGCACGAAACGAAAGCGCCATCCAGATAAGCCCCAGCAGGCCGGCGTACAGCAATGTAATGTCTGGCATATTTATTCTCCCCCAATTCACTCAAACTGGCGCTCGCGCTAGCGCGCGAGTCGCCTCCCCCTGACTCAGCGCGACACCTAATGCTGTCGACTGGCCTTAATCCGGTACACCTCGAGCCAGTTTTCACCGCCATCGCGCGAGGATTCCAGCTTCCAGTCCCATCCATCAGCGGTGGGTGGAAAAAATGTAATCCGGCGCGCTGGATCGGGAATGGGTGAGATGTACTCCATCACGATACGCCCATCGTCCTGTTGCTCGGCGCCGATATGGGCAAACCCAGGCATCGGTTTTACGGTCCAGGCGATATCCCATTTATTGGTGGTCGAATTGTAGGTACGCAGATTCGTTCCGACCTCGCCGCCGTTGGGCATCCAAAAATCCTGCACAGCAGTGCCGTTGCCCACGCACACAAACTGCCATACGGCGCCTGGTCCGGGGGTCCACTCCTTGCCGTCCGGGCTAAGCCCCCAATCCTCTATTTTCCAGTTGCCGATATACCGGCCAAACTGAGCGATCGGCCCTTCCATACAAGCCTTCGCGTTATCCAGTGGCGGCGTGTTGTCGCCCGCCCACACCGGCAGATACCCCGTGCCAATCAGCCCTGCCAACATCAATACTATATGCTTCATCTCATCATCTCCCTAGTTTCGTCCCACCGACTTGCACTCAGTAGGACCACACGGACGCCACAATTACTGCATCGGCTACTGCACTACTGCAGTAGCGATAGCCGGACGCCGCCTGCGCCCCGCCCGCGCCAACACACGGAACTTCACCCGGAGCCTGCGGACTTACGCCCTTGAAGTTCGCGGCCTGCTCCGCCACCATCAACGCATACCTAAGGTTTGGAAATTGACCTGTGTTTCAACCTGCCTACAAGTTTGCGCGCCGAATCGTGATTGCCGCGGTCGGCGTTACCGTCCTGTTGATCGGGGTGGCACTGCTTGTGCTGCCCGGGCCGGCATTCATCGTGATTCCCGCCGGTCTGGCGATTCTGGCACTGGAGTTTGCATGGGCGCGGCGGTGGCTGAGCACCCTTCGCCAACGCCTTAGCCAGGCGGCGCAACGCGACGCCGGGCGACGCTCACGTAAGCACGATGGATAGCCCGCAACCGTCTGTGCGATCTCGCAGCGCGCCAATGACGGGCGCCCCTAGCTCGCTCACGTAAATGGAAGGGGCCATTTTGCTCATCGCCCTGTTGCTGGTCGCCGTCATCGGCAGCGCTGTCTGCGGGGTTATCGCCTTCGCCCGCCAGCGCACGCTACGCCGGGACTCTGTCACAATGCAACGGCAGATCGCAGCGTTGCGCCTTGAGGTTCAGCAACTGCGCACCGGCGCGGCGTCTTTCGCCCGAGCGCCGGAGGTGCCCGCAGCACCACTGGGCACACACCGGCCCATCGCCGCAGCATCACCGCAAGATCCGGAACCGCACACTGCGTCTGCCGATACGCCAACGCGATCGACCCCGGCTGCGACCGACCCCGAACAAGCCGCGGCCGATCAACATATCCGCGTGAATGAGTCTGCGACGTACGCCGAACCGCCCTACCAACCACCTGCGACAGACCAATGGCTTGCGCACGTCAAAACCCACTGGATGGTATGGCTGGGCGGGCTCAGTGTCGCGCTGGCCGGTGTCTTCCTGGTGAAGTACAGCATCGATCAGGGACTGCTCGGCCCCGGTGCGCGCATTGCGGCGGCCATCCTCGGCGGGCTGGGGCTGCATGCGCTGGCAGAATGGTTACGGCGCAGCCGGGGTGGCGCCGATGCGCTCGCGGCACTCGCTGGCGGCGCCAGCATCATGCTGTATGCGGCACTATTGGCCGCCCTGCATCTGTACAACCTGCTCGCGCCCGGCACCGTGTTCGCACTGCTGGTGCTCGTGTCGATGGGCACAATGGCATTGGCTCTTATCCACGGGCCGGTGCTGGCGGCAATGGGACTGCTGGGCGCCTACACCGTGCCGATCCTGGTCAGCACCGGCAGTCAGAATCTGGCCGGGGCACTGATCTACAGCCTGATTATCACGGTCGCTGCGTTGTTTCTGGTGCGCTATGTCTACCGGCGATGGCTCTGGCTGGGCACGTTGGCGGGCGCGATGTGGTGGTGGTTAGCCTCACTGGGCTCCGAGCAGGCACAACTGGTGGGCATGCGCTCGATGTACCTGGCCGTGCTGGGCTATGCGCTGGTCGCCATCCATTACTTTGACTGGGCCCTGCGCAAGCCCGTGGCGATGCCAGGTAGTCCCTGGGCTGCCTTGCTGCGCGGTCCGCCAGGCCATCCGCAACGGATTCTCTACGCCCTGCTAGCGCTCATTGGTCTGCAGGCGATAACGGTACTGCGCGAGCCCATTGGCAACCACTGGTACTACGCGTTGTTGGCGCTCCCACTGGTGTTGTTTATGGTCAGCGCGCGTAAACCTCTGTTCAGTGCACTGCCGTGGATTTCGCTGCTGGGCGTTATCGCCGCGCTGCTGCTGCGGCATCTGGATTTAGTCGCTGCTCCGCCACAGTGGATGAGCATTGCGCCATGGCATCAGGCCATGCTGATACAAATACTGCTGGTGACGGCGACCTTTTTCAGTGCGCTATCGTTGTGGCGCCTGCGGGCCGGCGAGCACAAAGGCACCTGGGCATCGCTGGCTTGCCTGGCACCTGTGGCGACACTGGTGCCCGCCTATTTCTTGCTCCCTGACATGGCCGCAGAGCGAATTTGGATCGCCGCCGCCCTGCTGGGCCTGGGATACATGGGGCTGGTCATACTGGCGCCCGCTGGCGCGTTGTCCGGCACGGTGATTCTGAGCCTAGCGATCGCCGCTCACGCAGCGTACAGCCTGGCGGTGGCACTCGCCTTAGAGGAGGCATCGCTGACCCTGGCTTTGGCCGGGCAAATCCTGTCGCTCGCCTGGTTACGCGGCCGATTCGACACTTTAAAACTAGATTGGGCCATCAAGGCACTGGTGATTGTGGTGGTCATCCGGCTCACGTTAAATCCTTTCCTGCCCACCTATCCGGTACATGTGCATTGGTCGCTGTGGACCTACGGTGGGTGCCTGGCACTGGTGGTGGCTGCGCTCGCACTGATCCCGAAGGCGCACAAAATCCGCGCCTGGTTGCTCGGCAGCGCGATGCATCTGGGAGTGCTGCTGATCGGCGCTGAAATCCGTTATCAACTCTATGATGGCCATATCTTCGCGCCGCGTTTTACCCTTACCGAAGCCGCGCTGAACGCGCTGGTCTGGGGCACCATGGGGCTGGTGTACCACTGGCGCGTGCAACTGTCCGATGAGCTTGGCTGGTTGTACCAGCGCGCCTCGCGCATTCTGCTGTGGATGGCCGTAGCTTGCTACGTCGTGGGGCCGCTGCTGCTGCTCAACCCGGTATGGGGCGACGGTGAAGTAGGTACCCGCCCGGTGCTTAACATCTTATTGCTGGCCTATGGTGCACCCGCCCTGCTGCTTGCGATCGGCTACAAATACCTGCAGCCTCGCCCGGCATGGCTGGGGGCCGCCACCGGACTCAGCGCGCTGATATTCAGCTTTATGCAGATTCGCCACCTCTGGGAACCGGCCATGGCCTGGCATCTAGGCACTGGCAGCGGCGAGCAATATACCTACTCGGTGGTCTGGTTGGCGATGGCAGTGGTTGCGATTCTGGCTGCCGGGCGGCGCGCTGAACAGGGCTGGTACCGCGCTGGCATGGTGTTGTTGCTGGCCGTGACCGCCAAGATCTTTCTCATTGACATGAGTGATCTGCAAGGCTTGTTGCGGGTGGCGAGCTTTATGGGGCTGGGCCTCAGTCTGCTGGGGTTGGCCTTTTTGCACCAGCAACTCGCCCGGCCAGACGCGCCTTCCGCGCAATAGAGCAGGGGCACGCAACCACCCCCGTTCTGGCTTTGACCAGCCTCCCTCGGGGCCAGCTCTCATCGCTAAATGACGGGTTCTACCAAAGTGGATAACACCTGCGCCTCAGATCGCCGGCGCGCCCGATTCTGCCAAGGCCGCTCGCCCGGACAGCGGCGTTTGCGCCCCATCCAGCAAGGGATCGGCGGCGCGCAGGCGCAGCATGGCGAACCAAGCCAGCGCATACAGCCCAAGGCCCACCAGGATAGTCAGGCGGAAACCAAAGTAAATTGAAATGATCACGGTAGCCAGCCCGCCCACAACGGTGAACAGGCCGTTCATCGCCCAAGCCCAGGCGACCGCCCCGCGCGGGCCACCTGCAATGGCGGTGATACCCAGCGGGAACGGCATGCCCATGAAGTACCCCAGCGGAAACAGCATTGCAAAAGCCACCGCCAGACGGCCGGCAAGCGGCAATACCAGCGCTAGTTCGAACACTTTGGAATAGCAGGCAACAAACAGCACTCCGGTGACAATGGCGGCGGCAAACGGCAGCATCCACGCGCGCGGAGCGCTGGCCGTATGGCGAGGCGAATTAGCGCTGCCCAGGCCGGCGGCCAGCAACATAGTGAAAATCACCAGCGAGTACGTGTACAGCGGTGACCCGATCAGCTTCATGAATACCTGGATCAGCACTAGCTCCAAAATAATAAACCCGGCGCCAAGGCTGGAAAAATAAACCAGCGAGGGCACACGCCCCGGCCAGTCTGAGCGCCCGACATTGGCAAAGCGCAACGGCGCAAAAATAAACACCCCGCTCATCAATAAACAGGCAAGGCTCGTCACTAGCAGATGCACCACGTCCATCGGGATGCCACGGCGGGTGAGGAAGTTGAGCATGTTGGCGTTATTCTCATCCAGATACCTGGCCGGGTCGGGGCTGAACTGGCCAAACTCTTTGCGCACAAACTTAAAGTACGGCCGGTTGTCCGTGGTCGGCGCGGCGCGATATGCCATCTGCTGTGCCAGCTCGGCAGAAAACTCGCCTGAGTAAAACTCGTTGCTGAGAAAACTGTCCTGCGGCGCCAGCGGGTTCTCAACCACTTCGCGGGCTCGGTTGCCTGGGAACACGCGTGGCAGGTCTTGAATTTCCTGCACCTGTGCCGGTGTCCATGGGCGCATGCTGATCAGCATCGTCGGAATCGTCTCTACCATTCCCACCCGCTGGGTTACCAGTACATGGGCACGAAAGTTGGTCCGCCCTAGCTGGCGCCAGGCGAGCGCAGCGGTGCTCACCAGGCGCGGGTAGATGCGGTGGTTCACCTGCAAAATGCCGTCATCCTCCAGATGGGTGAAGTACTCACGATACGCATCAGCCGTCTGCAGGTAGGTGGTGTTTACCGCCCCGGTACCGGAGCCCACGCTTGAGGAGGTGTGATTGCTGAAAATCTGAATAATGTCGTATTGTTTTTGCGCGGCGCGTAGAAAGCTGCGCCCCTCGGCGGCCACCACGTTCACGCGCGGATCGTTGAAGATATTGCCGATAAAGCTCGCGTAGACGGTGGTGACCAATTCCACCACAGCGCCGACCAATTCAACGGCATCAACGCGGGCGGCGCCGAACAACAGCGCAGCCTTGGTTTCCTGACCGCCCGCACTGCCCAGAATCAACACCTGCGCCTGGGTGTCGCGTTTGATGTAATGCGAGGCGAATACATCAGAAAACCAGAAATGCTCATCCACGCGGGCTGTGCCGTTGCGCAACCCTTCACGCAAACCATCAAAGTCACCATCAAACTGGTAGAGGCGAGAGCTTTGCTGACCTCCGTCGTAGGCCACATGCTTGCTTTCCACCCGATTGGCATCGCGCGGTTCGCTGATAATGTCGATCTTGGAAATGGGGTCCCACAATGTCTTTTCGACCAGCCCGGCCTGGCGGGCTTTTTTTACGCCGCGCTTGGCAACATGCTCATCAAAGGCAAGATACTGTGGGCTGTAAATCAGCGGCACAGCCGTACACACCAGTGCGCCAACAATCCCTGCCGTCAGCCAGCGACGTCCGCCGGCGAACAAGGCTGCCGCCAGAAATGCCACGCCAGCGGCAATCATCAACTCACCGCCGGGGCCAATCACGGGCAGAAGCGGCACAATAATAACGCAACCGATGCTGGCGCCAACCAGATCCCAGCAGTACAGCTTTTGGATTGACCGTGCGTAGACCGAAAACGCGACGGTAAAAATCAGGCCGGCCAGAAAAAACGGCAGCGCGAGCATGATGTACATGCCGGCAAAGGCGATAAGCTGGCGCAGCGGTTCGCTGGTCAGCAGTTCATAATCGAACGGCAACAGGTTCATCACCGGCCGCAGCAGCAACAGTGCGCCGCCCAGCGCGACGGCCAGCCAGGCCAACCGACGGCGCGGATGATCATCGCAAATGGCTGGCCACAACGCGCCGATCACCCCGGCAATGCCGAACGCCAGCAACGCCATCGTGATGACTAGATACGCCATATTCGGCGCCAGCATGACATCGAACACGCGAGTCAGCAGGAGCTCAGCCATGAGCGTGACCATCGCGACCATCGCGACAGGAAGATAGATCCGTGGCATTGCCAGCCTTCTTTTTGATTCTTCGTCCGTGTGGTTTGGGTGGGCCGCAGCGTGGGCGACCCTGTTCAATGCCCGTACGGATGGCGCGGCTTCCATGCCCGCGAGGGGGGGATACTACTTGTTTTTAGGAGGCGCTAAAAGTGACCCCGTTCAAGATTATGACAAATACGTGTGGACAGCCACTGAACCGAGAACAAATGACCGGACATGGCACGGATGCGCCGCTGCCCGGGGTCCGCTCTAAGTCAGAATCAGTCCAAGGCCGCCGGCCCCACCCCGCTGGGGCCTGGTGAGGTAAAAAACACAGCCTTCATTGCCGCTAGATCCACAAAATTGACCTCGCCATCGCCATCCAGATCGCCCGCGAGATCCCCGCTGGAAAAGAACGCCGCTTTCAGCTCACTCAGGTCCAGAAAGTTGATCTGACCATCGTTGTTAAGGTCGGCGTCGCAGGCGTTGCCAAAAAAATCACCGTTGCTGTCACGCTGATCCGGGTTCGCCACAAGCACACAGTTATCGGCGCTGTCGGCCACCCCGTCGGCGTCGGTGTCAAGCGCACTGCCGTCCTCAAGGGGTGCCAACGTTAACGTGGCCACATTGTCGTTCGCCCCGGACTCCAGAGGCCGCAGCGCCGCGGCAGTGGTCGCTGGCGCCACATTCGCCTCCAGGCGAAAGTTCACCAGCGTGCCCCAGTCCAACGCATGCCCCGATGGGGCCGACCAGGTCAGCAGGCCCGCGCTTTGAACGCCCGTCCAGTCATTGGCCGAGTCCGCATCGCCATCGCCGAATTGAACATTCTCGATGGCGGCCCCAGCCAGCACTGGAATGGCGAAGCTATGTACCTGCCGGTCGAAATCCAGATTCATCAGCGCGTACTCGTAGTGAAACTGCCCGGCCCCTAGGTCCCTGACTTTTACCGCCAGTTTCAACAACCCTGTGCCGGTATCATGCGCGGTGTGGCGCTCACTGCTATCGGTGCTGTCCGGGCTTACCCACAGGTCAATCGCGGGGCCATTGGTGGTCTGGCTGTCGGCGAAGCTGAAGGACCAAGTGTTGCCAATCTTCTGCTGCGTGACCTGCCGGTGCGCCATGCTGTTCAGTATGTCGGTGTCACCCTGCGCGATATACCAGGCCTCAACCACGTACTGCGCCCCTGGCACCTGCAACTGCGTCTCATCAATGGTAAGACGGTGATCGAGCACGCCGTGGTCACCGCTGTCCACCCCGTGGTCGCGCAGGTCGTCCACCGGAGTGGCATCAAAGTGAGATCCCAGCGAGGTCCATTCGACCGTGTTTGCGTTCAGTTCCTCGCGTGGACCGAAGTAAAACTGATTGCCGTTGTTGGACACGCCATAGGTGTCTTCGCAGCCAACATACATCACCTGCCCGGACGGGCAGGGACAGTTGTTGTTCACGGTATTCCACGCGTGCTTAAGATCTGATTGGGCAATCTGCTCAAGCACATCATTGGTGATGCGATAAAAGTGCATCGCCAGAAACGGATGCGCGCCTACATTAGGGCCGTTGAACCCTGGCGGTTCAATCGCCCAATACCAGCGCACATCGTTCTGGCCGATGTTACGCAACTTGGCAGAGGGTGCGAATGCCACCGTGGTGCCTTCCAGCGCCAGGGATGAAATGCCGTCGAGCTGAGTTAGCATCAGGTCGATAGTGCCGTCGCCAAAATCGGCAACGCACTCGCCGGCCTCGGGCCGCACCTGCGCGTACTCGCCCGCCGGTTGGATATCGGCGATGACATCCACCACGCCCACAATCTGATCGGTAAACTCCGGCGTCCCCAGATACCCGGCCAGCCAGCGTGAGATACGCAGATCCATCTGCATCACGTACAACTGCCCCGCCGACGCGTCACGATAGGTATGCGCGTTTGCCAGGGTAAACAAGATGCGCCCATCGGCCGTGCTGAGATGCAGCACGCCCTCGCCAGCAGACTCAAAACGAAATCCCCGCATATCAATACGCTGCCCCTGCACCGCCAGCACCACGCCGCCGTTATGCGCAAGCGTAATGTCTACGAGGCTATCCAACGCGCCACCGGGCCGGGCAAACCTCATCTGCGCCGGAGCGACGATACCGAAGCCCAGAAACTGCGGATGCGCGGTGCGCGCCGTCAACTGCGTATCGACGATGCGCACACCCAAGCCCTCCAGCAACGCTTGGTTGAAACGGATAGCGCTCGCGCCATTGGTAATCTGCCAGGACCCGGCGAGCGAGGCAGAGACCAGTGTGGCGGTGGTAAACGCGGTGCCAGCGCGGTGAGGTGACTCGGAATGATCATCAGCCCGCGCCATGCTCGTGAGCACAGCAGTTGCCATAACCCATGCACACCAGGGTAGCGCGCGTCGGAAAACTGTTCGCATCATCATCCCCGTCCTTCTCAGTTGGCAAGGTTCGGCGGGAAACCCGCATGACCTGATATTGCGGGATAGCGCTGGCGGGCGCAATCGCACGCACCAAGGCGCACATACAGGGGATGTTGAACGAAGATGCGCTCGGGAGAGGGGCGGCTACCGGATACTTGAAGCGTTCAGAACGACAGTCTCGCGCCAAGCGTCGCAGTACGATCCTTGTTCGGTCGCGCCCCATACGGCTGGCGACCGAGAATGTCCTCCTGGCCCGTAATGTTCTCGATCCGGGCAAACACATTCCAACGATCATCCAACTGCATATTGGCAGACAAATCCAGCGTAAGCGATGAGTCGGTCTGCTCAAAGTCCAGGCATGACGCCCTCACGCACACCTCATCGACGTAGCTGGCGTTCAGATACGCCGCCCATCGCTGTGCGGTCAGCCCCACGGACAACTGAAACTGTTGCTCCGGGATATAGGGAATAGGATCTCCTTCACTCACATCGCCAAAAAAATCGGTATCTGCGATGTCCGTGTCGAACTGCCCGTCAATGTAGGTATAACTGAACGACACTGGCACCTGCAGCGCGCGATCCTGCAACAGGGTGTTGGACAACAGTAACTCCAGCCCTTTAACAGTAGCCGCATCGCCGTTAAACGCCTCACCAATTTCACAATCCACCCCGGAGGAAGACGTGCACTCGCCAAGCAGGTTGTCGTAGTCACTCAAAAAGCCCACCAATTCACCCGAAAAGGCGTCGCGCCGGTAGCGCAGCCCCGCCTCGTAGTTCAGTGCTTCCTCTTCTTCTACGCCAGGCGAATTGCTTGGCGCGGTAAAGCCTTTGTGCACACCTGCCAGCAGCGAGAGGCTATCGCTGGCCGCGTACAATACGCCCAGGCCGGGCAGTACGACGCGGGTATCGTTGCTGCGCTCATCGCGAAACGTGCGCAGCTCGCCGTCGTTGTAGCGCGTGCGTTTCTGCTGGATGTCCTCGTAGCGCAAACCCGGTGTGAGTACCCAGTCACCGAATTCAATACGATCGTAAATGTGCACCGCCAGTGCCTGGGCTTCCTGCACGCGGTTGCCGGCGTTACCCAGTTCACCCAGGTCGTCCAGCAGCAGTTCGCCACCTTGCTGGCTGTAGGTGCTATTGCGCTGCAGACGATCTTCCTCATCCTCATGCAGCCGCACGCCAATCTCCAGCGAATGGCTCACCTCGCCGAAACTCAGATCCCACTGCACACCCACCTGCACGCCCTGGGAGAAGTACTCCCGCGCGTTGGAGCGTAACTGGATGCTGCCGGGGGCAGTATCCAGCGTCCCATCGAGGATGCCCTGCAACTGCGCGGCGGACATGCCGCCCAGCGACTCGCCGCGGTTTACCGCCTGAATCACATTAAACCAACTGGTGCGTGCGAAGTCCTGCGCGTTGTCACTGCCATCCAGATCAATGCCTTCGGTTTTGAACCAGTCGCGAAAGTGGTTGTTGCGATACGCCGTCACCGACAGGCCCAGCGACTCGCTCACATCAAATCCGTAACGCAGAATAAACTGCTCGTGCTCGGTGCGAATATTGTCCTGCGCAGATAAGCCGTAGCGCCGAAGCGCATCCTGAGCAAAGTCCGCGTCGGTCAGCCCCAGGTAGGACTGATTGGAATCCTGCTCCACGTACTGCAATTTAAGCTCGACGCTGTGGCGCGAATTGTCTGGCGCATAACTGAGCTTAACGGTGTAGTCATCCACATCCAGACCGGCATCGTCGGCCGGGCCGTCGATCTCCTGAAAGCCATCGGATTGCCATTGATGGGTTTGCAGCAGGAAGCCGAATCCGTCGCGTGTGCGCCCGCCGTAGCTGGCCATCAGCCGATAAGTGGCGTCTTCACCTGCCTCCAGCAGCAGGTCACCACCGAATTGCTCAGGAATGGGGGTGGAGACCATGTTAAGCGCGCCACCAATGGTGTACGGGCCCTGGGAGATCGCCGAAGGGCCTTTGACCACCTCAATCGCATGCATGCGGCCGATGGTTGGAAAGTAATACGCGGAAGGGGCGGAGTAAGGCGCTGGCGAAATCAGCACATTGTCTTCCAGCAGCGTGATACGACTGCTGCGTTCGGTCGCGACCCCACGGATGCTGATGTTCGGACGCAGGCCGTAGCCGTCCTCCACCTGGATCGACACGCCCGGCACCTCACGTGCGATGCGCTGGATATCGGTGTAGGCGAACTTCTCCAGTGCGTCCGGCCCGATGAAGTGCGCTGCGCCGGTGACGCCATGGGCCTCTTCTCGGGTACCGATGATCGTCACTTCTTCGTCAAACCGCGGCGCAGCATCATCCTCAGCGCCCTCCTGAGCCCATAGCGGGGTGCAGAGCGGAACCGTCAAAACTAGAAATAAAATCTTGTTTTTCATCATCTTGCGTCTCACTTTGGCTGCTGCAGCGCCCTTGCAAGGCGGCGTCGCAACGATGTCTGCGGAACATCCCGATCCGACTGAGCTGAAGATATCGCAGGGCGTATCCGAAATGCAAATGATTCGCATTAACTTTCTCGCAATATCAGCGGTGGATCACATCCCAGGGCCAGATGAGGTTGGCGCCGACCGCCAGGCCGCGCCGATGCCCCCAGCCCACTTTTCGCCTCGCGCACGAATATTCACCGCTTGATAGCATTTGTCATCGGGGGTTTTCGGCTACACCGCACCGCAGGGGACACTTTATGCTTGAGACAGATGGCCACACGATTGGCCAGGTGTTCGCCGCAGCCGTGCGCGATTACCCCGACCATCCTCTGCTAATGGTGCCGCGGGATTCGCAGCGGGCTTATGCCCCGAACGGGTGCACCATCACGTTCGCGCAAGCTGGCCAGTTCGTCGATGCGACCGTCGCAACGCTGATGGCCAGCGGCTACGGCCACGGCCATCGCATCGCCGTGATGCTCAACAACCGCCCGCAAGCGCTGTTGTTGAAACTGGCCTTCAGCGCACTGGGCATCTCATGGGTACCGATTAACCCAGACTATCGTGCGGGGGAAATCGCCTATTTACTGCAGGACTCAGGCGCCCACCTGGTGGTGAGCTTGGCCGAACACAGCACAACCATTGAGGCGGCGAAGGACAGCTCCGCCAGCAACGCCCCGGTGGCCGTGTACGCCGACGACGGCCGCCCGCCAGCATCTTTACCGCGCGCGCTTACCCCGGCCCTGCTGGACGGCCCCGTACACGTGCAAACCGAAGCCAGTCTGTTGTACACCTCAGGCACCACCGGCCGGCCGAAAGGCTGCATCATGGGCCATGAATACGAATTGATGATGGGCGCCTGGTACGCCACGCGCGGCGGCGCGCTCACCTTCAAGCCAGGGGCTGAACGCATCTACAACCCGTTGCCGCTGTTCCATGTGAATGCCGGCATCATGACTCTGATGATGGCGCTGGTCAGCGGCAACTGCCATATCGTGCCGGAACGCTTCAGCGCGCGGCGCTGGTGGCCGGAGATCTGCCAGACCCGAGCCACCGGAATCCACTACCTAGGCGTGGTCATCGCGGTGCTGATGATTCAACCCGTGGCTGCCGTGGATGCCCGGCACTGCGTGCGGTGGGGAATGGGTGCCGGCGTGGAGCCCACGCTGCACCGTGCGTTTGAGGCGCGGTTCGGCTTTGCACTTGTAGAGGTTTGGGGCATGACCGAGATGTGCCGCGTTCTGGCCGATTGCCACGAACCGCGCGCCATCGACACGCGCGCGGTGGGCCGGCCAATCACGGAGCTTGAGGTGAGGGTGGTGGATGATCAGGACAACGATGTAATCTGCGGACAATCAGGTGAGCTGCTTATTCGCCACAGCGCGCAGCACCCGCGACGCGGTGCTTTCAGTGGCTATCTCAACCATCCGCAGGTGACCGAGGAGGCCTGGCGCGGGGGCTGGTTTCATACCGGCGACACCGTCACCCAGGACGCCTCCGGCATGGTGTTTTTTATCGACCGCAAAAAGAACATCATCCGCCGCGCCGGTGAGAACATTGCCGCCGCTGAAGTAGAGGCCGTGCTGCAAAGCCATGAGGCGGTCGTGCAGGTGGCGGTCATGCCGATCGAAGATGAGGTGCGCGAAGAAGAGGTGATGGCGTGCATCGTGACCGCGTGCCCGCCGGCCAATGCGGCACTGGCGCAGCGGTTGTTTCAGCACTGCTTCGAGCAGTTAGCGTATTTCAAAGCACCGGGATGGATCGTCTTTGTGCCTTCACTGCCCGTGACCGGCACACAAAAAATCCTCAAACATAAAATATTCCCGCCGGCGCTGGACCCACGCCAGGCCCGTGAAGCACACGACATGCGGGCGCTTAAAAAACGAGCCTAAAGAATCTGGGCACTTTCCAACACGCTATCTCGAAGCGCGGTGACGCAATAGGTAAAACCCAAGCAGCAAGAACAGCCCCGCGCACGCCCGTATCTTGCCGGGACGATACTACACCGGCCAGCGCGTCAGGTAAGGCTGTGTCATTTGCTCCGAGACATTCCAAAGCACTTCAGCCATCGCATCGTTATCAAGGTGGTGCGGCGGCGGCACCGTCACGGGGTTGCAGTCGGCAAAGAACCGACCGCTCACTGTACCCAGTAACGGACTGGCTGCCACGTGGCAGGAAGTGGCAGCGCCCTGGGCCAGATCCTTAGCGATCAACGGCCCGAATACATCAAATGCGGTCCGTGTTATCCACGACATATTGCGCGCAATGTTGGTTTTGACCAGACCGGGATGCAGGGCATTGCTGCTCGCCGTGCTATTGCCGAGGCGGGCCGCCAGCGCGCGAGAGAAAAGTGCGTTGGCTAACTTGGACTGCCCGTAGGTCGCTCCCCCATCGTACTGAGAGTTGGCCCCCAGTTTGTCGAACTGAATGCCCTCGGCCGGCGCCTGACTCCAGGCCGCACGACTGGACACGACCACCACCCGCCCCTGCGGTGCGGCGAGCACAAGCGCCAGCAAGCGGTTCACCAGCACAAAATGCCCGAGGTGATTGATCACAAAGGTGCGCTCTACACCGCCAGCCGTGGCGAACGTATCGCCCGAGTGAATCCCCGCGTTGCACACGAGCATGTCCAGGGTTGGGGTAATCTCCGCCACCCGTTGTGCGCAGGCAACCACGCTTGCATAATCGGTGAGCTCAAGCGCTACCGGGGTCAGCGCACCGGACATCGAATCACACGCCGCAGCGGCCTTGGCCAGCGTACGCCCGGTACCAATCACATGGGCACCACGCAGCGCAAGCACTCGCATGGTTTCTAGTCCAATGCCAGAATTGCAACCGGTAACGAGCGCGGTACGCCCGTGCAGATCAATCCCCTCGGTCACCTCCTGAGCCGTACTGCCTGCATCAAACGGGCTGACCGGCAGCGCTGTATCAATCACCGGTGCCTGATCTGCGGCACACCCCGCCAGCGCGGGGGCCAACGCGAACCCGGTGCTGGCGCCAAGGAACGCGCGGCGATTCATTGTGATGGCAACTGCACACCCGGCGTGTCTTCGCTCACCCGGGTCCACACCTGCGAGCGCCCGAGCAGCGGCGTACCGATATAGCCGCGCATCTGCAAACGGTCCGGGCCCTTAAGCTTGATATTGGACTTGTACTGCTTGCCCACATCCGGATCGTAGACCCAGCCGTTCACCCACCGTTTTCCGTTAAACGAGTAATCGCCCATGATCAGCAGCCCCTGCACTTTGCGCTGACGTAGGGCGGGATCCGGGTTGTTTACATCCCGGGTGTCCTGATCGTCCCGCGTGCCGGGTGGCGCACCGACGATACGCCCGCGATAGCGCTCACCATCGCGTTCGATTTTTACAAAGCCGTCGCCCGTTTGCGTCAGCCAGATACCCACGATGGCATCTTCGCCGCCCTGCGCTGCCGCGACTGCGCCAGGGCCAGCTAATACGCACATAAGGGCAACGGCAAGAGTTAGTCTCATCGGTTGATTTCCCTCTAATCCTGTAGGTCGGGTGGGTAGTATTAAAAGACGGGCGCTGGGATAAAAACCCCGCGGGGAGGCGAGCACTTGTCACCTCGCGTGCCGCTGGCGGGTGAGCCCAACCGTATCGCCAACCAACGCAAACTGCAATCGCCAATCACTGTGGCTGACCACCGCATCGCAGCGCTGACCAGGGAGCACCGGACAATCGTGTGGCAAAAACTGGACCACCTGACGCCAGTGCAGTCGGTCCGAGGCTGGATCCGGCTGACTGCTGAGGCGCACCTCGGCGTCCAGGTGCAAATCAAACCAGAAGACGAAGGCGTGTGCAGTGCCGGGCGCCACCACCGGTAAGCTCAGTTGGGTAGTATGCGGGGCCGAGTCGGCGGTGGCCGCGGGCGGCGCGTGGAAGTCGATCGACAAGGCACGGACAGGATCGCTCAGCAAACGATGAGTGCTCGAGGCCAGATGCACCTGCACCGCGCGTGAGGGATCACGCAGGGCATCGAATGCCGACAGATCGAACCCGCACACCTCGCGCAGCGGATACGCCTGACGCAAGGCGGGCAGTTCCACCAGCGCGACGTAAATTTCCGCCGCCTGCGGAATGACACGCGCCCCCGCCACAGCTAGGTTTGCCAGCGCGTGGCGCACACTCGGCAGTACGCCTTCGCCAATCAGCTTGCTGTCAAGAATCTCCGACACCACCAAGTCGACCTTGCGCGGCAAATCGCCTCTTACCCGCAGCGTGCTGGAGTTACGGGGCAGCACCTGAATTCGCGAGGCAAACCCGTTTCGCTGAATGTTCTGTGCCGCCGCCGCAGCGGCCGGCGCAAACAGCTCGCAGGCCGTCACACGCGCAGCGCCTGCGCGTGCCGCCATCAAGGCCAGCAAGCCGGAGCCCGTGCCAATATCCAGCACATGCATGCCTGGGCGTACGGCCCGCTCGATCGCACGCTGGTAGGCCTGATTGCGCGTTTGATCGGCCAGCATCTCAAAGTGCCACGGGGAGACGAACCGCGCCTGCTGCGCGCGCAGGTTGCCTTTGGCAGGACCGTAACCGGGCTTAATTTGCAGCGCTCGCTCATAGCAGCCACGCGCCTGCTCCGTGCGGCCCAGATCACCCAGCGCGTTGCCCAGGTTATTCCACACGTGATATCGCTGCGGCTCCATCGCCAGCGCACGCTCGTAGCTGAGCAGGGCGTTTTCCGGCTGCCCGCTCTGGACGAGCGCGTCGCCGCGATTGCTTAACGCCTCGGCATCCTCACCTTGCGCCAGCACTGCATCGAAGCACGCCAGCGCCTCAGCTAAGCGGCCCGCCTGCATTAACAGATAGCCAAGATGGTTGCGAGCAAGATGATAGGCGGGATTAACATCCAGCGCGCGGCGCATCGCCTGGCGAGCCGCTGCCGCCTGCCCCTGTTGATGCAACACAATGCCAAGATCGGTGACAGCCACGAAGTCCTCTGGCGTATGCGCCAACAACTCGCGATAGCAGGCCTCAGCCTGCCTCAGCTGCCCAGCCTTAAGATGTGCTTTCGCTTTGTTGTGGATACCCGTAGTTGCCTTGCGCACTCACCCGACCCGTGCCATCCCAAGGGCGCTACGGCCCGATTTTCTACGCCTGCAATTAGGGCGTTCTGACCCGCCTCATGTTGGGTAGTTCCCCAGATAAGACTAACTGCCACGCGAGTTATCGAGTCGCGATATCACTACGCGATCTGACCAACACCTGCTCAGCCGCGCTTGATACTTCGCCGAAGCAATACCTAGAATTTTGTGGATCGCGTAACGCGGCGCGAGCAATTAAGTTAGGCTGCGGCCAACCAGTGAGTTTGAGGGGGACCCCATGACTGCACAGCAACAAGTAAAAACCGCGATTGCACGGGCTAAAGAGCATCAGAAACTGAATCTGCTTATCACCATGGATGAGCAAGGCGCGATGAAGCGCGCCCGCGCGCTGGACGAGGCCCACGCGCAGGGACGAAAGACCGGTCCGCTGCACGGCATGCCCATTGTGGTAAAGGACAACATCCACCTCGCGGGCGTCACCAACACCGCCGGCACCCCGGCGCTGGAGACGTTTGTGCCCGATGCAACCAACGAGACGCTTGAGTGTCTGCTCGGCGCAGGTGCCGTCGTCATTGGTAAGGCGAACCTGCACGAACTGGCCTTCGGCATCACCAGTAACAACGCGGCCTACGGCGCGGTCGGCAATCCGATCAACCCGACATTGTTTGCGGGTGGCAGCAGCGGCGGTACTGCCGCAGCGGTGGCAGCTGGGGTCGTGCCGGCAGGGCTAGGTACCGACACGGGAGGATCAGTGAGAATCCCAGCCGCACTGACTGGCGTCTGCGGGTTCCGCCCCTCCAGCGGGCGATACCCTAGTACGCGCGTCACACCAATTTCGCACACGCGCGATACCGTCGGCACGATTGCGCGGACGGTGGAAGACCTCATACGACTCGATAATGTTATCGTTCCAAGCGCGCCGGCCGCGCCGCAGATGGACAACACCCAGATCCGTCTAGGGGTGCCACGAGCGTACTACTACGCCGGACTAGACCGCGCGATTGTGCCCGTGATCGAGCGCGCATTGGCACGATTGGATGCGGCGGGTATTACGCTGATCGAAGCGGACTTTCCGGACCTGCCGGAGTTGATTCAGGCCAGTGCTTTCCCAATTGCGCTGTACGAAGCGGCACACGACCTGCCTGCTTATCTGCACCAGTACAACACGGGCATCGGCATGGAAGAACTGGCGCGGCGCAGCGCCAGTGAGGATGTGCACGGCATCATGGCATCACTGCTCGGTGACGGCGCGATGCCAGAGGAGGCGTATCAAAGCGCGCTGAAGGCGCGGGAGGCTCTGCGTCATGGCATGGCCGGGTACTTTCAGTCCAATAAACTGCACGGAATGGTATTTCCGTGCACCACACTGCCGGCCCGCCCGATTGACGGCAGCATGCACAGCGTCGAACTCAACGGCGAGCAGGTACCCACCTTCCCCACCTACATTCGCAACACCGATCCGGCGAGCGTTGCCGCCCTGCCAGGGGTCACAGTGCCAGTGGGGAAAACCAGCGGCGGTTTACCGGTGGGACTTGAATTGGACGGCCCCGAAAAAAGCGACACAACAATTCTTGCAATCGCCGCGCGAGTCGTATCAACTGTGGGCGCCTAGCGCGCCAGACCAGTGCAGTGGCTGGCCGAAGGCTATCCGCGTTTTAGTATCAGGGGGAGTTATGAACGGATCCACATTCAGGCGCTTAGTTGGCGCGGCGCTTCTACTCGGCGCGGGCTCATCAGCCCAGGCGCAGCAACTGGAAGAGGTGGTGGTCACCGCCCAGCATCGCCAGGAAAGCCTTCAGTCGATACCGGTGACCGTTAGCGCACTCACGGCAGACACCCTCGCAAAGGCCGACATCTTCGATCCGGCCACCGTCGCCGCCAATGTCCCCGGCATGGCCTATGCCGAGTTCTCACCGGGTCAGGCCCTTGTGTCCATGCGCGGTATTAGCTCGATTGACGATGGCGCAGGCCTCGACAACTCCGTCTCCCTGTTCCTTGACGGGGTGTATATCGGACGTCTGGCCAGTATTAATTTCGACATGTTCGATCTTGAGCGTCTGGAGGTGCTGCGTGGCCCGCAGGGCACGCTGTTCGGACGTAACTCGATTGGCGGCGCTATTAATGTGGTGTCCTCCAAACCGTCCGACACACCGACCGCGAAGGTGGGCGTGACCGTGGGTAACGAGGGCATCTTCCGCACTCAAGCCTACCTGAGCGGGCCATTGTCCGATCAGCTGTCCGCCAAAATCGTGGTTAACCATCGCCAGCACGACGGCTTCGTCGACAATGTCATTCTGAACAAGAAACAGCAAGATGAAGACCAGACCTCCTTCCGCGGACAGGTCCGCTACACCGCCGAAAGCTCGGACTGGTTGCTGTCCGGCGACTACATGGAGGATGACCGCGAAGACATGGGTCGCACACCGCTCGCGGACAACGCACCGCTGATCGCGATCCAGGCTGCCAACGGCGGCGGCGGTCGTAACGTCACCGCGCCTGCTGACGGCTTTTCCAAACGTTCGGCCAGCGGCGTCAGCCTTAGGGGCGAAATCGAACGCGAGAACGGCATCTTCACCACCATCACCGCCGTACGCAACGCGGAAACGGATTGGGAGATGGCCTCGGCCGGTGCGCCACTGGGCGGTCTGGGTTTGCCGTTTGACGAGGTGATTGATGACATTATCGAAGACATCAGCACCTTCTCACAGGAGTTTCGCTGGACCTCAACGCAGTCAGGCCCGTTCAACTACACCGGCGGTGCCTACTTCCTCAAAGAAGACACCGACCGCGTGGAGCAGTTCAAGATCACAGCCGCGGGCGTTCAGGATCCCAACACTGTGTTCCGCCTGGCGGACCCGGGCGACCAGGCAGTCATCGGTAACGAGTACGCAGCCACGTTTAACGAAACCACCAGTTGGGCCTTGTACGGTCAGGGCACCTATGATTTCAACGACGCAGTGACGCTGACCTTCGGTGGGCGCTACACCGTGGATGACAAAAAGTACCGCGCCAATAGCGTCAACTGCGGCGCTGACCGCACCGGCACTGCCTTCGAAGGGTTTCCGGCCTGCGCTGGCGTGGGCGGCAGCCTTGCCATTATCGCCGAGTCCTTTGATCTGCGCACCAGCGAGGATTGGGATGACTTCTCCGCTAAAGTCGCGCTGCAGTGGCAGGCCAGTGACAACGCGATGTTGTTCGCCTCGGCCTCACAGGGCTACAAGAGCGGTGGCTTCGGCGGCTCCCAGGGCATCGCGGCAGCGGCGATCACGCCGGTTGAGCCTGAGACCGCAATTAACTATGAAGTAGGATACAAGGGCGATCTTGCCAACGACACGCTGCGCGTGAACATCACCGGCTTCTTCACCGACTACGAAGACTTGCAGGTGGTACGGTTCGGGCCCGTACCCGGGTCGGACTTCGGCACTTTTGTGACCACCAACATCGGCACCGCCGAGATCTCGGGCCTGGAAACGGAACTAACCTGGTTCCCGACCGAGAACCTGAAGCTCACCGGCAACCTGGCACTGCTGGACACCGACGTGCAGGGTTTGATTCTCAACGACATTGATGTCTCAGGCTCGGATCTGCGCCAGGCACCCGACACCTCTTACAACATTGCGGCGGAGTACAACTGGCCGATGCAGGACGGTGAACTGGATCTGCGTGTCTCGTTATCACACACCGATGAGCAGATAACTGACTACCTGGATCAGCGCACCATCGTGCAGGAGCAGGACCTGCTCGATGCGCGCATTGGTTGGGTGTCCGGTGATGAACGCTGGGAGGTGGCGCTGTGGGGCAAGAACCTGACCGATGAGCTGTACATCGCTCACAGCTATGTCATTGGCCCGGGCGTGATCGGCGTGTTCGGCCCACCGCGCACCGTCGGGCTCACCGTCAACTGGTCCATGCAGTAACCAGCGGCATGGCTGCATCGTCGGCGTAAGGCTGGCGCGGGCACTTGGGTAACGCCCATCCGGAGAACCGGGTGGGCGTTTTTATTTGCCTGCCCGTACATCTATGCAGTTCGGGTCATCATTTGGTCAGGAACTGGTCAGCCCCAGTTCATGCGCCCGGCCGCTCACTTCGTCATAGTACTGCGACGTTACTCGCCCCCCACGGCGCCCGCGCCACACACAAGGAGGAAATCACAATGACCCAGTATCGTGAGCAACTGCCCCAACTATCCGACCGGTTGTTTTTGACCGACGCAGGTATCGAAACCGACCTGATCTTTAACCACGGCATCGACATTCCCGAGTTTGCCGCCCACACACTATTGCCAAACGCCGACACGCGCGAGGCTGTCGCCCGTTACCTTCGTGGATTTTTGTCACTCGCCCGCGAGCACGACACCGGCTTTATCCTGGACAGCCAAACATGGAAAGCGCATATGCATTGGGCCGGCGACCTTGGCGTTAGCCAGATGCAGTTGCAACAAACCAACCGCGAAGCCATTGCGTTTATCGCCGCTCTGCGAGATGAGTTCGCTGACAACACACAGCCCATCGTGCTCAATGGTGTGATTGGTCCGCGCGGCGATGCCTACGCGCCAGAAACCTCCATCGCCGCACAGGAAGCCGAGACTTACCACGCCACCCAGGTTCGTTGGTTGGCCGACACCCAGGTGGACATGATTACCGGCCTCACCTTTACCCAGGCAGATGAAGCCATCGGCCTGATCCGGGCCGCCACGCAGACATCCCTGCCAGTGGCAATCTCCTTCACCGTGGAGACCGACGGACGTCTGCCGACCGGCCAATCACTGGCGGACGCCATCACCGAGGTGGACACCGCGACCGACGCCGCCGCCAGCTACTTCATGGTGAACTGCGCGCATCCTGAGCACTTTGACGACGTGCTTGACGATAGTGCCTGGGCCCGACGCATTCGTGGATTGCGCTGCAACGCGTCCCGCGCCAGCCACGCAGAGCTGGACGAATGCGAAGTGCTGGATGATGGCGACCCGGTGGAGTTGGCCGGGCAATACGAGCAACTGGTCCAGAAAATGCCCTGGGTGAATATTTTTGGCGGTTGCTGCGGATCAGATCTTCGCCATGTGACTGAGATCGCCGGGCGCTTCGCGTCAAAACCAGCGTAACGGCGTTCCGCCACACCCGCTATCTTCTTCGTCATTTTCACTCTATGATATAGCTCTGGCCGCGATCTGCGGCCGGAGCGCGATGCCAGGGAGGTACGCCGGGCAATCACGTATAACAACAGCCAATAACAAACGTCGAACATGTCAGAAAAACAAAAACATGACTTGCTCAAGCGATGGCGATCCGCGCAGGATTGCTAACAAACATGGTGGCGGGTTACGGCGGCTGCTCGCCGATGAGATTCACGACCCGCAGGAACTTCAAGCGCTGCTCGCCTGGGCAAGCGCCAATGTGCCCGCGTGCGAAGACCCGAATGATCCAGGCGAGCGCCAACAACAGTACCCAGAGGTCGCACGAGTTATCCTGCAGCAGTATCGACGGGCACAAGCCCCCGCACTGTCAGAACCGGGCGAGCGGCCACAAGACCTAATCGACACCCCAGCGGAGGAATCCTCGCACGATGTGCAAGTGCTTGAGCTCCCGCAAGCACCACAAACTGAACAGCCAACGCAAACCCAAGAGTCATCGCAAGAGGCGGAGGTGCTAGAACTCCTGCAAGCGCCACAAACCGAACAATCCACGCAAACGCACGAGCCATCGCAAGAAGCGGAAGTGCTCGAACTGCCGCACGCACCACAAACCGCACACCCGGTGCGAGCGCAAGAATCAATGCAAGATGCGCAAGTGATCGAGCTGACGCACGCACCGCAAACCGCACACCCGGCGCAACAGGACGAACCTTCACAGGACGCAGAAGCCGAAGTCGAAGTACTCGACCCGCCGCAAGCCCCTCAACCCGAGTTACCGAAGCAAACCGAAGAATCGTCGCCGCAGATAGAAGCCGAAGCGCCCGAACTGCCGGAGCAAACCGACGAGCCATCAGCAGAATTAGCCGATGCCGAGCCAGCGCACTTCGAAGCCCCCCCGCCTTCTACCGAACCACAGGAACCGCAGCCGAGCGAGGCTGGTGTTGACGATACGCTGGGCGCCCTGTTGCATGGGATGAGCACACTGGCGCAAAGCACGCAGGATGCGTTCACGCTGCGCGCGCTCGCAAATCAACGCGTTGTCGCGATTGCGCAGGCGATGAACCTCTCGCGCAAACATGTGGAACGGCATCTGGTCGATGCGCTGAGCCATCTGGCCACCCAGCGCATCCCGCTGGATGGCGGGCTACGTCGCCCGCACGACCCCGATCAGCACCACAGTGCACCTGCATCGCTGGACCGAGAAGCCGCCGCGTGGTTTGTGCGCACACGCGCCGACAACGCCACCGAGCAGACGCGCGAGAAGTTCAATACCTGGATAAACCAGAGCGAACTGCGCCGGGATGCCTTCTCAAGGGTGGACAATATCTGGCAGCAGGTTCGCACGCTGCCCGCAAGTGACGCACTAGTTAAGCTGCACCAGAATACGCTGGACCGCATTGCCGAGGAGCAGAGCCAGCAGAAACGCCGTCGGCGCACCTTCCTGGTCGCGGGGTTGGCAGTTGCGGCCATCGCGAGCGGACTGCTTCTCGGGTTTGGTGCTGACATAAAACGGGCACTCAACGCCGGCGAGGCGCTCTCCGAGCATCCGGACTTCCAGACACCCATTGCTGGGCGCCTAGAGGTAGACCTGCAGAACGGCGCCATGATGACGCTGAACACGAACACGGCCGTCCAAACCCGCAACGACGCGACTTCACGCGAGGTCTTGCTGATGCGCGGACAGGTACTGTTTGATGTGCCGGTCAATCTGCGACGTCCAGTAACCGTCACGGCCAATGGTTACGACATTATCGCGCGTAGCGCCTTGTTTGATGTGCTGGCGCTGGAGGACATATTGAAAGTGACGGTCGCGCGCGGCGGGGTGCAGATTATCCCCTCCCAACGCTCCTCGAGCGAGGCCGTGATCAATCTTCTGCCCGGCAAACAGTTTATCGTGGAGGCGGACGGTCCTGAGCAGGGCATGGTGCAAACCGGCGATGTCGCACACACCATCAGTTGGCGACAAGGGCAACTGCTGTTCGATGAGGCGCCACTGGTGGAGGTGCTGGCCGAAGTTAACCGCTATTTGCAGCGGCCCGTTGTGCTGCTGGACAGCGAAGTAGCATCACTTGCCTTCAGTGGTGATGTGCCCGCAGGCGATCGCGAAGCGTTTTTGCACGCCGTCATGACCTCGCTACGACTAACCTCCAGCAGCAATACCAACGGGGAAATTGTGCTGCAGAAACCAGGCCATGCCTACGCCGAAACGGAACCTGCTGACTAGCGCCACACGCGGCATCGCCGCGCCGGCCAACGCTCCAGCCCAGCCTCAAACAACCTGATAGCGAATCTGCTGCCCGGTCTGGGTCAGCACATGGGCAAGCACCGGATCCTTAAGCTGACGGTGAAACACCGGGCGGCGGGGCATCGCGCGCGCCGCCCGTTCAAACAGCGCGATCGCCGGCTGGTTAGCGTACATAGATGAGGCATAGTACAACCCGTCCGCCTTTGGGTAGGCCTCGTATAGTTGCTGCGCCCAACGGCGGGCGCGGGGCCGTGGCCCTGAGTGGATCGCAGTGGAAGCCCCAATCGCTGTGCAGAAGGGCCCGCGCAAATTCAACAGCCGCAAGGGTTCGGCAAGCTGAAAACCTGCCAACACCGGGTCGCGCGAAAAGCGGTCTATCACGCGGGTCACCTGGAACACTTCGGCCAGGCATGTCGGCGTGGCCTGATCCCCCGCCGCCAGGTACATCACGCCGCGGTTCTGCACCTGCGAATCTGCCTGCTGATGATCAAACCGGCTGCCGGTCGGCCCAAAGTATCGAAAGGCATTCCACTGAGTGGGGTGCTCGCCGCCTGCGTAGAATATCCGCACCACCTCAGTGCCGGCGGGCAGCTCCACCATCTGCGCGGGAATCCTGCGCAATGCGTCCAGGCCGGGAGGTTCGGGAAATTTCGCCACGCGCGAAGGCTCGGCGGCAGCTTACAGCTCGCGCGCGAGCACAACCACCGGATCAACCGGATGCCCGGTGGCCAGCCAGTCACGCGGGCTCAGCGCCTGCCCAAATGTATGCGAAAGCAGATCCGGGCTCACCTTTAGGAAGAAGCGCTGCACTGCAATCGGATGGGCTTCGGGACTAATGGCCTTCAGCACCTGCTCAAAGCCCGGCAAGGTAGCGTCATCGACAAACTGAAAACGCGGACATACTCGGCCGGCCGCCCCGTTAATCCAGAAGAGCGAACGGCTGTCCAAGCGCTGACGCACACGACTGGTGCTCACGCCAAGCCGTCCTGCGACCTCTTTCTGACTGTACGCCGAGGCCACCATCTGAGCGTATTCCGCGGCAATTACCGTGACGTTTGCATCCGCGGCTGCCTGGGCATGTACGCCACCGCTGATCGCGCCAGTCCGTCGCAGGAAGGCCTCTTCGTCCTCGCTTAACGCATTCGGCATCGCTTGGGTACGATAAATAGGATGCTCACGGACAAAGGCTGCGGCCGAGCTGGCCAGCGCCGCCAGGCTGGCGATGCCAGCCTGTTTGAGAATTTCCAGATCTTGATCTACTGGCATTAACTAGTTCTTTTTTTGTTAGCTGGCGGTATTGTAGGCGCGCCCGAGTAAATTATCAACCGTCCTGTACACGGTCCGCCGCGGTGCTCCCCAACGCCTGGATGAATGCCATATACCCGTCGAATACCTGCTGCGGCGCTTCCACTTGCGGATAGTGGCCAATGCCCGGTAGCTCACGGACAAAATGTTGATCGCCCAGGAGTTCGCGAAACCGCGCCACCATATGTGCGCCAGAGACCGGATCGCTGAGCCCGTTAATCAGCCCGATCGGGCACGGGGCATCCTCCAGCGCCTGCAACCAACGCTCTCGGTGCTGGCATCGCTCGGCGATATAACCGATGAGACTATGAAAAACGTGCCGCCCGTCATTCGCGTTGATCAACGCCCAGAAGTGCTTCAGTTCGGCTTCACTCGGCTGGGTATCACGCCCGAACACGGCGCTGAACGAGCGCCTGAACGCCTGCTCTCCCAACAGGTGATTCACCAACGGCCCTAGCGGGCTGGCTAGCAGCTTCTGCACCAGCCGCGCGCGGTGCGTCTCCGGAAACAGCCCACCGTTGAGCAGGCAGGCCGACAGCCACCGCTCGCGCAGACGCCCCCGTGCCAGCAGCTCCTGCGCCACCGTGTCGCCATAGTCGTGGGCCAAGATGTGGCAGCGGCCGATATCAAGCTCACGCATAAGCGCCTCGAAGATATCAGCCTGCTCAGCGATGCAGTAGCGATGGCGGCGAGGCTTGGCGGAGAAGCCAAAACCCAGCATATCGGCGCCGACCAATCGGTA
>CBDUQI010000034.1:0-36858 GCA_965369325.1 uncultured Gammaproteobacteria bacterium
CGAGCCTTCCACGTGGGCGCTCAGCACACCCCACAGGAACTGCCAGCCTTTGTCTTTCTCGGCCATGCCGGCTTCAGACATTTTCCCAAGTGCGGTTTCAGAAAACGCCAACAACGTGCCGCCCTCGTTTGCTCCCAGATCCCAGGTGCCGTACCACTGAGAGGGGCCGCCCCAGTTGGGAAACGTGGTTCCGAGCACTTGCAGGCGCACGTTCGGGTCGATGCACACGACGGTGCCCCAGAGCACGCCGCCGCCTTCATCCCATTGCTCCGGCATGCGCCCACCCGGCCACGCCTCGAGTGCGAAATTGCGCGCGTCCGCAGCGCCGCCGGCATAGAACTCCGCGGGCCACCACTGGCCGATATCATCGGTCAACGCCTGCCACACCTTCTGCGGTGGTGCCGCGATTTGTACTTGCATGGTCACCTGCCCGATGTGGGCGGTTTGTTGCGTCATGTCAGTTCTCCAGGTTGGTTTCTGCGAGCGCCTTAAGTTTCAGCAGGCGATCGGCAGGCAGTTGCTCGAACGGGCGAATCCAGCGACGATGTATGCGTTGGATGGGCACGGGGTTTAGGTGATTGATACGGTCGCGTCCGCGCCGCTCGACCAGGATCAGGCCTCCGGCTTGCAGTACCTTTAAGTGTTTCATGACGGCGAAGCGCGAAAACTCAAAGTGGGTACAGAGGGCAGAGGTGCTCATCGGCCCACTGCGTAACAAATCAAGCATATGCCGCCGCGATGTGTCGTTTAACGCTGCCCACACCCGCTCATCCGGGTCGGCGGCGGTAGGCGACGTGCTGATGTTTGCCTGTGCATCCATATGTGACCATATAGTCACATATTACAAACCCAAGTGCAAAATCGCGCGGGGTCTTAGAACTCCCAAGCCACCCCGATCAGCGGCAGGATACCGAGCCAGTACCCCGGTTTAGCGCTCAGCAGGCCCTGCTCAAGGGTGTACGCCACACAGCACGGATTGCGCTGAGAGAATAGGTTCTTGGCCTCAAAGGACAGCAGCAGCCGCCCTCGTTTAAGCTCGAAGTCGCATTGGCCCCGGCATCAATGGCGGTGTAATCCTTCAAGGTTGCACCATTGCGCGGGCCTGTCTGTACGGTCTGTCCGTCTTCGCCCAGGGCGAGTGTCGTAATTGGCCATCCGCTGTGATGGGTGCCGCTCAGTGACAACTGCCAGCGGCGCCACTGCGTGCCGAGCGCGAAGCCAAAGCTGTGACGCTGCTCCCACTCACGGGAGATACGCTGCGCGCCGATCCGGTCTTTGATGGAGGCGAGGGCGTAGGTGACGCTCCAGTGCAGCGATGCGTCCGCACTCCCACGCAGCAGTATCTCAAGCCCCCGTGCTCGTGCACTGTCCGGGCTAATCTTCACCCGGTCTGCGCGCAGCTCCGGCAACAACACCAGTGAATCGAAGAGGTTGGCGAAGCGGGGGCGGACCTGCTGAAGGTTCTTGTTGTACATCTCAACTCGCAGCGAGATGGTGTCCGCGATCCGATGAGTGAGGCCCAACGTGCTGTGGCTGGCGCGCCGGGCATCGAAGAAGTGGGTAATCCCATCTTCTACCTGCAGCTCGTTGAGTTGCTGCGCCTGATGATAAAGACCCCAGCCCAACCGTAGGTCGGTATTCGGCCCCGCCCTGAACAGCAGCGAGGCGCGCGGGCTGGTTTGGGTATCGGCGAAGGTACCGGCTGTCTGGCGGTCCCAGCGCAATCCGAATTCGCCGGTCCAGCGCGGATGCAGTTGTATGCGATGGGTGGTGTAAATGGTGTAGCGCTCGCCTTCCAACGCAATTTGCGTATCCTGCCCGAGCACGCGGTCCGCCGGCCTCAGCAGGCCCAGCGGATCGTTAATCGTGCCGTTGGCGTGGTAGCGGTAGTCGGCGTTCTGGGTGGCCGCCTCGATGCCGGCCCGCGCCAGGTATCTTTGGTTGGGCGAGAACTCGACTTGGGCCTTGAGGCGTGTGCCGGAGAAGTTGCGCTCGTCCACCACATTCGCGACGCCACCACCTTCATCATCGCCACTGCGCCCGCGCCGCCGGCTGTCAAGATGGGCGCCGGAGAGCCAGGCGCTGGCCGACCAGGCAGGTGAAAAGCGATGATCCGCGCGTATCCACACCTGACTGTCGTCGTAACTGGCGCTGGCAGTTTCATTGAGGCTGGCGTTGTCTGCCGCAATTTCATCGTTAGACAGCAGCAGCGAGGTGGAGACGCGGGTATTGGCGTTGAATCTATGGTGCAGGCGCAGCAACGCATCCGCCATACGCGGCGCGCCGACATCCGCATTGGCGGCATCCAGCACCCAATCCAACGTGCCTCGACGCGCGGAGATAAGCCACTCGCTGCGTTGATTGTTAAATAGTCCCTGGCTCAACAGCCCGAGATTGAACAGATCGAGCCCTACCCGGGTGTAGCGCGCCTCATCGGCTTGGCGCGGCACAATATCCATCACCGAGCTCAGACGATCGCCATACTGCGCCGGGAAAGTCCCGTTGTAGGCGTCCATGCTGCCGACGGTAAGTGCATCGATCGTGCTGAACAGGCCCTGAAAGTCACGCAGGTGGAAGGGGTCGTAGAGTGCAACGCCGTCGAGCACCACCAGGGTTTCGTCCTCCTCACCGCCGCGCACGTGCGCGCGGGCCGAGACGCCGCCGGCGGCCACACCGGGCAGGCGCTGGCGCGCGCGCAGAGGATCAGCACCCGGATCGGGCCAACGCAACAGGTCTTCGGAACTGAAGAAACTGTGCGAGTCCGGCGCAATATATGCTAACCGGTAACGACCGGAGGCCACCACCAGGTTCTGCAACGCGCGCGGCGCCGGGCGTACTTGGAAGTCCACACGTGAGGTGCGCACGCTGCGCACGGTGGCGCGTTGTTGCGTATCGATCTGCAATCCGCCGTGGCGCACTCGCACGGTGTACTGCCCAGGCGGCAGACCCAGTAGCTGGAAGCGACCGTCCGCATCCGTGGTGCTCGTTACCCCGTGCGGCAGCGCCTCAATATCTGCGCCGCGCACGGGTACACCCGTGCGTTGCTCACGCACCTGCCCAATCAGGTTGCCCGGTGCGACTTTCGTGGGCGTGTGCTGGGTAGCTTGTAGGATCAAGTAAACCGCACTGGTGTCGCTGACGCTGGCATCGACGAGACTAAGGGTGAGTCCGTGCTCGCCTAGCGCCGCACGCAGCGCCTGCAGCGGCGTGCCTGTGTGGGTCGTTTGTGAGCGCATGTGCGGGCGCACGACATCGGTGCTGTAGATGACGGTTACCCCGGTGTTGCGTAACTGCTCGATCAGCGAGGCCAGCGGTACGCTTTGCGCAGGGACGCCGCCGGCCCATAGCGGGAAGGCGAGCAGACACAATGTGAGGACAACGCGCGGCATGCACATCTCGAAAATCAGCGGCGATGGGCACTGTACCGCAGCAGGCACGCGCTGTCCGCAACCCGGTAGATAAACAAAGGGATGGAGTTACGGGCGAACGTCAATGACGAGTTTGCCATCCTCGACCGCATAGCGTAGCCGTGTGGTCAGAATAACCGTGTCCAGCGTACGTATTGGGCTCCAGCCATCCAGCGATCCGGTCACGATGGCCTGTTGGGACGCCACGCGCGCTTGCTCTGATTTGAACACCACGATCATGCCGGTCTCCCGCTCAACCCAGTGCAGTAACTCGCGCAGGCTTTTACCATCGAACTGGTATGTAGGCACAACTGCCTGCACCCAATCCCAGGTTTTGTCATCGGCGCGTACGGCGGTCCGTTCCAGCAGGGCCCCATCGCTGAAAGTAATACGTTCGCCAGCGCGCGCGTCGGTCGGCTGAGCACGGTTGCCGGTTGTACTGCGGACTTCTACCTGGCCCTCGCGGACCTGCACGCTGAGCTGGTTCGCGCTTCGGCTGCGAACTTCAAACTGTGTGCCTATCTCGCGTACCGATAAGCCGCCGGCACTCACCCGAAGCCCGCCGTCCGCCGGAGTAGTCAGGGCCATCGCGGAATCCACATACACCGCGCCGTGAGCAAGTGCGAGCGTTCGATCCGCGTGCAGGCTTACCTGCGTGCGCTGGTCAAGGCGTAGCGAGTGCCCAGAGGAAAGCGTCAGTGCGGCACGCCCGTCTGCCAGCGTGCGCAAGGTGTTGCCGGCCGCTACTGTCATGCCAGCAATCAGCGGCGCCCATTGTTTGGCGTCCCGCGCGTATTGCGCAGTGCCGTTTACCCGCATCACGGTCGCGACTGCGACACTCGGGCCAGGCGCGCGGATGCGGCTTTGCAGCGCCATGAAGATGCCGATTCCGCCGACGATCAGCACAGCAGCTGCTCTGCGCCATTGTGTGTGTTGGCGCTGCCGGTGCGCCTGCACGCTTTGCTGCCATGCGGCCTCCGTGCTGGCGTACACGGCTTTGCGAATGTGCGCAGGCGGGTTCGCCCGGCGGCCGCCGTGGCGCACCAGATGTGCCACGGTTTCCTCCTGACGGGTGTCCGATTCCGGGGTGTCTTTTTTCTGGCTCATGGCGTGTCTCCAGCGCTAGCTGGCAAATAAGTCCTTAAGGTGCGGGGTACTCGCACCCATAGCCTGCTTGAACGCGCGTCGTGCTCGCGCCAGCAACGAGTCGGTTGCCTGCGCGCTCAAACCAAGGCGCTTGGCGATTTCGTGGGTGGAATAGCCTTCCACGTACTTCCATTCCAGGGCGTTGCCATAGTTGGCGGGCAAGTGATCCAGCGTCACGCGTACCAGATCGCCCACTTCGGCTAGAAACGCGTTGTTTTCGGGGCCGAGCTCGCTCGCTTCCAGCGATTCGAGTACCGCGCGAACATCGGGATGGTCTTCGATCAGCGAGATTCTTTGCGTTCTCACCGCTTCCTTGCGGAACCAGGCGCTTAGCTGATTTCGGCATATTTGGCATAACCAAGTAAACAAGGCAGCTTCTCCGCGATAAGTGTGTAGCTGGGTCATAGCCGTGCACAGCGTTTGTTGGGCGATCTCCCGGGCCAGGTCCTCGTTGCCGTCAACACGGCGCATGGCGAAGCGGAACAGGCGAGCGAAGTTATTTTCAAACAACTGATCGAACGCGCCGCGCTTTCCGTGCAGAACGTTTTTGACAAGTTGTCGGTCTGAACTGAACTTCTTCACTAACGTCGCTTATAGATTATGGGCTGCCCAGAGGGTTAGAGAGGGCTAAGGTGGATTATCTGTCGCGGCGAGCCGCGTAGTCTTCCCCATGTTATCAGCCGGTGGGCGTTGCGAATGAGCCAAGCGCGCCATAAGCCACTGTTCAGCGGGATAAAGCTAAATATTCTGACCTGAGCGCGACAGATTCTGCTCGCCGGGCTCCTCTAATGAGCGGATGCCTGCAAACCGCCAGGCGGTTCGCGTTGGCGTACCGAGCATCAACACCGGACATCGGGCGGTTCGGCATCTAGATACTCGGCGCTGCAAAATGTAAGGAGCCTAGATTGAAAAAATGGATCGCGTTGTTGTGCCTGGGCCTGATGCCGATGGGTTCAAGTTACGCACAGGATCAGTCGTCCGTGGTGATGCCGGCGGCACTCAACGTGGCCACCGCAGAGGTGTTGCTGGTGGATTTTTGGGCCTCGTGGTGCGTGCCCTGCCGTGCGTCATTCCCTTGGATGAACGAGATGCAGCGACGATACGGCGACGCGGGTCTGAGAATCGTCGGTATCAATGTGGACAAGGAGCGCGGGCTGGCAGATCAGTTTTTGCAGGCCACACCGGCTAGCTTTGAAATCATGTACGACCCCCAAGGCGTACTGGCCAGGCACTTCCAGGTGCCGGGCATGCCCAGTGCCTACCTGCTTGGCGCCAACGGGCGGGTGATTCATCAGCACATAGGCTTTCGTCGCAAAGATGCGGCGGACTACGAGGCCGCGATTCGCGCGGCGCTTGCACAGGAGAAAGCGCGTTGAGTAGGTATTTCAGTAGTCCGTGGCGCCGTCCACGCGCAACGTTGCTGGCGCTGCTATCGGCGATGGTTATGATGGGCGGGTGCGCCAATATCGGGGTTGAGCCTTGGGACCGTGATTTGCTGGCGCGGTCCGAGATGCAGCTTGTACCCGATCCCCTGGTGACGGCGTTCGACGAGCATGTGTACTTTAGCAAAGAGGCCAGCAGTGGTGGACAGGGCTTCGGCGGAGGGGGCTGCGGATGCAACTGAAAAGCCCCCCGACTGGCGAACCTGACCTGGCAACAGCGGATCCGCTCACGGGTGTGAAGCTGATGTTTGGCACGGAGTCTGGCGAGGGCGTACCGGTTGGCAGGTCGTTGACGGCGGCTGCTTTTGCGCTGCTGGGTAGCGTAAGCACGGCAGATGCGCAGGTGGAGGAGGCGAGTAAGTGGGCGTTTGACACGGCACTGATGTTCTATGGCGAAAGTGATGGCCGGGTGCAGGATGTGAGTGCCAATTTTCAAGGCTCGCGACAGTTCAGCGACAGTAACGCGTTTACTGGCACGCTGGCGGTAGACACGCTTACCGGCGCAACGCCAACCGGTGCATTGCCGTCGGCCAGCGCGCAGACTTTTACCCGTCCATCGGGTAGTGGCAGCTACACCGTCGCACCAGGAGAAACGCCGCTGGATGATTCGTTCCTGGACACACGGGTAGCAATTTCCGCAAGCTGGTTGCACGCGTTCAATCGGCTGCTACGCAGCAGTGTTGGTCTGAGCGTTTCTAGCGAATACGACTACCAGCACTTTGGGGTTAACGGGCGCATCGCGCGAGACTTCAATCAGCGCAATACCACACTGGAACTTGGCGTTGGGTTTGCCACCGACACATTTGATCCGGTCGGCGGCGTGCCGCTGGGTCTGAGTCCGATGATCCGCGCCGGGGATGGCGATGATGATGATGGTGGCGGCAATACCGATCCGGTTCTGGCGGCACGGGCGGCGGAAGAGGACAAAACGGTTACCGATGTGTTGCTGGGACTGACTCAGGTTATCAGCCGCCGGTTCCTGGTGCAGGCCAATGTGGGGGTGAGTATTTCCGATGGGTATCTCAATGATCCCTATAAGTTGCTGACGGTCAGCAACCCCATCACTGGCGAGGCGGTGTTGCAGAGCAATGGGCTGGGGATGCATCTGTACGAAAACCGGCCCGACACGCGCACGAAGAACACGTTCTATCTGAAGGGCAAGTACCACTTTGATACGGGCATTCTGGATGCAGCCTACCGCTATCACACCGATGACTGGCAGGTGAACTCGCACACAGTGGATTTGCGCTATCAATGGGATCTGGATAAGGGGCGGAGCATTGAGCCGCATGTGCGCTTTTACACGCAAAGCGCAGCGGAATTTTATCGACTGAACCTGCTCGACGGGGAGCCGTTGCCGACATTCGCCTCGGCCGACTATCGTTTGGGCGAATTTGACGCTACCACCTTTGGGGTACAGTACCGCCAGCGTCTGCGCAATGGTGCACAGTTCAACGCTCGGCTGGAGCTGTATCAGCAGCGCAATGTCACGCCGGCGCCTTCTGCGGCATCGTTGCAGCAGTTTGATCTCAACCCGGACTTGCAGGCGATTATTTTGCAGGTCGGTTACCGGTTTGGTGGTTAGGATGAGTGCTCGTGCCCACGATGTGTCGCAGATCCTCCTCAGCCATCATAAGGATTACTGGAAAGGGTGTTTTTTCGCTATGGGCAGCCCCTGTGAAGTGCTAATCCACCGGGCCACCGATCAGGAAGCGGGCCGCCTGGTGCACGCGCTCGCGGAGGAGGCTTGGCGGATAGAGCGCAAGTTCTCCCGCTATCGCCGCAAGAATCAAGTCGCCCGAATCAATTCGGGACGTTCGGTTCAGGTGGATGAGGAGACCGCCAGGCTGATCGATTTCGGTGCGCATCTGTACCACAGCAGCGAAGGGGCATTCGATCTCACCAGCGGTGTGCTCAGACGGATATGGCGTTTTACTCCAGATGGCATGGGCGATTTGCCCACGACGCAGCAATTGAGTGATATCCGCCCCTATATCGGTTGGGATAAAGTCCAGTGGTCGGCGCCGTGGATCACCCTGCCGCTGGGCATGCAGATTGATTTTGGCGGCATTGGCAAGGAATATGCGGTGGACCGCGCCGCCGCGATCGCCCGTGAACAACACGCGCAAAGCACACTGGTAAATTTTGGTGGCGACCTGGCCGTCAGCCGGCCGCGCGATGACGGCAATCCTTGGCAGGTGGGTATCGAGGCGATTGGTTTACCGACTGGTGGCGCCGACCGATTGCTGCATTTGCACAGCGGCGCGCTCGCCACCAGCGGCGATTCGCGCCGCTACGTCATCATTGATGGTTGGCGCTACGGGCATGTGCTGGACCCGCGCACGGCCTCGCCGGTGGACAACGCCCCGGGCTCGGTGACCGTCGCGGCCAATACCTGCGCCGAGGCAGGCTCGCTGGCGACGCTTGCAATGCTGCAGGGCGATGGGGCTGAACGCTTCTTAAGCACTCACGCCAATCGGCACTGGGTGTCGCGCTAGGCCGTCCTCGTCGTCCCCGTCCCGCGCGCTTGCGTGTTCGATGTTTCCTCGTCATGCTACCCCTTGAATAGCTGTTTCGGTGCCTCGCGAGGGGTGATGGCATCGCAATGTGGCTGTAGAGGGAGGAGTGATGAAGAGGTTTCGTTTGGTCTCGGGATTTCCCACTGTGGCTGTTTTAGTCGGTGCGACAGTAATGCCGGCTGCATTGCAGGCGCAGGATGATGAGCAGATAGAAGAGGTGATCGTGACCGGCACTCAGATACGCGGTGCCAGTATTTCCGACGCCTTGCCCGTCTCGGTAATTGATGCCACTGATATCGAAGCGTTGGGCATCGACTCCGGCGATGAGTTACTGGAGTACATGGCTGAGAACGGCCAGAACTACTTTAGTGAGGCGGAGAACATCAGTGGCGGGGTCAACTCGGCGCGCGGCGATATCGGTGCCTACAACCTGCGCAACCTCGGTACCGGTAACACGCTGGTACTTCTGAACGGGCGACGCCTGGTGAACGCGGCCAGCTACCAGACCGAAGAAGTCGGTGGCAGTTTTGTGCCGGTCAATACAGTCAACTCGCAGTCGCTGCCGGTGGCCGGGCTGGCGCGCACAGAAGTCCTGCGCGATGGCGCATCCGCCATTTACGGCGCGGATGCCGTGGCGGGTGTGGTCAACTATGTGCTGAAGAACGATTTTGAAGGGTTTTCATTCCGCACCAAGTTTGCCGAGTTTGAGGATCTGCCCCGTTCGGATCAGACGTTCACCCTGGAGTGGGGTAAGAACTTCAATGGCGGGCGTACCAACTTTAGTGTGTTCGCCAATCACTACCGACGTGGCCGGGTGAACTCACAGGACGACGAGCGTTGGGCTGATTCGGATTTTCGCCGACTGCTGCCAGAGGGCTCGCCGTGGGCCGACGGTAACGATTTTCGCAACAACAGCGCGAATTCCCAGTACCGCCAGTATGATGTGCAGGAAAGTGCCTCCGGCACCGGGCTGAGCGGCGTGTTGACCGACTCCAGCGGCGAGTTTGAGACCTACCCCATCGGGGATGAGCGTTGTGAATTTGATATTGGGTTCGGGACTTGTGGTGCGATTGACGGCCAGGGGACTTTCCGCCACAACCTCAACGAGAACCGGGATCTGTTCTCCAAGCTCGATCGTACCAATATCTATGCCTTCCTAAATCATGAGTTTGAGAATGGTATTGAGAGCTATACCGAATTCTCGCTATACACGTCAAATACCAACACGCTGCGTCATGCCTCAGCGCCGTTCTCCACCGTAGACCTGCGCGTGGGTGCCGCTAACTACTACAACCCGTTCGGCCCCTGTGGCTCGCCCAATAGACTGCCGGACGAAGTGCTTGGGCCGGACGTACCCTGCGAAGGGCTAGAGCTTGAGATCGACAACGGGCGCTTTACCGAAGTGCCCAGAGTTGTCGATAACGACGGCGAGACTTTCCGTTTTCTGCAGGGATTTAGGGGCGCGTGGAACGCGTGGGACTGGGATACCGCGCTGGTCTGGTCCAAGGCGGAGAAAACCGACATCACCCACAACCGAATTTCCAACACGCTGATGCAGGAAGCGCTGAACGATCCCACAGCGGCGGCCTACAACCCGTTTTCCGGCGGCATCGACAGTAACATCGAGCGCACGCTGATCGATGTGCGACGGGACAACGAAACCGAACTGACCATGATCGATTTCAAGATTTCCCGACCGGATCTTTTCGAGTTGCCCTCAGGCGCAGTGGGCGTATTGGCCGGCATCGAGTATCGCGAGGAATCGTTCATTGACGACCGCGATCCCAGGCTGGACGGCACCATCACCTTTACCGATTTCGACGGCGATACCTTTCCGTTTGTGTCGGATGTGGTGAATTCAAGTCCCACCCCGGACAGTCGTGGTGAGCGTGATGTTACCTCGCTGTTCGGTGAGTTGCAGATCCCGGTGTTTGATAATCTGGACGTGCAGTTGGCGTTGCGCTTTGAAGACTTCTCTGACGTTGGCAGCACCAGCGTCGGCAAGGTGGCTGCAGGCTGGCGCCCGATGGATCAGTTGTTGTTACGCGGCTCTTGGTCCGAAGCGTTTCGGGCACCTAATCTGGTGACCATTAACGAGGAAATCGTGGCGCGTCAGAACACACGGACCGACTGGGCGTGCGTGTACGCGGCTGAAAACGGCGGCGATCCGGACCAGGATACGGTTGATTGTTCGAATTCTACGCAACGTATTGCCCAGGGCAGCCAGGATTTGCGTCCGGAGGAGTCGACCAATACCTCCATTGGCCTAGTGTTTGAGCCGTTGCAGAACCTGATGTTCACGCTGGACTTCTGGGCGATAGAGAAGGACGATACCATCGGTTTGTTTGGTGAGGAGAACCACACCATCCTGGACTTAGTCGCGCGGCTGGACCACGGCATCGCCGATTGCTCGACCCTGCAGGGGAATCCGGCAGTGAGCCGTGACGATGACATTGATGACGACGTCGCTGCCATCTACACCGCCGCCGGTATTTGCCCGGCGGGTGATATTGAGTTTATCAGCGATAATTACGTTAATCTGGATAAGCGCGTTGTGCGGGGCCATGACCTGGGCGTTTACTACAACATAGATAGCGATATTGGTGAGTTCGACTTGCGCTTTGTGGCTGCCTTCCTGGACAAGTTCGAGCAGCGCGCGGGCGGTGATGCTGCGGTGCTGGTCGCGGCGCAGGAAGCCGGCCAGGTACCCGCAGATTTCCCCGTTGCCGGGTTTAGCGATCTGGTTCGTGTAGACGGCAACCCGGAGGCGAAGTACACCATGCGAGTCAGCTGGCGCAACGGCCCCTGGCGGGCGGCAGTCAGCGGTGTACGTCTGGGGGACTTCTTTCAAGAGTCGCTTACGCTCGATGATGGTACGCGCTATGAAATCCCCTCAATGACAACAGTCAACGGGTTTGTCGATTACCGCTTCGACTGGGGATCGGACAGCCGTGCACGCGTGCGTTTCGGGATTAATAACCTTACCGATGAGCGGGCGCCGTTGGCGGACGATTCATTCGCTTATTTCTCCGATGCGCATCGCGATCTTGGCCGTTCGTTCTATCTGGATCTGAAACTGGATTTGTAGCGGCATCAGCTAAGACTAAGGCCCGGGTACCACATGTACCCGGGCCGGATGCTAATTCACGTGGCCCACAGTTGCGGGCTGTGCGCAGCACACCCCAGCACAATCGCCTCAGTGCCCCGCAGCAGCGGGCTGCGGCATGAAGGTCACCTGCCTCGCCTTCTCAACTGTTGGGGTTGACACATGAAGTGCCGCAGTCTCGTTCAGCGCCTGGTTTTGTTAAGTGTCTTGACAGTTTCCAGCGCGTGCACCGCCGGTGTGCAGCACTGGGCGGGTGAGTCTTCTGCAGTTCTGCCGAGCAGAATATTGTTCGTCGGAAACAGCTTTACGTACTACAACAATGGGCTTCAGCGACACTTATATCAGTTGCTGCGCGCGGGCGAGGTGGTGCCGAGCGATCAGTTGCGGTTGCGTATTCTAACGCTGTCCGGCGGGCGGCTGCCGGAGCATCGTCCAGCTTTTGCCGAGATCGTCGCCTCTGAGCCCTGGGATGTGGTGGTGTTGCAGGGCCACAGCCGCGGGCCCATATCGCCGCCGACGGCCGCGCCGTTTCGCGATGCTGTACGGGAGTTTGATGCCATCGTCCGCCATCACGGTGCGCGCACGGCAATGTTCATGACCTGGGCGTACGAGGGTCGCCCGGAGATGACGGCGCAATTGAGTGAGGCCTACAGTGCTATTGGCGATGAAGTGGGCGCGCTGGTAGCACCGGTGGGGCTGGCGTTTGCGCGCGCGGCGCAGCTCATGCCGGAGGTGGCGCTTAGAACCGCTGACGGTCGTCACCCGTCTATGGCGGGCACTTATCTGGCGGCGTGCGTTTTTTACGCAACGCTGATGCGGCGCTCACCGCGGGGCCTGGCATACGATGCCGGCCTTAATTTGGGCGTGGTCGCTGAGCTACAGCGCGTGGCCTGGGAAATTACGAGTGAGTACGCCACCCGATACACGGGCGGTGACCGCGCGTGGTAATGTCAGCGTAGTTAAGGCAACCGATACTAACGAGTATGATGGCTGTATTGCATTCGGCGTTTCGAGTACTGCGGGCGGGCACAACAGTGTTGGGCGCATTGTATCTAATGGTGCCCGCACACACTGCACTAGCTGGTGCGCCTGCTGCACTGGTTAGTGCACCGAAGACGCCTATTTTGCGATACGACGCGATTCACCATCCGACGCCGGGGCGCGCCGGTATGGTGGTGAGCCAGCGCCGCGTGGCCAGTGAAGTGGGTGCGCAAATACTGGCGGCGGGGGGGAATGCGGTGGACGCGGCGGTGGGTGTCGGATTCGCGTTGGCTGTCGTGTTGCCGCGTGCGGGTAACCTGGGCGGTGGCGGTTTCATGCTGGTGTACCTGGCTGAGCAGGATCGCACGGTGGCAATAGACTACCGGGAGAAAGCGCCGAAGGCCGCTCATCGCGATCTGTTTCTAGATGCTGATGGCGAGGTCGATACGGGGCTTGCGCGATTCAGCCACCGTTCCGCTGGTGTGCCCGGCTCCGTTGCCGGATTAACTCATGCGCTTGAACGCTATGGCACGATGCCCCTGGCACGTGTCATTGCCCCCGCCATCCAGTTGGCGCAGGAAGGGGTGGTGGTCGGCTACGACCTCGCCTCCGCGCTGGCGACACGAGCCGAGGTGCTGATGCGCGACGCTGCTACTCGCGCCACGTTTTTTAAGCTTGGCCAGATGAACTATGAGCCGGGCGACGTGCTGGTGCAGCCGGAGCTTGCGAATACACTGCGGCAGATTGCTGCTGGCGGCAGGCAAGCGTTTTATACGGGCGAAATTGCACACGCAATCGTCGCCGCAATGCAAGCAAACGACGGGCTGATCACTCACCAAGACCTGGCCGATTACGCATCGGTGGAGCGAGAGCCGTTGCGCGGGACTTTTCTGGGCTACGAGATTGTCACCATGCCACCGCCCAGCTCCGGCGGCGCTCACCTGATTCAGATGCTCAATGTGCTGGAGCATTTTCCGCTCAAGAAAATGGGTTTGAATTCTTCGGCCAGCCTGCACGTGATGGCGGAGACGATGAAACGGGCATACGCGGATCGCTCTGCTCACATGGGCGACATGGATTACTACGATGTGCCCACGCGCTGGCTGACGAGCAAGGCCTATGCGAAGGAACTAGCCGCCAACATAGACATGAAACTTGCCCGCCCGTCCAGCGAGATCGGTCCGGGCACGCCACCGGCCTACGAGAGCGAAGACACCACGCACTTCTCGGTGGTTGATCGGTTCGGCAACGCGGTCGCCAATACCTATACGCTGAACTTCTCATTCGGCTCAGGCATCACTGTACCCGGTGCTGGGTTTTTGCTGAATAATGAGATGGACGACTTTTCGTCCAAGCCGGGAGTGCCCAACGCATTCGGATTGCTGGGCGGAGAGGCGAATGCGATCGAGCCGGGTAAACGTCCGCTAAGTTCAATGACGCCCACGATGGTGTTGCGGGACGGGCGTCCGTACCTGGTGACTGGCAGTCCAGGTGGCAGTCGGATCATTACCGCGGTGTTACAGCAGGTGGTGAACGTGCTGGCGCACGAGGTGAATGTGGCCGAGGCAACGCATGTTCCGCGTATCCACCACCAGTGGTATCCCGACCGCTTGTATCACGAACCCGGTTTGAACCCTGACACGATTCAGGCGCTGCGGGCGCGGGGGCACGATTTGCATCAGGCGAACAGCATGGGCAGCCTGCAGTCGGTACTCTGGAATGGTACTCAGTACCTGGGGGCGAGCGATCCGCGTCGTCCGGGTGCGCAGGCAGTGGCCGTAAACTGATGTTAATAACACCGATACACAAAACACGGTTCACGCGCGGCGCGCGCGAGCGCAACTACCGTAGCCATAAGCTGGCCTGGGTGGCGTTACTGGCTATGATCTGCAGCGCCTGCCAAAACCCAGGGTTGCAAACACCGAAGACCGTGCCCGGCAGCACGGCGGCCTCACAGGCTAGTACCAAAGCCACACCGGCATCGGTGATCCGTTACAACACCATCCACCATCCGGTCATTGCCAGCGATGGGATGGTGGTCTCACAAAATGCAATCGCTACCCGCATCGGCCAGCAGGTGTTGGCCGACGGTGGTAACGCGGTGGACGCCGCCACCGCGGTGGCGTTTGCACTAGCGGTCACCCTGCCGCGTGCGGGCAATATTGGCGGCAGCGGTTACATGCTGATCCATCTTGCTGAGAGCGGCGAGAACATTGCGTTGGATTATCGCTCGATGGCGCCACTAAGCGCTTCACTTGATCGCTATCGTGATGCTGCCAGCGCAGATATTGACTGGGATGCAATGACCCGAGGGGCGCGGGCGTCCGGCGTGCCCGGCACCGTTGCTGCCGTGCACCTGGCGTGGCAACGCTACGGTTCATTGCCGTGGGCGCAATTGCTCGCGCCCGCTCGCGCGCTGGCGCAAGACGGCATTGTCGTCACCGAGGATCTGGCCTTCGCGCTACGCGCCACCGCGCCCGTGTTGGCGCAGTTTCCGAGCAGCGCGGCGGCTTATTTGCGCGAAGATAACACCGCTCCGATTGCCGGCGAGCAGCTTCGTCAACCTGACCTCGCATGGTCGATAGAGCAAATCATGGCGCATGGCGCGGACGCGTTTTATCGCGGCGCGGTGGCTCAGCGCATCGTTGCGGCGATGGCCGCGGCCGGCGGCAGCATTGACGCGGCGGATCTGGCGGCCTACCGGGTGCGCGAGCGAGCCGCCGTTACCACGCAGTACCGCGGGCATACCGTGGTCGCCGCGCCGCTCAGCAGCGCTGGTGGCGTAACCCTAATGCAGATGCTCAACGTCCTCAGCCACTTCAATCTAAAACAGATGGGCGCGGGATCCGCGCGCAGTTTGCATGTGCTGGCTGAGACGATGAAGCGGGCGTATGCTAATCGCCGCGCGATCCTGGGCGATCCGGATTTTGTGTCGATCCCACTGCAGGTCTACCTGGGCGCGGCGCTCGCGCAGGCCATGGCGAGCGATATAGACCTAGGGCGCGCCGCTCGGGTGAGCGATATTCAAGCCTGGTCGATGGAGCCGCAGGAAGGGCGTGATACCACCCATTTTTCGGTGATGGATGCGGCCGGCAACGCGGTCTCCAACACCTACACGCTGGGGTACTCGTTCGGCTCAGGCTTTGTAGCTGAGGGCACCGGCATTTTGTTTGATAACCAGATTCGCAATTTCAGTCATCGTACCGATCAGGACCATCCAAACGCGATGGCGCCGGGCAAGCGCATGCTTTCCACGATGACGCCAACCATGGTGATGGATCCACAAGGACAGGTGCTGCTGGTCACCGGCACGCCGGGCGGCAGCCGAATCATTAATGTGATTTTGCAGCTTATTGTTAACGTGGTGGATCACGGCATGAATGTCGCCCAGGCCACTCATCAGCCGCGTATCCATCAGGACTCGCGCGCCCAGGTGCTGGGCATTGAGTATGGGATGAACGCGGACACAACGGCGTTGCTGGAGCAACTGGGCCATGAGGTTGAGTTTCAGCAGACCATGGGCAGTACGCAGAGCATCCTACAACGTGACGGTTTTTTCTTCGGCGCGGCCGATCCACGGCGACCGGGGGCGCTGGCGCTGGGTTTAGATGCGAGACCGTCCGCACCGTAGTCAGCGTACGCCTGCCGAGCGTCGTCCGAGCGTTGCAACGCCGAGCGAACTATGCCACTGTCGAATGTGCGAAAACGCATCGTGAAGAATGCGCTCGTTTTGTTAAATCACAGAAGAACTCGACGTCCGCGCTATGTTGTAGATTACTGCCAGGAGCATGCAGGGGATTACCTCGTGAGAACATCGATACCAACCATCATCAGCGCAGCGCTGCTCGCGTGCGCGATAGTGCCGGCGGCCTACGCCAGTGACGATTCCGGACCCACACTGAATCTGGGCAACACGATATGCCAAGGCGATGAACAGGCAATGGTGAATGGGCTGTTGTGCCGTGCAGGCGGCGACACTGATGCAGATGGCGTTGGGGATGCAAGCGATAATTGCCGCGATATCTCAAATCCCGCCCAACAGGATGGCGATGCCGATGGCTTCGGCAACCTGTGTGATGGTGATTTGAACAATGACTGCATGGTCGACTTTTCTGACCTTGCTCAGATGAAGGCGGTGTTTTTCACCAACGATGCGGTCGCGGATTTAAACGCCGATGGCGATGTTAATTTTGTTGATTTCGGGTTGTTGAAGACGCTGCTTTTTTTACCGCCAGGCCCGAGCGGTCTGGTGAGCGAATGCGTTGCGCTTGCACCGCCGTTGTTTGAAGAGATGTCCGATGCGCTGCCTGCGCAGTACTCAGGTCCAAGCTTTGGTGCCTCCTGGGGAGACGTCAACGCCGACGGCTGGCCGGACATTTGGTTCGGCAACCATTCGGCCGGCGTGCCTCAGCTGTACCTGAACGACACTGAGGGAGGGTTCACCGACGAGATTGGCCGCGTCACAAATCTGGCGAACTTCCAGAGCGCCGATCTGCACGGTGCCGCCTGGGCGGACTTTGATGCGGACGGGGATGAGGATTTGCTAGTGATGGTGGGCGCGCAAAGCGGCTCGGGCCAGAGTGGCAATGTGTTGTTGGTCAATGAGCAAGGCCTCACGCTGACAAACGACGCGCCACTGCTGGGCCTGGATTACGCGTTTGGCCGCGGTCGAATGCCACTGTGGCTGGACCCCAATGGCGATGGCGATATGGATGTGCTGCTGGCCAACTGGCCGCGCGCAGACGATCAGGCACCCACCACGCTAATGACACAACTGGCCGGCACGTTTCAAGATGATGGGCCAGCATTGGGGTTGGTGACCGACCAGGACAATAATATGGCCCAACTCATCTATAGCGAGGCGTTTGCCGGGCCCGTATTGATGATCCACGGTTTACCTGGATTTCCGGATCGTGTGTATGATTTTGATGTCCAACCTTGGACCGATCTTACCGCCTTGTTCGGACTGGATAGCAATACGGAAGTGCGCGAAGTGGCGGTCGGGGATGTGGACGGAGATTTGCGCGCAGATGTGATCGGATTACGCTCATCGTTTGCATCGTTTGCAGAGATGGCGGATTCGCGCAGCGTATGGGGCCGCCTGGCCGCCAATGGCGGGGAGATTGGGCTAAGATTTCGCCCGCAAGGGGATGTTGAGTTCATCTTTGGCCCGACTAACCGGATTGACCCAGATCAGATATTCATAGGTGCGTCGGGCATGCCGGCGACCTCGCTGAGCTTCACCCTGGCAGCGGATGATCCTGCGGTGCTCGGCATTGCGCCGCACGGCCCGAACGAGCCAGGGGTGTTTGTCGGTATCGATGAGATCACCGGTGAGTGGGTGCTAATTGAGTCCGTCGGCCCCACACACAATCTGAAAATCATCGCCGAGCAGTCCATCACCGATCTCGTCCTTGAGGGCTTCACCAGCTCCAACGGCGAGCGCAGCGACATACTTTATCTGCAAAGCGATACTCAGTTTGACGAGGCGAGCGCACAGGCCGGACTGGATATGCCAAGTGCTTGTGAGTCTGTGGCGGCGGCTGATTTTGACAATGACGCGGATCTGGATCTGTATCTGGTTTGTCGCGGCCAGGCGTTCAACCTGCCAAATTTGCTGTATGAAAACCTTGGCGCGGGTAGCTTCCAGTTACGCATGGGGCACGGCGCAGAGGGCAGCCAGATTGGCCGCGGCGATGTCGTTGCAATCGCCGATTACGATCGCGATGGTTTTCTGGACCTTGCGTTGACCAATGGCCGCGGGGAATCACCGTTTAACGATGGTCCCAACCAGTTGTTCCGCAACGTAGGCAATTCCAACCACTGGCTGCAGATTGATCTGATTGGCACGGTGTCTAATATCCATGGTGTCGGCGCGCGGGTGACGCTGGATGCCGATGGCGTGGTGCAGGTGCGTGACCAGGGTGGCGGCGTCCGGCGTGGGACTCAGGATCATCAGCGATTGCATTTCGGTCTAGGTGAGGCCAGCACTATCCAAGTGCTGAGCATCGCGTGGCCTAGCGGTATTGTGCAAACGCTTAACAATGTCGCCGCCGATCAGATCATGCAGATAGTCGAACCTGCCCCGGTGGCAGCGGGCATACCCGTTAACACAAATGGGCTGAGCCTGCGCAGATAACCGCGAGCGCCTATCGCGCCAGATCATCGAGCAGCTTAATCAGCCGCTCGCTTTGCGCCGCGACCTTGGGCGAGCGTTCCAGCGCAGCGATCATGCTGTCATTCACGACGCCGTTGGCGTCGTTCAGCAATTCTCGTCCCGCCACGGTTAGCGCCGCGATGGCCAGACGCGCATCGCGCTTACTTTTAACGGTGGAAACCATCCCGAGCTTTTCCATCGGCCGCAGGGCCCGGGTGACACCCGATGCGGTGAGCCCAACCGCTTGGGCCAGATCGACGCGGCTGGCCTGCGCGCCAGGGGCGTCAGCCAGTGCTCGCAGCAGGCGGTACTCCGCCAGGCTGATACCGCGTATGGCGCCCAGGGCGCTGTCCAGCCGGCGCTCAAGACGATTCCATGCAGTCGCAAATGCGAGCAGTAGCGACTGTTCAGTTGTAGCAGTATTTGTATCCATGCGCGAAGCATAACAGATACATGATTAATCATGCAATAGTCATATTTATGAGTCAGCAGCGAGATCCATTCCGGAGGGTCGGTTGGGAAGGAACAATGCGGCGGTGGCCGCAATCGCGAGCAATGGGCAGATCACCAGCGTGAAGCCGGTTTGCCAGCCCACAGCGCTCACGACCATCGGTACCAGCAGTGGGAACACCGCGAAGCCCAGGCTCAGCGGCGCCGAAGCGCATATGGACAACGCGCTGGCGCGCACTTCCTGCGGGAATATTTCAGCGATCAGCACGGGCAACACCGCCAGCGATCCATAAAACAGCGCGGCGGTCAGCGCGTACCAGAAGGTGTCTTCAAGGCGGCTGTCGGGCAGCCACATCAGGCCGGCCAACGCCAGCGTGCCGCCGAGCGCCCACAGCACAAACACGGTGCGGCGGGGTAGAAGGTACTCGCCGACGATCGCCGCCAGCAGGTAACCGATGATGCCAATGCCATTGGAAAGACCGACCAGATCGGCCGCTTCGGATTGGGTATATCCGCGCACCTCGGCAAAAAATGTTGGGAAGAAAAACGCGGAGCCGGCATAGGCACCGCCGAAAGCAAAATAGGTGAGAATACTGGCCAACGAGTTCCTTCGGTGTCGTGCGCCGAACAGGATGCGCAGATTGCCACGGTGCTGTTGCGCGACCGGCGTCGCTTGCACGTCGGGTGCATCACGCAGCATCCAATAGAACAGTCCGGCGATCGGGACCACCGCAAAGGCGGCGAAACACATGGCACGCCATCCGTGACTGTCCAACAGCGGTACCGCGAACATCGATGCCAGAAACCAGCCCAACGGATATCCGCACTGCAGGACACCCATGGCCAGTCCGCGCGTGCGTGGTGCCACATTCTCCGCCACATAGGCATTGGTAATGGGGGACAAACCGGAGCTGAAGCCGAAACCAAAGGCTCGGAACAGCGTTAGCATCACCACGCCGCCAGCGAATCCCTGCAGGCCGACCAGCAACGCCGACACCGCCAGATACAAACTGAGCATCGGGCCGCGCCCAAAGCGATCGGCCGCGGTGCCGGCAAACAGCAGCAGGACGGAGGCAATCACGAAGGAGATGGTGAGGATCACGCCCACCGCCTCTAGCGGTAGATCAAATTCCTCAAGGATCCCTGGGATCGCATAGCCAAAGAACGCCTGATCCATATTGGTCAGGGTCCAGGCGACAAAGCTGATGATCAGTACATTGGTATTCGTAAGCGGGTGGGTCAGATCGGGCCGGATTGTAGGTTGCTGCATAGTGCGAGTACATCTTTATTGTTGTGTGTGGCTGGCCAGCCGGCCGCAGCTTCCGCACGCCACACGCGGGTGCTATGTTAATTGGCGAGTGATCGCTACCCGCCGAGCCGATCACCGGCTAACCAATTCGCCGCCCACCGCATCCAAATGTGTATGACGAGTCAGAAGTTACCCGCAGCCCCTGACCGAGCGGCGTTCGATGAAGCCATCGGGCGCAGTGCCCCGGTGTGGTATTCGGCCTGTTTGCGAATTACCGGGGAGCCCAGTCTAGCGGAAGATGCCGTGCAGGACGCGCTGCTCAATGCCTGGGGTAAGCGCGATCAGTTCAAAGCGGACGCCCGGCTTGATACTTGGATACATCGCATCGCGGTGAACAGCGCGCTTGGCCTGCTGCGGCGAGCACGGCTGCGTGTCTGGAGTCCGCTGGATGAGCGCCTGCCCGATCAGGACCCAGGCCCAGCTCAGCAGTGCGCTGAGGGTCATCTTGCGCGCGAACTGGATGTTGCATTGGAGGCGTTAAGTGAAATGGAGCGGGTGTGTTTTACGCTTAAGCACCTGGAGCAGTATCGCCTGAAGGAAATTGCCGAACGCCTGCAGACGGAAGTCGGCCCGGTCAAGCAAGCGTTGTTTCGCGCGCTGGGCAAGCTGCGCATCAACATGACGGTGGTGAAAGACACATGATCGATGATCAAACGCTGATTTTGTACTACTACAAGGATGGGCTGGGGGACGCACAGCGCCAGCACATCGAACAAGCATTGGCCGGCGATGCGGAATTGGCGCAACGCTACGCCCGCCTGAGCCAGGCACTGGATCGGTTGACGCAAACGCACATGTCGCTGCAGCAGCCGTCTTCGGAGGCAATGGCGCGGTGGCGTGGAGCGATGGATGGCGTCGCCGGTGCCGCGCAGCGCGCGCCAGGATCACACGCCTCATCCGCAGTATGGAAGCCGTGGCTCGCCGCCGCTGCAATACTGGTGATGGGAGTGGGGATTGGCCTGCATCTGGCGGGAGATGCCGGACCATCCGCAGGTTCGCCGACCGTGGCAGGCAATGCGACCGTGCTCCCGCCGCAAAACGCATCACCTGCCCCGGGGCCGACGTCGCCAGGCGTCGTCGCAAGGGGGCTGCCGCCGGCGCCGTTCACGCGTGGTTTGAGTATGCACTTGCAGGAGGTGCAGTTGCAGCTGGCCAGTTTGGGTACCGTCGATGAGCAGCAGCGCATCAATTTGCTTGAGGCAATCATGGTGCAGAACCGATTGTTCGCAAAGGCTGCCCAGCGTAGCGGCAATCCAGAGCTGGCGCGTGTACTGCGTGCCTTCGAGCAAGTATTGGGCGGCATGATCTCAGCCGATGCGAAGGCCAGCGTGATAGACAGCGAGCGCGATCGCTTGCTGTTTGAGATGGCTGCCACGCTAACCAAATTGTCACAGCCGACGTCAGAAGTGCCGTACGAGTTGTAAATCAGGACACATGATTATGAATATTTCCCGCTCTTTGTTCTTGTTTGTTGGCTGCCTGGTGCTGTGTGCATGCTCACGGGCACAAACCGCGCAAAGTTTGCCTGATCTGCCGCTGGCGCAGTTGACAAATACTATCAGCAGCGATGATGTGCTGGCGGACGACGATCTGAAAATCGCTGCGATCGAAGCCCTCATGTCGGCCCCGCCCGAGCGGGCGTTACCTCTGCTTGAGAAAGTCCTGTTGGGCAATGCGAGCGACTCGGTCAAGTCGCGTGCGTTGTTTGTGCTCAGCCAAGTGGAGTTGCCGGGGGCGCAGGCACTGCTTGGCGAGTTTGCCAACCGTTCGGGCGGTGCGCTGCAACGCGATGCCATCCGCAGCATTGGTATCGGCGGCTCGGCCAGTGCGCTGGCACAACTGGCGCAGGTGTACCGCGATGGCGATAAGGAAGTGCGAGAAAGTGTATTGCAGGCCTATTTGATCGCCGATGATGCTGATGCCGTATTCCAACTGGCCGTCTCCGCGCAAGACGAGGACGAATTTGCTGACATCAGCCGAACGCTGGGCGCGATGGGAGCCTCCGCACACCTGCGGCGTTTGCGCGAAGAAGGGCGCTACGACAAAGGCCTGGCGCAGGCCTACGCGATTTCCGGCGATCTGCAAAGCCTGCAGCAAATGGCCATCCAGACGGACGATCCGGATCAACGTCTGGAGGCCATCCGCAATATTGGCGTGGTCGGCGGCGCAAAGGCCGGCGCCGTGCTGGAGGATGTGTATCGTCAGGCCACCGACAAAGCAACGCGCGAGGCGGCGTTGCAAGGCATGCTGATCTGCGATCATGACGACGGCGTGCTGGCGTTGTTCAACGCCAGCACCGATACGACGGAACGTCGCCAGTTGCTGCGGACCCTGGTGAACATGGACAGCGAGCATGCCTTCGCGGTGATTGATGCGGCGTTGGAGGACAACCAGTGAGCTGGCGGCATGGGGCTGGCACCCGCGCGGCGAGGATAGGAAGCTTCCTGATCACCGTGCTGTGCATACCAGCCGCGAACAGCGCCGATCTGAATCTCAGCCGTGACGGCTGGCACACGTGGCGGGTGGACGCGGTAGATGAGGCGCCCCATTGGTGTTGTGCTGAGTGGTGCGACGGTCGGGTTCAGCCAAAGGTGTGCGATCTGGACGGGCGCAAGACCGGCTTCCATCACATGGAAACCGAGCTCTACGATCCGTCTGCTTTGCAGATACAACTTTACGTCTTGCGCGAGGAAGGCAAAGTGGTGCGACTGCAGGGGTACAGCACGAGCTGTGCGGTCACCAGCGCCAGCACCGTGATGGATCACGGCGACATTGATACGGATATCAGCCTCGACTGGCTTGAAGGGCAGCTTCGATCCTCTTCGCGTCGGTCCGACGAGACGCTGGCGGCGATTGCTATCCACGCAGGCACACGGGCGCAGCGCGTGCTGGAGCAGCAGGCCCGCGACGGGCACAGCCTGCGCTATCGCAAAGCCGCTATCTTCTGGATGGGGCAGGTGCGCGCGGCTCAAAGTGCCGAGCAGTTGATGGCGCTCATGTTTAACGACCCCAATGCGAAGATTCGCAAACACACGGCCTTTTCCGTGTCTCAAACCGAGCTGGCAGGGCGCGGGGCTGCACTTGCAAGGCTGGGTAAAACGGACGCCAGCGTTGATGTACGCGGGGAGGCGTGGCTCTGGCTGGCGCAGGCCAGAGTTGCCGATGCCCGTTTGGCGATCCTGGCAGCGCTTGATCGCGAGCAGAACCGTGATGTGCGCAACCAAGTGGTGTTCGCCCTGTCGCAATTGCCGGATGCTGAGGGTCTGCAGGCGTTAATCACCGTATTGGAAAATCAGGCGCTGCCGGTTGAGGATCGCAAGCAAGCGTTGTTCTGGATGGCGCAGCACGATGATGACCGCGCCATTGACTATCTGGCAGCCTTACTGAAGGACGGGTAGTCGCGTATCCTGGCCGCTGTGGGCGGAGGATCAATCGCCCGGGCGCAGGCGCTGTGCCGACTCCCGGATGATCATCTGCGGACTGAACTTGGTCTGAATATCCGGGGTGTCGTGGTCGTAAACATTGCGCAGCACCCAACGGGCTGCCATGCGACCCATCTCGGCGACCGGGTAGTTTACGGTGGACAGCTTTGGATAAAGATAGCGGGCGAGTGGTGCGTTGTCGAAACCCACAATGGAGATGTCTTGCGGGATGGACAGGCCGGCGGCTCGGACCGCGCCCATTGCGCCAGCTGCCATCTCATCGTTAGCGCACACTATTGCGGAAAAAGTCTGGTTCGACTGCAGCAGCTTTGAGGCGGCGCGTTCGCCGCCTGGCTCCTGATAATTTCCTTCGACCATCAGAGAGGGGCTAAAACTCAGCCCGTAGGCCTGTAACGCGCGCTTGTGCCCGGCCAGTCGCTCCTTCGCATCGTGCCAGCCCAGCGGACCGGAAATGTACGCGATCTCCCGATGGCCGATCTCGAGCAATGAGGTGGTCGCCGCGTAACCACCTTGCTCATTGTCTAGGCTGATGCACTGTCGTTCCAAACCAGGGACGACCCGATTGACGATGACGAAAGGTGTGTTGCTACTGGCGTTGTCCACAATGTACGCATCGGGCAGTGCCTCAACGTGAAGAATGAGTGCGTCGCAGTTGCGACCGGTCAAAAAGCGGATGCCTTCACGTTCTTTCTCAGCGTCGTTGTGCCCGGTAGCAAAGATGGTGAACTTGCCGGCGGCCCGCAGCTCTGCGTCGATGCCGCTCAGCATCGAGCCGAAGATGGCGCCGTAGATCTCAGAGACCAGTACCCCAACGCAATTCGAGCGGTTGGCGGCCAGCGACTGAGCAAAGCTGTTGGGCTGATAGTCCAGGGCCTTCATAGCGTCAAGAACTTTATTGCGCGTATGTTCGCGTACGCCGCCGCTGTTGTTAATCACGCGCGAGACAGTGGCCAGCGACACGCCGGCCAGATCGGATACTTCGTAGATCGTTGCCATCGTTCAGGCCAGCCTAAGTATCATCATGAGAGGTGTGACAGTATTGCGCCAGATAACTGTCGTGAGCAGGCAGCTGGGCGACGGTGTTGGAAATGCTGGCCTTGATATCGTCCAGAAATCGACGCAGTTCGTCATCGCTCATGACATCGGCTACCGGATGGTATTGCTCGGGCTGGATGCCTTGTCCTAGCATCACCTGGATCCAGGAGTTCTCGGCAAACAACTCAATGGGCACTCTGAACACCCGGCCGGTTTCGCGAAAAAGTTTGATCCGATGTGCCAGCGACGAGGGTATATCCATGTGCGCGCAGTAGCGCCAAAACGGCGTGTCGCGCCGATTGGTCACGTGGTAGTGCAGCACGATGAAGTCTCTGATGTGCTCGATTTCGGATTTGGTTTGCTGATTGAACTCATCGACATCGGATTGCTTGATGCCATCGAGCGGGAAGGTCTGCATCAGACGGATGATGCCACGCTGAATTAGATGGATGCTGGTGGATTCCAGTGGTTCGATAAACCCGCTGGACAGCCCAATGGCGACGCAGTTCTTGCGCCAATGTTGCAGGCGCGAGCCTGGCCGGAACTTGATCACACGCGGTTGCGTCAGTATCTCGCCGTCGATGTTCTCCAGCAGCGTGCTGGTGGCTTCATCGTCACTCATGTACCGGCTGCAAAACACAATGCCGTTGCCAACGCGGTGCTGCAGCGGAATCCGCCATTGCCAGCCCGAACTGCGCGCGATGGCGCGGGTGTAAGGAATGGGCGCGCATACCGAGGCGGTCTGCACGGCCACGGCGCTGTCGCACGGCAACCAATGCGACCAGTCTTCGTAGCCGGCATGCAAGGTCTGTTCAATCAACAGCCCGCGGAACCCGGTACAGTCCAGAAACAGATCGCCTTCTATTATCTTGCCCGAATCCAGGCTTAGCGATTCGATAAAACCATTGTCGATATTGGTGTTGACGTTAACGATCTTGCCTTCAATACGTTCAACCTCATACCCCTCGCTGAGTTTTCGCAGGAAACGGGCGTAGAGCGTAGCATCAATGTGGAAGGCGTAGTTGATCCCTGGGCTGGGCAGATGCGCAAACCTGTTTGCCTGCGCCGCCTTAAGCTCCAGACAGTAATCGCCAAAGTCGCTGGCAATGCCGCGTTGCCGGCCTTTCATCCAAAAGTGCTGGAAGCCAGCGGTCCAGTGATCACGCCCGGTATCCCCGAACGAATGGATGTAGTGCTCGTCGACATCGCGCCAGTTCTCAAACGCAATGCCCAGTTTGAATGTGGCCTGCACCGCAGCCATGAACTCCTGCTCGTTCACATCCAGTAACTGGTGGTACCTGACCAGGGTGGGGATAGTGGCCTCGCCGACGCCGACAGTGCCAATGTTGTCTGATTCGATCAGCTTGATATCCAGTACCTTGCCCATGGTCTTGGACAGAAGGGCTGCCGCCATCCAGCCGGCAGTACCGCCACCTGCGATCACAACACGCTTGATTCGATTGGTCTCCAAAGCTGTTCCTTATGTGGCCGTACGGCTAGCGGTTAAGCATGTTTAGCAAACGCGCCCGCAGCTCGCGCGCCCTTGTTTCGTCCATCGGCGCCAACACGCCACGCTTGTCAGCGGGGATATGTGCCGTCGTGTCATCATCGGCCGAAAATACATAGTGCTCGAATATTCCCTGCCAGGCTCGACGCTGCTCGGCCGGTAGATCGCGTATGGACAGCAGTGCCTGCAGTAGTATCTCGATCGGCGGTCCCATGTAACGGGGTGATTGACGCCACCAGTAGTTCACGAGCGCATTGCATGAGGCTAGCGCCTCTACGTGGTGCCACCACATGCTTGGGATGTAGATCGCATCGCCGGGCGCCAACTCGGCCACCTGGGCATCACGCAGCGCCGCCTCAAACCGAGGGTAGCGCGCGGGGTCCGGATGGTGGAAGTCGACGAGGCTGATGGCTTGCCCCGCAGGCGTAAGATCCAGCGGTCCGACATACAGGTTGGCGAGTGCATGCGGCGGAAACAGGATGAATCGCCGAGTGCCCAACACATTGCACGCAAGATTATCGGGCAGGTCGTAATGAGCGGCAATGCGCGTGCGGTTGCCCAGCCAGAGGCTGGCCAGCGGGCGCAGCGCCCCAAAGTCGATATCGTTAAGCTCACGAAAACCGGGCAAGCAGGTATCCACCGTCGTGGAGCCGACGTAGATGCCGGGCGTAGGGCTCATGCTAGCGGTTCTGGCAATTTCATCCAGTACCGTATCCAATTTGGTCATCACTCGACGGAAGTTAAATCCGCTCATGTCCTCGTTGTAGAAGATACGCCCGTTGTCTTCGGCCTTACCAAAGAGCGCGCCAATGCTGGCCCCACGGTAAAAGCTGTACAGGTAATCCAATGCGACCGTAGTGGATACGGTGGCCGCCTTCACCAGGGGCCAGTCGGCCGCCAGCCCGCGCAGCACACGGGGCGTGGTGACGCCAGCAAGGTCCACCGGAAATGCGCCCGGCGGGGCCGCAAACTCCTCAATTGTGTTCGGGATATTCAGCATAGCGCTATGCGAGTGAACGGCAGGTCTGCGTGAGGGGCGGTGTCAGCGTTCAATTCGCGCGTTTCTCCTGCGGATGAGATCCCGAATGTTGGACAGCGAGGCGACGGCCATATAGATCGGGGCCAGATGCCCGCTGTGGTTGAGTGCCGCCAGCGCCGGCCCATCCAACACGCCCAACTTGCTTTCGTTAATCGTGTAAAAGCCCATCAGGCGATGTTTGGAGCCATCGTTCAGTTCCACATCGAGGGTAAAAGACTCAAGCAGGTCGTGTGCGAGCAGAGCATCGATAAAGACCTGATTGCCTGCCATCTCCTCATCAATGGTACGCAGCACGGCGTTAATCCGGGTTAGATACTCGGTCAGCCCGCCGTGTTCCAGAAATACGGCTTCACCGACGGTCTGGCTGACGCGCGGGCTTGCCATGTCGATGTGAATCACCGTTTGTGGCTCGCTGTCGGGAGCGTCGGGCGCGCTCTGGAACCCGATCAGGAACGGTTGGCACTCGATGCTGAGCGGCAGATATGACGCGTCCCAGCCACCATGCTCGAGAAACAGGTTTTCCTTGTCTTCAAAGCCGAACATTGCGATTGCCTGGAGCTGGCCGGAATCCGGATGTTTGCGGAAAAATATGGGGTAGTGCGCCTGCAGACTGCGAAACTCCCCCGGAAAAGTGAGCGCGCACATCACATTATCCCCGTAGTGGGCCGCACGTGTGGTGATGATCCTCAAGTCTTTGTGATCGATGTTGTTCAGTAGAACGTGGTTGGCCATAGTGGTTCCGTTACAGGCACACGGGGTGCATCAAGGGTAAATTATATCTTTGCCAGGCCGTGCGATCTGATGTGATTGATCAGCGCGCGGTTGTCCGGAAGTGCGGAGAGCATCTTGTGCGTTTGCCCGGCAGTCTCCGCGAAATAGCGATCGGCCAGCGCGGTATCGTCAGCCGCACGGGTCGTCGCACGGCGCGCGGGTACAAAGCCCATGCCGTACAACACATACTGGTAGCTCGCCGAGGGGAATATCTCCTCGATCTGAAAGAAGTCACGGCGCGATGGCGGCTGATAGCGCCACAGACGCAGGAGCTCCCGCAGCCGCTGTGGGATGGTTTCTTCGCGCCGGTTGTCCAGCCAGAAGGGCGAGTCTTCCCGTTTGCTCAGAGTGTAGTGCAGCTTGAGGAAATCGATCACCCGATCCCAGCGGTAGGCGAATCGTTCGTTAAACCGGCTGGCCGCCATTGGCATGAGCTCGCGCGTGGCGGGCATCTCATCGCGGATCATGGCGGCGGATAGTTCCACCAGTGCGAGTGCCGAGGCTTCCAGCGGTTCGATGAACCCGGCCGAAATTCCCACCGCCACACAGTTGCGGTGCCAGAACTCGCGGCGGTGCCCTGGGTTGAAAGAGATTTTTCGCGACGGGCTCTGCTCGACAGCATTCGGGCCCGCGGTACGCGCGATGTACGCCCGCAGCGCGTGCTCGGCCGCCTCATCGGTGGTGTATGCACTTGAGTACACATGGCCCACACCACGACGTTCCGGCAGAGCGATATCCCAGATCCATCCATCCGCTTGTGCCGTGGATACCGTGTGAGTGGCAATGGGCGTATTCTCATCGGGGTATGAGACCTGAGCGGCAAGTGCCGTATCGTTAAACAAGACGTCTTTGCGACTGACAAACGGGATGCCGTAGTGTTTACCCAACAACACCGAGGCGAAACCCGTACAGTCCACAAACAGATCGCCGCTGATCGCGCCATGATTCGCGGTTGCAAGCGAGGCGATATCGTCGTTGTCGGCGGCGTTCACTTCCTGCACATGATCTAGGATATGCCTGACGCCTAGCACCTCGGTGCAATGTTTGCGCAGAAATGTACCAAACTTGCCAGCGTCAAGATGGTAAGCGTAGTTGGCGACGGCGGCGAACTCCGGCGTGGTAATTTGTTTAGGGGCTTTGCCTTGTTCGCACAAATGCGGCTGGAAACTCACCAGATCCGCGAACGGAACCGCCGCATGGCGGGCCTGCCAGCCCGCGACCAGATTGGTTTTGGTGTAACCATTGGGCAGCACGAATGGATGATAGTAATAGTCCTCGCCCCCGTGTGACCAGCCAACGAACTTTGAGCCCTGCTTGAACGAGGCGTCGCACTCGCGCACCAGGGCGCTCTCCGAAATGCCCATGGTCCTTAGCGTATCCCGCATGCTTGGCCAAGTACCCTCGCCAACGCCTACCGTGGCGACGTCGGGGGACTCGATCAGGGTCAAGCGCAGGCCCGATGCAGCCGCGCTGCGGTGCCCGGCAGCGATGACACCCGCAGTCAACCAGCCCGCCGCGCCGCCGCCCACAATCACCACATGTCGGATGTCGTTGCTCACCGGTGTGCACCTGTGCGCCCGCGTGGACGGCTATTGGAAATCAACAAATACATTGGCGGTCAGCCTGCCGGTGTGGGGATCGCAATTGATATCGCGCTCCGGTTTGATCAACCCCGAATGCAGCAATCGCCCGGGATAGGCGAGCAGTCGGTTGGGCTGGTAATCCACCTGCGCCACGCGTTCGAAATGGGTATCGCTGGCATCAAAGTAGGCCGGCGACGGCTCGCCATGTTCGCTGAGGAATGCATCGCCAGCCTCGATGTATCGGGCCAGCCGCGGCTGCGATACGGTTTCGAATCCGGTGGGCCGGTGGCGGTAAAATCCGGTGCCTCCAAACGGGGCAGGGCTCAAATAGTGGGTGACGGCGAGGAAATGTGGCTTGTTGCTGTCAAAGTGCGGCAAGCGTTGCAATGGCGTTAGTTGCTCCGGTGGTGTGCCGATAAGAGAGTAGACAGCGTTTTGAAATTTTGGCTGCCGCGCCGTGGGAATAGCGTAGAGCTTGGTGAACAGCGGAAACAGCGCCTGCATACTAGCGATGACGTACTCGCGCATGAGTGGGGCGCGCCGACCGGGATACGCAGATGTGGCGTCGGCCTGAAAACTCACCTCGTGACAGGCGTGATGGATAACATCGCCCGTGTCGCGCAGGAAGTTGTCAATCACAATCACTGGCACCTGCTCTGCGCCCACCGCCAGCAGCTGCAGAGAAAGCTCTGGATTTACCTCGACCGCAGCCTTGCGCATACCTGCATCATCCCATATCACCGGGAGCTAAAAAAGCCGCTGAGAACAGCGGCTTTTTATTACTTTCTTCGCGCTCGCTGATGAGCGCGATCATTCTTTGCCCTAATCGAAATCATAACGCGCGCCCAGTAGGTATCTGGCACCCGTCTGAGTGACGAACAGGGCCTGGTTGTCGGCACGCCCGTGGAGGCGCTGAATTTCGTCTGTCAGGTTAATCGCCTCGGCAATGAGCGTGAAGTTATCGTTGACGTTAAAGCTCACGTTCAGATCAACCTGACCATAGGCGTCGGTGTAAATCGGGTTGGGTAACCCAGAGGGGTCGAACGTGTCTGTTAGGAATTCGTCGCGCCAGTTGTAAGCGAGCCGGGCAGACCAGCGATCATTCTCATAGAAAGCCACCAGGTTCGCCGAGTCGCTAAGGCCCTCTATCGCGAACTGATCGCCCACATCGCCGTTGTTATACGCTAGGTTGGAATCCACCACGGTGATGTTTGCGCTCAGCCCGAAACCAGTGTCGCCGAACATGTGCTGAACGGCTAGCTCCCAGCCATCAAGCTCGGCTGAGCGCTGGTTCGCCGGCACCACAATGTCAAACACAGCGGCTGGATCCTGCCCCGGAACACCGGCGATGGTGCCAGTGGCATTGCCGTTGGCGTCGGTGCCGGTCTGGACAACGCCCGGCTCGTCCGCATAGGTGGCGAAGATATAGTTACGCACGTCGGTCAGATCAGGACCCACGGCGGCCACAGCCTCGTCGAACCAAGCCCCCTGGCCCGGATGCGCCAGGTTGAACGGGGTGTCCTGTATGGTGGTGACGCCCACGTAGTTATCGATGTCCTTACGGAAGTAGCCGATGGAAAAGTAACTGGACTGGCGGTAGTACCATTCAAAGCTCAGGTCGTAGTTGTTCGACTCCAATGGCAGCAGACCCGGGTCGCCCTGCTGACCAAGGCCACCATCAATCCGGATGAGCTGATCGATGGTCTGTCCACCCTGGATGTCGCCCCAACCCGGGCGTCCAATGGTCTTGCCGTAGCTGGCACGAAGTACCATGTCATCGCGCAACTCGACGTTGAAGTCGAGGCTGGGCAGAAGGTAATCGTAGTCGCCGGTAAGAGTCGTGAAAGCCGGGTCGGAAAATTGCACCGAGAACTCATTCGGGGCCACCCACAGGATGCCGGTGGCGGTGGGTACCAGCGCATCGGACACCACATCGGTCTGCTCATAGCGCAGGCCAAGTGAAATGTTTGCAGGCTTGTCACCCATGTCGAAGGACCGGTTGTACTGCACGTAGGTGCTGAAGGACTCTTCGGAGGTAATTCGGTTGGTGGTGAAATCATCAGAGGCAAGGAACGACTCTTCACTGCCTGCAACGGCGATTCCTGCATTGCGAATCGCATCCCAGTCCCAGGCGAAGAACTGGTCGAATAATGTGGCGTTGTTGCTAATCGGCACGTTGTCGAACAGCGCAGAAACCGACTGTGGGCTGCCCCACGCGGCATCCGGGTAATCCTCCGGCGTACCAAAGCCGCCCCAGGTATCAGTCTGCACGTTCGAGAACGCGGACCGGTTCTTGACATCGGTTGCGACCACGCCGAAGTCTAGGCTTGAATCGTCTTTGAACACCAGGTCGCCACTAATGCGTGCTTGCTGAATCTCCATCCTCATAAAGCTGTTGCGGAACGAGCGACCGGTCTGCAGCATCTGCGAGGCATCGATACCGTCCTGGCCATCTGGCAACGCCACATTTAGAACCGGGAAGTCGCCGCTTAGATCAATGGTGGTGTCACCACGATAGAACCCGGCAGTGCCGATGACGGCGTTGGAGCCGAACGGGCTGTCGGCGCCGGCCTCGGCATCAGAATCGTGATAGTCAAAGTCCAAACTCAGGCGATCGGATACGGCCCAGTTCACGTTGAAGCCGATGGAGTTGTTTTCGTTCTTGGTGGCGTAGCGTGCTGCGCCCATGCTCAGATCAGAGTTGGCGCCGTCAATTGTTTCGGTGTAGACCACCGGAGCGGCCACCGGGCCGTCCGTCCAACTGGATACTGAGGGACCAAAGTTGAACCATGCCGATAGCTCGCTGCGCTCTGTCGCCAGTGTGTTTTGCGAGAAGGTATAGTCCAGCGTTGCGGTCACATTATCCTGCGGTCGGAACTGCAAGGCCAACTGGCCGTTGATGCGCTCGCGCTCGATGTCGTTAAAGCTGTAAACGATGTTCTGAGGTACCGAGTAGATGTCCTCATCGGCGGGGCGGTTGGTGATGTTCTCCGAGCCGGCGTCTCCCGCGAAGGGGATCGTGCCCCAGTTGGCCTCATCGCCCTGAAAGGGACGCCAGCCGTTCGCCACCGCGGCCTGATTAAAGCCAAGGCTCCGGTCCTGGTAGCTGGCCGTCACGGCCACACCAAACTTCTGATCATCGGTGGCCGTACTGAAAATGCCGGAGATTTCTGGCGTGACGGAATCGCCGTTTTCAACGGACTGATCCGCGAGAGCCTTGATCCCGAAATTTGCAACGGTCTCGCCCAGATCCAGCGGCCGAGCTGTCTTGATGTTTACGGTGGCGCCGATTCCGCCTGTCGGTATGTGGGCGCGGCTGGTCTTGTGGACCTCTACGGCCGACACGCTCTCAGAGGCGAGATTCGCAAAGTCGAATGCGCGTGAGTTGGAGGCTGAAGTATCCTCAATCTGGGCACCTGGCATCTGGCGGCCGTTGAGCAGCACCAGATTGAAGTCCGGGCCCACCCCACGCACGGTTATTTTCTGTCCCTCACCGATGGACGAGCGATCAATTGAAACACCGGAGATGCGCTGCAGCGATTCGGCCAGATTCGTATCCGGAAATTTGCCGATGTCTTCAGCGTAGATACCATCGACGACACCCTGCGAATCCCGTTTGAGGTTCATTGATGAGGTCAGACTGGCTCGAATACCGGTCACCATGATTTCCTCAATGGTGCCTTCAGCAACTGAGCTGCTGCTGGTAGCGTCCTGTGCGGATGCCACGGAAAAAGATGTTACGCCCAATGCAAGCGCCACACCTGTGACCAGCGGCCGCTTGGCCGAGTCGTAGTTCTTCATGTCCAGAGCCCCCCGATTGGGCTTTAGTTGATCAGGTTTTGTGCCTGCATTAGTGTAGGAATGTAAGCGCTTTCTTATAATAAGTTAAACGACTGGCCGCGAAGAGGTCAACTGTCTCCGAGAAATTCGACGTGAGGTTTTTCGGACAAATTGTCGAAGTCGCACGAGTAATATCTTGTAACTTACTAATTAGGAAGGGTATTTTTTTCAGCGCGATGTTTGATGTACTGAGAACAAAATCGCACGCTAGCTTGAAAGCGCTTACAATTCTGTCCTGTGATTACAATCAGCAGTCCTCTCCAGCTCAGTATCTCCTGTGGGTGAAAATTTAGTTTCGCCTTATATGTGGCGAACCACTTCAAAGATAACCGGATTAAACATAATGAATAACAATATAGCGCTCAGATGGGCGACTTTTGTTTCGCTCGGCGGCTTTGTTTTTGGCTTTGACGCTTCGGTGATTTCCGGTGTGGTGGGGTTTGTAATTGCAGAATTCTCGCTGAGCGACTGGCAGACCGGAGTGGTGGTCAGCGCCCCCACGCTGGGTGCGGTGCTGGCCTCTGCGGTTGCCGGCGCCGCCAGCGATCAAGTTGGGCGCAAGCGCGTTCTGGTAGTGATCGCCTTCTTGTATGTGTTCTCGGCAGCCGCCTCCGCGTTAGCACCCAGCTTCGAAGTGTTGGTGGCCGCGCGGTTTATCGGTGGGCTGGCCTTCGCTTCCCTAATCCTTGCACCGATCTACATTGCTGAAATCGCACCGCCAGCGTTGCGTGGACGGATGGTGTCGATCAATCAAATGAATATCGTGCTGGGGTTTTCCGCAGCCTACTTTGCCAACTACGCGCTGTTGCGCCTGAGCCGGGGTAGCGCCGAGTGGGTATCGGCCCTGGGGCTGGAAACCGGCGCCTGGCGCTGGATGCTTGGGATCGAGACCGTGCCCGCGCTGGCGTTCTTTTTATTACTGATGATAATCCCCGAGAGCCCGCGCTGGCTCATCCTCCACCAGCAAGTGGCGCAGGGCAAGAAGGTACTACGCAGGCTGTATCCGGCCCATACCGAGGGGCAGATTGATGGGCTGGTGAGCGAGATCCGCCAGACGGCGAGCACCGCCACGGACCCGCTGGGGCAGCGGGTGCGTCAGTTGCTGAGCCCCAGCCTGCGGTTTGCGCTGACTATCGGGCTGATCGTGGGTATCGCGCAGCAGATTACCGGCGTCAACGCCATCTATTTCTACGCGCCCGTTATCTTCGAGCAGAGTGGCGTAGGGACGGATGCGGCGTTTGTGCAGGCGATCTGGCTGGGCATTATTAATGTCGTGTTTACCATCGTGGCGATGCTGCTGATCGATCGTGTCGGCCGCAAGCCGCTGTTGGTGGTAGGGCTGGCAGGCGTGTTTGTCAGCATGTCTATTTGTGCGTGGGGATTTCACCAGGCCAGCTATGAGCTGTCACCGGAGGATCTCGCGGGTATTGAGCAGGCGGTGGATACCTCGCAGCTGAGCCCAATGGTGGGCCAGATATTTGAGGATGATGTGAGCTTCAAGCAGGCGCTGATCGGGCACCTTGGAGCGCACGATGCGCGCGCCAACGAGGGCATGCTGATTAAGGCTGCGATTCAGATCAACCCGACGCTGGTGTTGTTCGGTATCCTGGGGTTCGTCGCGTCGTTTGCGATTTCGCTGGGGCCCGTTATGTGGGTGTTGTTCTCCGAGATATTCCCCAACCGGATTCGAGGCATCGCAATCTCTGCGGTAGGTGTGGTCAATAGCGCTGTGAGCTTCTTGGTGCAATTGGTGTTCCCCTGGGAGCTGTCCAACATTGGCACCGTGTGGACGTTTCTGGGCTACGGCATTTTTGCTCTGATTAGCCTGCTCCTCGTGCTCTGGCTATTGCCCGAAACGCGGGGCAAGACGCTGGAGGAACTGGAGGTAGAGCTGGCGCGGGGCGCGCGTGCGATGCCTGCCTAGACTAAGGCATCACCACGGCGCTTAACGGTTAAACGCCGCCGTGCCGTGGTACATGTCCAGCAGCCGTTGATGCAACGAGCACTTGAGAGCAACACGTTGCCAAGACGTGCGAAACCCGACCCCATCCGTCGTCGGAGGCGACTCAGCGCCTAGTGCTGCTACAGCACCAACACCCTAGAGGATATATTGGCTCCCCAAAACCGCTAACTAGGAGATCTGCGTATGGGGACGCTGCAAAATCAGGCGCTTGCCTATGTTGAACACTGTAAAGAGCATCGGTCGCTATCCAAACACACCGTTCGGGCGTACAAGCAAGATTTGGTCGACTTCTCTAGCTACATGGGGATTCGGAGCGATGCCCGAAACGTTACCGATGGGGATTTGTCCGGATACGTTCAGCACTTGGTTAACGAAAGGGGCTTGAGTAGGGCGACGGCGCGCAGGCGCTTAGCCTGCCTCAAAGGGTTTTGTAGATGGCTAAATGAAATTGTAGACGGCGTACGGGTATCAGCCAACGCGGGCGGGCTCTGCGTCAAGGTGCCAAAGCGACTCCCCCGTGCGTTGTGTCGCACGAATCTGAGAGAATTGCTGCGCTTTACTAACGAACGTGCCAAACAACCGACCCAAATTGCCGGCAACTACTCTGTAGACACTGCGAACATCGATCTAACAACCCACTTATGCGTGATAATAATGTTGACGACGGGAATCAGGGTGAGCGAGCTTGCCGCGATTCGTCTCGGCGATGTTTCAATCGAAGATGGCGTTATTCGAATTCACGGTAAGGGGAGCAAAGAGCGGGTAGTTTTCGTCACCAATGGCAGCTTGCTGGGCCTGTTGAAGTCCTATTACAGGCAGCGAGTTGCCGAGGGAGGTGTTGGCGGCGGGCCACTGCTGGTCAACGCGCGCAAGGCTCCCTTGACAGATCAGTCAGTTCGGTTGCGTTTGCGAAACGTATCCTCAAAAATGCGGTTGCCGCGCCTAACACCTCACCTACTGCGACACTCCGCCGCCACGAGCCTTATCGAAAACGGGGCAGACATACGCTTCGTCCAGAAGCTACTTGGACATGCAAGCATCAGCACTACTGAGCTTTACACCCGAGTTTCGGATGAAAGCCTTCGAAAAGCGCTCACAAAAGCTGATCCGCTACGTCGATTGACCGTGGAGTATCGATAACAGGTAATTATCATGCTCGA
>CBDUQI010000035.1:0-36463 GCA_965369325.1 uncultured Gammaproteobacteria bacterium
ACTGCGTCGCAAGCGCAGCTACCAGATTTGGATAATTTCGCTTTCTAAGTTGCGTGGAAAATACCGTCGCTCGAAAAGACTCCGGCACGAACTCCACTAATGAGGCGAGTGACTCATGTTCACGGCATTTCCGTAGGGAAAGAACCATAGTATCGTGGACCTGACACGGCGTCAGTTCAACGAACAGACTTCGAAGTACTCTACGCTCTTTTGTATTCGGGACTGTAGGCACATCAACGTCATTGCGCCGTAAGATATCCCGTACTTCATTGATACGAAGCGAATCAAAAATAACGGATGGCTCGATTCGTTCGCGGCCTTCCGTAGCGGCACGAACTATCGACAACTGGTGACGATCGGTAAGCACAATTACACCGACGGCTTCGGGTGTTGAATCCAATACCGAATCGAGATGGTTGTGGCCAGTCACCACGCTAACGCGCGCAAATGCGCGTAGATATGCTTCTAGTTGGCTGGGCAAACGATCGAGCTTGTCACGCTCGGACTTGTACACGTACTCGTGTCGGTTTTCGTCTGTCTAAGAAGCGAAAAGGCAGCGGCGAACAGACCACGGATATCAGTATCCAGCGAAACGGACTCCAATAAAGGTGTCTGGTTGAGCAAGCGTGTAAACAAAGGCGACCGCCGATCTCGCACAAACTCTTGAACGACACGCGCAGAAAACAGTCGGGCCAAAGCTGCCGATTGAGATGCGCCGAGAGCTACTCGAGCATTCCGCGACACGCGGTTTCTCCTGTGTTTTTCATAATTTGGATTCTACAGCAGCGCGTTCAAATCCACCATCTGAGCGAAAGAACCTATATCTAGTCAAAGATTGGCTTGTACCCTGCAACCAGCACGTGTCGCCCGTGAAGGTGGCCTCCCCACTGCGACCGGGACTCCCGAACAGCCAAGATCAATTTCTCCATATCGAGCTTTTCCGCTCGTCTTTGTACGAACCTCAACAGCTCTCCAAGCGATTGCAACACCAATTCACTCGGCCTCACGGCGCCGCTACGCAAATCAAATACGTAACGGTCGGCCGTTGATCTTGATAATCCGATAAATGCATAGTCCGGTTGATCACTCTGGCAAGCCCGAGATCCGCGGACTTCGGGCGGCGGGCGTAAGCTTTGAAGATCGACAGGATCTACTCGGTCATCGTTCCGGACGAATGGCTACACACTACTCGGCGGCAGAGTTGACGAAGTTGATAGACTCCGCTAATAGTGTGTGTGAAAGAGCAAGTAACAAGCCTGGATTGGTGGTCTTGCGACGGCTCAGCGTCAGCTGAGTCACGCAAAATTCACGAAAGGGCTTTTTGAGGAATTCTTTTCAGAGGCGTAAGTATTTGAAAAGAATGGTGGCCAGGGGCGGAATCGAACCACCGACACGCGGATTTTCAGTCCGCTGCTCTACCAACTGAGCTACCTGGCCATTTGTTGATCAAACTTGTCGGTAGCACTGACGGCTCACCGAGCAAGGCCGGCAATTAAAGCCGCGTTCGCCCTCCTAGTCAAGGACTTGTCGGCCACTCCCCCTGACGAGCCGACTGGCCCCCTGCGGAAACGGCGCCTGAACGCCAGTGTCGGGGCCCCAAATGCTCGGGCTACGCGGCATAAGACGGCCGCTCCCGACAGCGCTCATACCACCCTTTCAGCCCGTGCTGCTCTCGGGCAATCTCTACGCCAAGTTCCTGCGCCTGATCCGCTGCGCACACCGCCACCAGGTCGGCCATGCTGAAGCGCTCCCCCGCCAGCCATCGGCGCCGGCCGCGAATCCGCTGGTCTAGGAACTGGAAGCACGCCGGCACCCGGGCCAGGTTCTTCTCTCCCCACTCCCTCACGACCGGCTCGCGGTCTGAAAATACGCCGGTGGTATGCCGAAAGGCCATCGACACGGGCTGCTGGAATTCAAACTCCATAAATCGCATCCATTGCTCTACCTCAGCCGCATCGCGGCCAGGCGCACCAAATAAAGAAGGGGTTCGAGGGTATTTACCATCAAGATAGCGACAAATCGCGATCGATTCGCACAAATAGTCACCGGATGCCAGCTCCAGCACAGGCACGCGCATATAAGGGCTCATCGCCCGAAACGCATCGCTGCGATTCTCGCCGGCACGCAGATCCACGGCCACGTGCTCCACGCTCTCAATGCCCTGCTCGATCAGGAACATCCTTACCCGCCGGGGGTTTACCCCTCGCGTCGATCCGTACAGCTTCATCCGCCCTCCTGTGCTTGTGCATCCCGCTTCAGCCGACGAATCATACCCCGCTCTCGGGCCGGAGCACCCGCGAAACGGGTGCAAAAAGAAAGGCCTGCCTCGGGAGGGAGTGCAGGCCTTGGGTGCGACAAGCCGGGAGGGGACCGCCTTGCCGCGAGGGCAGGATCAATATTGCTCGCGATCGGCAAACAAGTCCAAGCGCCATTTCCTCTCATCGTGATACGCCCCGGCTATCAAAGAAAAATGAATCGATTTCGGCGCGAACTACGTACTAGTTGGTAGAGGTCGTTGGCCATTAGCGCCTACCCTTCGACGCCGATACGGTGGTCCCTAAGGCTCCCCCAACTAGCCTGGGTGAACCTCCGTGACGGAATGCGGTCGGATATGTCGCTTTGTATGGGTAAGCCCGAAGGATTCGAGCCCCCGGACAGCTCCGAGCGACTAAGCAGCCCTGTTATGACGAAGAGGATTCAAGCGTTGCGTACCATGTTAAAACCCTCAGGCCTTGTGGTTGGCCTTCTTGCATGTGCCCTCGCTCACGCCTCACCGCCGGTCGCGGACTCGCCCGTGAGCTCGCTCGGCGAGACGGCAGCCGCTGCTGGCCCCGCGCCCGTTCGCGAAGAACTGGCCATTGCCGACTGCACGACGCTCCAGCCCGCCGTCACAACAGCCGCGCGGTATCCCCTCTCCGCGTTGCAGTTGTTAAAAGAAGGCTGGGTGAAGATGGCCTTCGACCTCACTCATACCGGCAACATCGAGAACATCCGCGTGGTGGCCGCACAACCTGCGGAGGTGTTCAACGAGGCTGCGATCACCGCGCTGGCGCAGTGGAGCTATAAGGCCAACCCAGGTCTGCGCGATTGCGAGCAAACCATCCAGTTCGAGATCGACTAAGCCGCTCATCCGCGCGCGCGTGATGGCGGGTGCGTCTCTCAGACGCTAGCCAAAAGGTTGTTGACTCCAAGCGAACCCGGTTATTTGTTTTCCGGTAAACATCACCGACAGTGTGTCACCCAGTATGTCGATACGATGCACGCGGTAGCCGTTTGCGTTCCATTCCTCATGTGCAACCGTTGCGATCTCTGTCATCAAATTCGACGGCACTGAATCGGTTAAGTGGCGAGTCTTGTCTTTCGCGAACTTAATAAACAGCGCGTCTTCGCCATTCGGTCGGACGATGTTAATTGCGTAATATGGCCGCTCATTCGTGGTCGCGTTGTAGACCAGGAACGAGCCGTCAGCGGACCAGGACAAAGCATGGGAGTCCGGGGACTCCAGGTCGGCTACAGGCCTTGGCCGAACGTGATCTTTATCCACGACGTACAATGTTGAAATTCCGTCGCCTTCTGAAAAATATGCAATTCGTTTGCCGTCTGGTGATGCAACGGTGGCGATTTGCCTTGCATTGTTGCCTTGGATTAAGACTAAGGCGCATACGAGCAGTGCGCACATTGCGACACTGGCGACAAGTGCAAGCGTCTGCCGACTTGTTTTTTTCGGCGAATCCAAGCTTGCGCATAGCTGGTAGCCTCGCCCGTGAACAGTTTTGACGTAACGCGGATGGTGATGGTTGTCACCCACCACCTTGCGAATTTCAGATATGGCCTGGTTAAGCGAGTTTTCCGTCACGCAGTGACTCCCCCAAACCGCCTTCATAAGCTCGTTTTTAGTAACGACCTGGCCGTTCGCTTCAACCAATTTCACTAGCACGTCCATCACTTTGCCGCGCAGCTGTCGTACTTCGCCGTGTTTGGACGTTACGGTGCCAGCGAGCACATCAACGTGCCAGGAACCCAACCTAAATACGTCCTTCATTAGCCCTCGACCTCTTCTGTCGTTCTGATTCACAACAATTCAGATCAAATTCAAGACCGAAGGGCGAATCATAGCGAATGATGCACATGCATGAAACACGCGTGCCCACACGCGTCAGCGCATTTGGGATGATTTAACATGATTAGATTTTTTGAGCGATTACATATTCTGATGTTGATGGGGCTGTGCACCACTGTTGGAGTGGCGCAGGGCAAATCTCTCCAAACAAACGATGCGGCAGAAGCGGTCTCGTACTTGGGACACCTGCTCGAGCGGTATCCCGATCGGAGCGCAGCACAGCAGATGATAGAAGCCCTCAACCGCAATCTGAAGACCGGCCGATACAATGCGCTGGACTCGCGCGAGGCGCTGGCCAAAATGCTCACCCGCGATCTGCGGGCGGTGAGGCACGACTTTCATTTAGGCGTCCAATACTCTGCGGAACCCTCAACGGAGGATGCTGGACATCATCTGGATAATCCGGCGGTTATCCGGCGACTGCGGGCTGAGAATTTTGGGTTTCGTGACGCACGTATCCTGGAGGGTAATGTTGGCTATCTTCGAATATCGGCACTCCACGATATATCCGTCGCCGAGGATACAGCGAACCACGCGCTCGGCTTCTTGAAAAACGTCGATCTCTTAATCATTGATATTCGCAACAATCTGGGCGGAGAACCCACCATGGTGCGCCACCTGTTGAGTGCTTTTTTCGCCAAGCCGACACACGTTAATACGCTTCACTACACAGACGGTCGAAGCGATGCGATTGAGCAGATATGGACAGACCCGTCACTGCATGCGGGCGCGTCGCTCGCCAAAGTTGCTGTCTACATTCTCACCAACGCTTACGTCGCCTCCGGTGCGGAGGATCTTGCTTTTTCCGCTCAGGCGCTCGGTCGGGCAACGATCATCGGCGAGGCAACGCTCGGCGCGGCTCACCTTGGCACGTCCTACTATCGAGAAGATCTACAACTCAACTTCAACATGCCACACGGTTACGTGGTCAATCCCGTCACGAAAGGTGATTGGGAGGGAGTCGGCATTCGCCCCGACCATAAGGTGAACGACGAAGATGCCTTGGAGACGGCGATGAGCATGGCTTGGCGGGAAATTGAGTATGTACCAAAACGCGACTGACGCGCGCGCCAATTGCCCTACAGTAGGCCGCATAGTGCCCAATGACACGCCATTGCTTGCGACCCCATCGTCCATTGGGCGGCCTTCCACCAGCAACATGGCGATGGTGCCTGGCTCATCCCTAGAGGGCCGACACGTGCAGGTGTGAGTGCCGTGTGGCAATATTCAACACTTAGCACACCATCGGTGAATCATCATGAGCTGGATAAAAAGAATCCTTAAATGGCTGGCGGTCGCACTTAGCGTTGTCCTGGTATTGGGCGGCCTGTTCGCCGCGCACACCTGGTATTTCAAGCCCGTCAACATCAATCTCTTCTTTGGGCGCACGGCGCTGCAGTTCGCACTTGAGAGCCCGCAGATGCTCAGCTCGATTCATGTGCTGGAGAATTTCGGCATCAAGGGACACAACGCCCGGCTGGATGAAGATGGCATCGCTGCCGGCGATCGCACATTCAAGATGGTGAGCGATGCGCACACCACACTGCTGAGTTACGACGATGAGGATCTGAGCCCGGCGGATAAATTGTCCAAAGACATTGCGCTGTCGCTCATGGGTATCGCGGTCGAAGGCGAGCAGTTTCGATTTCACAACTATCCGCTTAACCAGATGTTCGGCGCACAAAGTAACTTCCCCTCCTTTATGGAATCGACCCACCAGATTGATGAGGTGGAGGACGCGGAGCACTACGTCACCCGCCTGACGCTGGTTCCGCGCAAGTTCGAGCAGGTGCTGGAAGGGCTTAAACACCGCGAGCAACTCGGCATCCTGCCGCCGCAGTTTGTCATCGACAAAGTGCTGGAAGAAATGCGCAACTTTGTGGCAACCCCGACCGCCGACGGCATTCTGATGCAGGCGTTGACCAAGAAAATGGTTGAAGCCGAATTGCCGGAAGAGGAACAGACCAGAATCGTCACCGCCGCCACCACCGCCATCGAAGCGCAGGTGTACCCGGCCTACGGCACGTTGATCGATTACTTTGATACGCTGGACGCGAAAGTTAGCCAGAACAATGGCGTGTGGGCGTTGCCTGATGGCGAGAAACTATATCAACTCGCCATACGGTTCTTTACCACCACCGACTACTCGGCCCAGTACATCCACGATTTCGGCCTGAGCGAAGTTGACCGCATCCAGGCAGAGATCCTTCAGATTCTGCAAGGCGAAGGCTGGGATACCAGCGAGGGCTTTAAGGCGGCGATTGATCGGCTGGCAGCGGACGAGCAGTTCTACTACTCCGACGACGATGCCGGGCGCGAACAGATTCTGGCCGACTACCAGAGCATCATTGATGAGATCTCAGCAGGCCTGGACACCTGGTTCGACGTAACCCCAGAGGCCAGCGTTGAGGTTAAGCGCGTGCCGGAATTCAAAGAAAAGACCTCACCCGGCGCGTACTACAATTCGCCGGCCCTCGATGGCTCTCGCCCGGGAGTGTTCTACGCCAATCTCTACGACATCAAGGCAACGCCCAAATACGGCATGCGCACGCTGGCCTATCATGAGGCAGTGCCGGGGCATCACTTTCAACTAGCCATTCAACAGCAGCAAAAGGAACTGCCCTTTTTCCGCCGCATGGTGCCCTTTACCGCGTACGCGGAAGGTTGGGCGCTGTACACGGAACGGCTGGCCTGGGAGGCCGGCTTTCAGCAAGACCCGTTTGACAACATTGGCCGATTGCAGGCCGAGCTGTTTCGCGCGGTACGGCTGGTGGTAGATACGGGCATCCACGCACAGCGCTGGAGCCGCGAACGGGCGATTGACTACATGGCTGAGAACACCGGGATGGCGATAACCGACGTGGTCTCGGAGATCGAGCGGTACTTCGTCATGCCCGGCCAGGCGCTGGCATACAAAGTGGGCATGACCAAAATCCTAGAGCTGCGCACTAAGGCGCAAAACGCGTTAGGGCCGGACTTTGATATTCGCGCGTTCCACAATGTGGTGTTAACTAACGGTTCCGTCCCGCTCACCATCCTGGAGCAGTTAGTGGATGAGCATATCGCGGCCGTAAAAGGCGAGCCATAACGGCGTAGCTGGAACAACGCGAGCGACTGTATGTCTACACATTACGATGCGTAACAAGATGACCTCCAACATACTAGGCTCCGGTTTCCGCTGACGATTTAGTCATCGGAGACCAACATGTCGTGGATTTTTCGAGCACGTCGCCCAAAAACGATGAACGAACTATGGCAGTTCGCTCAGACGAGCGTAAACGAATCTAATATTCTAGTGCATGTGCGCGCCGCGCGGGCGCCGAAGCGCTCACACAACCACTTGCATTTGCAACAGTGGGCGCTTGCTCCTAAGACTGCGTCATTTGTTTTGTCCGTTGACCGAAGTCAAACCCACGGCAGGCGTTTTTGAGCCGTTGCGGGGATGGTCCGCATTGTTCGATGCTAGACTTTCTAGTCTTCGCTGTGATTGCGTACGCTGTCAAACAGAGCGTTCAGAACTAAATCAAGTGTCCAACTCAGCGCAGGCGCCCGTCAATTAGAGGGTATCTCAAATTATCCTGGGGTCGTCTTGTGGATGAGCCAAAGTAGCGGAGGGGCTGTGATGAGTCGAGCGATTGCGAACACGTTGATCGGTGTGTGTATGATCTGCACACCGTTGGTGGTGCAAAGCCAATTTGTTTTTGACGCTGCTGAGGAGTACCCCGCCTTGGATGAGGCCGGTGGAACCTCCAAGCTACAAACCTGCCAGTTATTCGACTTTGACTCGCCCGGCGAAGGGCTCGATCAATTCACGATCTTCACACTAGATGAATATGGGGATCCGGTGCCCAGTGGTTGGGTTAGCTCTGACGATCCAACGTGCAACCCAAACCAACCAGGGAATGTCACCGGAGGATCCGGAGTGGCGGCCTGCTCGTCAGGTGAGATGCACCCCAGTGAACGTACGGTCTATGCGTGTACGCCGGCGCTCGACTTCACCACTTCGTCCGGACCTCGAATCGAGGCGCTGGTCAGTCAGCGCGGGGGGGAGCCGATTGACTACTTCCAGATTCTCATCGGCACCGAATCTCCCGGCCCTGAGACAATAGACAGTTACTTGACCGCCGCTAGATCGATTCATGATTTAGGCATGCCGTTCGCCGACGGTGTGAAAATCAGCGCCACTGTTGCCCCCCAAGCTGGCTACGTCTGCATCGCCCATCGCATACGCCACGTCAACACGGACATTTATGCGCAGGTAGACGACCTCGCGATACGCGCCTGCGATTGCGCAAATCCGCTCGGCAACCCTATGTGTGCAGCCGAAACACAGTGGCGATGTATTGGCGCTATCGACAGCGACACCCCAACGGCAACCGACTGTTCTTTAGATCCTAGTCTGGGTTTGAGCGACGACTGGAAGGGTGAGCCCCTATTCGATACAAAGGTTATCGATTCGCCCGTCACACGAAAGTATTGTCGTTACCAATTGCAGGCCCTTGATGGTAACGATGACGGCGTCGTCGAATCGCCCGCGATTGGTAATTGTGATGCGTTGCGGACAACGCTTGCCGGTGAGGGAATTACCGTGGAGCCGGATCTGTACGTCGTGTCGCCGCAAAGTACTGAACTAGGTGACCTGGTGCACACGGCGGCCCAGGAGCACTTCCTATCGCAAGTCGGCCGACCTGGAGTGTCAAATCCGGGGAACAATGTCAAGCTAGCACTGGTAGACACCGGGTATGGTGACCCATTCGAACATGGCGATACACTTCTCTCAATAGCGGAGGCGTTGTTCTGCCCAGGAATTGCAGGCATCTGCGCGTACCATATAGTCCCGAGTTTAGGGTTGCCGTTTACCTGCACATTCCCGGAGCAATGCATCGTCAACGTAGATCAATGCGTGGATGGGCAAGAGATAGGCTGCCCGAAAGTTTTCAATGGAATCACGTTCATTGCTGTTCATGGAAAAAAAGGCACTCCGAGCAGTGTCGCAATCGGCATTCGCGACTCTCTAGCGAATTGGATTAGATCGGCGAACGCGCCAACGGACCGGCTTGTCATCAATCTCTCTCTCGGATGGTCAGGCATCTACAACGGAAATGATGAAGAGTCTCGCCTGGGATTCGAAGCGTTCTTAACGCAAGCCAAAGAGGCCACCTGCCTGGGAGCCATCCTGGTTGCAGCATCTGGCAACAGCACGGGCGCAATACCCAACGATACGGGTCCTCTCTACCCAGCCGCTCTAAACGACTATCCCGCACCAACGTACAAGGAGTGTCTGGCGTTGCTCGACCCCAATTTCCCACCAAACCCAGACAACTTCCCGCCTATCGGAGTGGAGCAACCCCTGGTGTACGCGGTAGGAGCCATCGACTCCGGCGAAGCTTGGATGCTAACACGACCAAACGCCAGGGCTATCTTTGCGGCCTACGGCGATCACGCCGCCGCAGGAGTGCAGTCCGCGGTGCTATCTGGCTCGTCCGTTGCCAGTGTCGTAGCCGCCGCTAGCTTGGCATCGGCCTGGGAGTACGCCCCTAACTTGGCGCCCTACGAGATTGCAGAGCTGGTCTACGATTCGGGTCGTTCCTTACAATCGGCGGCTGATTTTTGCCTGGAGAGCGAAAAAACCGATGGGCTCTGCCCGGTCTCCCGGCGGATATCGGTTTGTGACGCAATCACTGCTGCATGCACGTATGCGGGCAATTGCCCCCCTGCCGAAGAACTTGACTGCAAGCCTTTGCTTCAAACCCAAATGGCATTGCCGCCAATAGTGCTAGATCCAACGCACAAGGTAGAAATTGACATAGACACGCTAGATCAAACTGTCCTCGACACGGAAGCCTTGTGCGGAGCACAAGGCTACATGCTGTATCACGAGCTCGGCGCGGATGTGAGTGAACTCTGCCCCCAAGTCACGCTCCCGTCCATTCAACGCAGCCCCTGGACAGATCCTCAACCGGAGGGCCAAAACTGCGAAGCCTGCGTAATGGAGTTCAACAGCCCAGGCACGCTGCATGTCGCAGTCGATGTGGCCAGTTGGGTGTGGAGTGAAGATCGCGATTCGATGGGCGTACAACAACTCGCAGGCAATCTTACCGAGGCGACGCTAGTGTGTAGACCGAATGACGGCGGCGCGGTCACGGCCTTCCGTTTGCCGATACCACCGTTACCGATCGCCTCCCCTATGCTCGAGACTTATCAGTTCAATAACGTGCCGGAGTCTCTTTGCCTGGGTGCGAACATAGACACCTTCCTTGCTTTCACAGTCGACAGGCCCGGTGATCGCCGCTCTGTCGAGCAGTTGTTGTTGCGCGTCGGTGCCGATGGCGACGGCGATGGCGTACCAGATTACCGCGATAGGTGCACACTGGCAGCTAACTCAGATCAAATCGACAGCGACAACGATGGGTACGGCAACCAGTGCGACGCGGACTTAAACAACGACTGCATCGTCAATTTCCTGGATCTTGCGATTCTAAAACAGCGCTTCTTTTCAAATGATCCAGATGCGGACTTTGATGGCAACGGAACAGTCGATGATCGCGATTACGAATTGATGAAGGCGGCATTCTTCGCTCCACCAGGGCCAAGTGATTTTGCCGGGGAGTGTGCAATTGGGTACTAGGTGAATGATGGCTCTCGAATGCAAATAGAAAAATGGCGCATTCGCTCTAGGGGCTTTTCCCCTATGCATGGACGGTTGTTTCGGCAGTCGATCTCAAGCAGTAGTATGCGTTTGTCCACGGTGGCAAAAGTGAACCTGCCGACATCCGTCGGTGCAACCGGCAGGCTAGTGGCACAAAGGGAATCGCGATGAATCACCGCCAGGCCCTACGCGGTTGCCTTGTTCACGGCATGATGGCATGGATGCTGCTGTCGGCGGCGAACCTTGTCGCGGAGGTCGAATTTCAGACTGAACCCTTGGTTGTGGAGTACGGCGGGTGTGCCACCGTACTGGTCGGTCCGAGATGTGTGCTGAAAAGCGATCGAAAGTTAAAACTGTGGGTGCAGGCCGATCCGAAAGCAAATATTCAACTGGGTGACGATCGCACGGAGTTCGTCGTCTTGCGAGAGCAGGCCATACTCGGCGGTCTTCTCTACGAGGTTGAAGTTCCCACTCAATCACCGAGTATTCAGATCCGGGTATCCGGAGACGACGGAAACCTAGCCACTTGGACGCTTAACCTGGCCAACGATGAACCAGCGCCATCCTATCTAGGTGAAATCAAAAGGCTGTTCAATGCCGGGAAGTACGAGGAAACTGAGCAATTCCTTAGCGTACAGCTGGCCGATCCGGATCTTCCGCGTTTAGGCGAAGCTCACCGCTTGGCTGGCATCTTCTTCCAAAACCAGAACCGGGCGGCGGAGGCGAAAGATCACTACCGACAAGCAATCGATTGGCATCTGTCATCCGGACGAACCCTAGACGCGCGATGGGCGGCGAGTGCCTTGAGCTTTCTGTTGAAAGGGCAAACCGAGTCAGGAAATCTTTCCGCAGCACGTGAAGTGTTTGACGCCTTTCCCAGCACCGAAAAACTGTCGTCGGAAGAGCAATATCTCACCGCATACCATCTTGGACTCGTCGCTTTCGATTCCGGGGATGCTCGGCGCGCCCTGGCTAACTTTGCAAATGCGGGGGAGTTAGCAACCCGCATGGGAGGGGACGGGCGTTGGCATCGCCGCCGATTGCACGCTGAAGAAATGCTTGCATCGCAACTACAGCGAATTGGACGGTGGGACGACGCCAACCGATATTTTAGCCGCTGGCGCGCGGAGGGTTTACCGGAGTCCTCACGCCGTTGCGAACGGGCCCGCTCGCTTACAAACTTTGGGTGGGCCAACATATTGCAGCTCGAAGCCGGACGGCAAGCGCCCAACCCCATTGCCGTATTCGAAGAGGCCAATGCGGTATTCCAGGCGCATTGCGAGCCACTGGATCGGGTGAACGGTGAATTGAACATCGCACTGGCGCATTTTCATGCGGGAAAGTTGGATCTCTCCGAACGCGCATTGAGGCAAGCTTACGCAGCAACGGAAAAAATCAGTCGTCGTCTACAGTTTTGGGCACTTGATCTTGAGGCGCGTTTAGCTCATTCAAGAGGCGAACTGGATTCGGCGATAGACCTGTTACAGGAAATGGAGACGTTAGCAGAAGTCACATTATCGCCCGATGCTCTGTGGCGAGCAAAGGCGCGCAGGGGTGCTGTCCTGGAGAGCCAGGGTGATATTGAACAGGCCATCAGCACTTATGGGGCAGCCAGCCGGCAGTTGCGAGACAACTTGTCCAATATTCCATTCTATGCAGGGCGAGCTAACTTGGTGGCGACCCGCGAGTGGGCAACACGGAGGGAAATCGCATTACTCCTCGGATTAGGTCGCAGCGAAGACATCGCACAGGCAATACGCATAGCGCATCGTCAGGCGCTTGGCGGATTGCACACGGCAACGGATCAATTGTCGCCAACGGCGCAGCGCGAGCGCGAAACGGCGTTTTCTGAGTATGTCCGCGTACGAGGGCAGACGTACGCTGAGCTGGACGCCCAATGGCGTCGGCATTCTGAAGAGAACTTTGCTTTGCTAGTGGCGCGCGCCACAGACCGTAACAAGAAGTTACGTGAGTTTCTCGATCGCTCGATTCATCAAACAACTCAGCCAACTGCGTGGGATTTCTCCGCGCCGAGAACCGGGGAGTTGTTGGTTGCGTTCCATCCGCTTGAGCACGGCTGGGCGGCCGTGGCACAAACGAACGGCGAAACATCGGCCAAGGGCCCAATTTGTGCCAAGGCGCCAAGCGCGGGTGAGCTAGCACAGTGCCTGCTAAAACCTTTCCACAACCTGATATCTCAGGCAACCCGGCTCGTTGTGATACCCACGCACGAATTACGCGGTGTCGATTTTCATGCCTTGCCGTTCGGCGAGGGTATTATTCTTGATCGGTTACCCGTTGTGTATAGCCTCGATATCGGCGATGACCGTGAGGTTTCATCAACAGGCTATCGTGCACTGGTGGTGGGCGATGCAACTCAACAGCTTCGGGAATCGCGAGCAGAGGCTGCAACCGTAGAGAAGGTACTGTCGAGTACTGGCGTGTGGTCCTTTGACACGCTGATTGGTCGGGACGCAAGCTACGGCGCAGTACGAAGCCGCATGGAGAAGGCCGATCTTTTCCATTTCACTGGGCACGCCACGTTTGATGGGCGAGGACGTTGGGCTAGCGCCCTGGCGCTCGCGCGCAACAGCGAGTTTCCGGTGAGTGAAGCCATGAGTCTAGCGACCGCGCCTAGCGCGGTCGTATTGTCCGCGTGCAATACGAGCCGTTCTGCTGAGAGCCAAGCCGGTGATGTGATCGGAATCGGACAAGCCTTTGTCCTGCGGGGCAGCCAGATGGTGGTGGCCACTTCCCGGCCAGTTCGCGATCATACCGCTCACCTGTTGATGCGCGAATTTTACCCCTTATGGCAAGGTGGGCTGCCACCTGATCGGGCGCTGCAGAAAGCGCAACTGATCCTGCGGGAGCGAGATAAACAGCGCGATTGGGCAGCCTACCGTCTGCTAGTCCCGTAGAACGGTTGGCAGGATGTCAAAATCACTCAGGAGCGGACGAGTCAATGGTGAGACGCCAAGCGCTGAAAGAACCGGTATGAGCCTCTTGAGAATCCCTAAGCGCTTCGAGTAACTGCCGAGCCGTAGGCATAGATCGGTGCTTGGCTACCGCAATATAGAGCTGCTCCGTTTGAGGTGGAAACTCAAGATCATCCCCAAGGGTTGCCTCGAGGATAACTACACCATCCTCAGAATACTCGGGATCGGTATCAACAGCGACCAAGACACCACTTTCGATTGATGCGTATACACTCATCCGCACAAGGTCTCCGCTCACGGCCACCGCTGGGCGCAACAAAATCTGAACGTCTCCACCATCGCGCAATCGGATCGTAGACTCTGGCTGCTCCGAGGTGCCTCGGTAGAGCAACTCGCTGCGCACAACGAGACTGTACGATGGAATCGACGGATCATAGGCGGGGTTAACCAACACTGCCACTAACGCGATGGCGGCCACGGGGATGGCTAACCAACCAACGGTTGGCCGGAGGGCGACGGCGCCAAGGGTATCTTGCACCCATGCCAGCAATCCGCTGCCAGGCGATTCAGGCGGCCGCTCTGCACTTTCTCGAGGCACAAAATCCATCTCAGCCAGCATTGCGAACTCCTCCGAGCAAGTATCACAACGCACCACATGAGATCGAATTTCTTCCGCTTGTGCCTCAGGTAGCGTTCGCTCAAACAAGCAGGCAAGATCCTCCGGCTCTGGGCACTCATCCTGCCCACGACGCTCTCGCAGCGCGAGCGCAGCGGCGGCATAACCGATCTCGCGCTTCTCTTGCATACTCTTCGCAGATCCTCGGGAACGTTGGCTAGCCATCACCGCGATTCCTTGGCCTCTTAGGAGGCTCCCAACGCGTACGAAACGCTTCAATAAGCTCGATCAACTTCGCACGACGGCGGCTAGCGGTTTTACGCTCCATACCTTGCCGTTTGGCGGCATCCGTAATTGACATCCCTTCGAAATCCACCAAGTAAACGAGCTGTATCGCCTCATCGTAATACTTGTAAGCGGCAAGTGCATCACGTAACTCATCAACTGCAGCGGCGAGCCGCTCATCGATTTGCTCCCCTACACGGCCGACGATCAATACGTAGACCGCTTTGTTCAGCACCTGGCGATCCGACTCTTCGTACTCATCACCTGACCCAGGGATGACATCATTGTCTTCGTAAGGCGCATCGACGCCCAGCAATTCACCGCAGTGGGGATCATCCGCGTTGATGAGTTTGACATACGTACGTACTAATTCCTCCCGCTCGGGATCGCCTTGACCTAAACACCCCACAATCGTCTCGGTGCTCTCGCGCTTGTGGCAGAGCAACTTCCAGACCTTCATGGCTAAAGATCCGAGATCTCTCACCCAGCTCGGCATTTTTCCAGGATGGTATTCGGAGCGCCACCAATCGGTAAGCAAGCGGTTGAAACAGACTACGACAAAATGTTCAGGCAAGCACCGTCCAGCAAAACCGTTATTGAGCTTTTCAAAATTGTTGCTGCAAATCCTATCTTCTGCGAAAGTAAACGCGATCTCCGCATCTGACGTCCCTACGCCAAATCGCTTTTGCGCAATCTTCTCGAGCCTGGGGCGCACGGCAAAATACACCTCTCGCCAATCGACTGAGTTCAACGAATCACTCACTTCACAATTTTTCTTCTGCAACAATTTTGTCGATGATCGGACCACAGTCCGCCTCGAAGGGGTATCTAAACTGGCGGCTACGGCCAAACAACTATCCAACACCAACGGTTGACTTCGACCTAAGTGCTTACCCTCACCCGGACCGGGTTTGACAATAATAACCCCTTGTTTCTGTAGTCCGCAACTCGCCAGAGGAGTTATAGACGGAACCCCGACCCGCCACGACCGGGCGTAAAAAGTATCGGAGAGCTTGGGATGATCCATGTACATCAACGCATCTATTACTCAATACGGGAGCCGCAGCCAACGACACCGCGTTGGATTGCGTGGAAGCTTCGGCGAATGCCGTGGCGCCAATCGCATCGGCGAGCTAACGAACCGCAAACAATCACGCACAGTCATTGAACCTCCTCACATCCGAACATCACTGGGCGCCAGTGGTGACGGACCAGGGGGCAATACTGGACCGTTCTCTCGCGTCTAGTAAGGAGCGATGCTTGATGCTCACGAGTTCCAACGGGCGGGCGCAACTTTCCGCGCAGGTGTTCACCTGATCGAAGAGGTGTCCGAACTCTGGCCTAAGACCGTCAAGTCTACTGAGTCGTCGAATTCTGTGACCTGATTCGGTTAGAGGCTAATCCCTCCGCAACAGTTAATCGCCGACCGCACATCTGCTTGATACGAACCGGAGACCCAAATGAACTCAGAACACTGTCAATCGCACGCTCGTTCACTGAACTCACCTTCGAGAAGTACGAACAAGACACACAACAGAACAAGCCAAGCGCAGCTGACGCAGGTTGCCCGGTTAGGTTGTGCGCTCGTGTTATCTGTTGGTTTAGTCGCCGCCGCAACCGCCAAGCCAAAATTTCGTAGTTTGGGGGGCGTTGACATACAAAGGGGCACCACTATCCAGCAGCGCGCGGCGTCGGCTGGATTTCAGAAGTTCCAGGATAGGGTTGTCATGCGAAGCTTTTTGCGATGCATGGAGCGCGCGTATCTCATCGAGAACGAGGGACACGGCGCTTCGGAGATAGCACGCCGGCTCACAAGCAACAAAGTTACCACCATCATTATCACGGAGTTAGGTCAAACCGACAAGGGCACTGTCCATGGGCGGGCCAAGATTTATCAGAACGGCGAAGGCATACGGCTCGATGATGATTATTTGGATGCCAACCGGCGGAATCCGGACGCTATAGCAGGTTTGATTGCACATGAATTGGCTCATGCGGTTGGTTTTCGCCATAGGAATGGCTATGGGACGCCCTACTACGACAACACCGTTCCGCAGCAGGTGCGTTCTTGCATTGCCGAAGGCACGCCTAACGCCTGGCCCGGGCCTGGCACTGCGTCGATAGCGCGCTCGAACATTATCGAAATGGCGGAAGATGGAGATAAAAATGCGATATACACATACTATCGTGATGGTACCGTAACCGCCGGCAGCTCAACCCGACTCCACTCCAAACGTATTCCATATCGTTACCAACTCCCGAACGGCCTTAACGCTGAAGGTATCGTCGGTATTGGTATTGACGGTGACAAGAACCTGGTATGGACTTGGTTCCGGAACGGGTTGAAATGCGCCGGTACGACCGCAGAGCTTTGTTCGCGCAGAGGGCTACAGAAGTTCAGCGTTGCAAGGGGTAAAACCACCGCGGACATTGTGGCAATGGCCATCGATGGAAGCAACAATTACGTGTTCACGTGGTATCGTGACGGCACCGTTAGCAGAGGCAGCAGTACAAACCTTGAAGGCAGCCGTAGACCGTACCCCTATTCCCTTCCGCCCGGCAAGCGCACTGCTGACATCCTCGGGATGGCGATCGACGGCGACAAGCATTATGTGTTCACTTACTACCGCGACGGCACGGTTAGTAAGGGTTCATCCTCCGATCTGGACAAACATCATAGTCCACGGCGATTCAGCAGCGGACGCTAGCGACTAGTGACGACGGGCGGTCCAACAACCCCTGACGTTAAGCACGCATGCATTGACATGCGTAGGGGCAAGGTTTTTCGCAAAGGGGAAGCTGATCAGGCCATCAGCTCGTCAGGATGCGCCCGGACCGGGAGCGCCGAAGAACATCATCTTCATGATGGCCAGATCGTCGAAGGTAACGTTACCATCCCCAGTGAGGTCAGCATCCGCATCGTCAGAGAAGAACACTTCTTTGATGAGCTGAAGATCCTGAAAATCGATCACGCCGTCGTTGTTCAGATCCGGATCGCACAGATTGCCAAAACCGTCGCCGTCGCTATCGCGCTGCTCGTCGTTTGATACCTGGCTGCAATTATCCAGTGCATCGGCGATCCCATCAGCGTCGGCATCCAGGTACTGGATCGACCCGGTTTCGCCAGCGAAATTCGTCGGCGTGTTAGCGCCTGTGGTAAGCGTGTAGCGGTTCATCGATGTCACCCCGTCGGCCGGCATCGTCTCATCGGGCAGGGTAAAACTGTCGTAGGTGAAGTACACCAGCGTATCGCCGGCTGGATCGAAGAACCCCTCCGGCACGATGTAGTCGGGCGCGGGCGCGCCCGGAAGCTCGGCGAACGCCGCGGTGGCGATGAGAAATTTCAAATTGGCGGTCGGGCCCGGCAGGTCGGTGGGGAATTCGTAAAATTGGCTGTCCGTCATAAACCACTTGCCGGTAAGATGGAACTCGTTCTGCGAGCCACCCACCTCGGTAAGTTCGATAAACTGTACCCGCTGGTCAGCGCTTGAGAACAGTTCCGTGACGCGCCAAAGGTGTGAACCCGCCCAGGCCTGCGCGCTTAGCAGACTGCCCAACAGGCCCGCAAGCAGAGTATATCGGCATTGAGCAAACAACATGATGAGCATCTCCTTCGCAATTTCGGTTCGCCAAAACCCTAGCAACGGCAATGGTACCGGGCGATATCATCGGCTAAGACGGCTGGCCACACTGGCACTCGTGGCGGCGTTGTTGACGGCACCACGCGTGTTCTCAGCGGACGCCGAAGATATGCCGCAGGCGCGCCCATCACCACATGCGCTTACCATTCTGCGCGCACTGGCGTGTACCGGCAAGTCAGCCACCGGATCTGTCGCCGCGACGTTGCCGCACTTCGCCCCCGTAACACTCGATGAAGTATTCCAGACGTATCGGGAGATCGGCGCGTTGGCTGAGTGCGAAGCACGTGCCCACACGTATGTACTGGACATCTCCAGGCAGCTTGCCGGCATGTCGGCAGCGGTGCTAAAACGCCCGCGACCACGGGTGGCGTTGATATTTGGCCTAACGCCCATTGTTGCGCCGAGGGGCGACAGTTTTGTGACAGACATGATCGAGATCGCTGGTGGCGAGACTGTGCTGGAAGATGTCGTTGTCGCGCCACGCACGCTAACGCCCGAAGCGCTGAAAGCCCGTCATCCACAAATCGTGATCCTGACGGAGCATCAGCCGGCAGACGCTGCTAAGCGCGCCGCTCTGCAGACGCAATGGAAAGCACTGGGTATTGATGCACCGCTGCTTGTACTCCCGCAGCGACTGATCGAAAACTGGGCGGATCTCCCGGCGGCCGTCAACGCATTGCAGCAGCTGTTGTTCGCCCAATAAGGTGCACGTCACGCGGCTGCGTGACGTGCACAGGCATTACCCACTCAAGACTCTTATCGGCTTGTTGGTATATGATCGGTCTACCCTACGGCTCGTCAGCGGGCACGATGGTTTCGACGATCATCTGAAGATTATCGCCGTTGCGGAACAACACGGCGCGTGCACCTTCCACGACAGTCTCAGTGCCGAAAATCGTCACTTCGCGTTCACCTGCCTCTCCCGGTGCGAAAGTCGCATCATGCAGGTTCTTGCAAATATTCGGGCCGCCGCCGACAAAACCCAATGTGGGATCGGAACAATTGCTCTCCAGAAAATACGTGAGCTGCTCCATCAGATTCCCTCGAATCACTTCACCGTGGTCGCGCACTACCACGTGCACTTCCGCATCCACGTTCGTGAAGGCATTGCCCATCCCCTGAGGGTCGATCAGGGTGCCGCCGGAAAGATCCAGCGGAACGTCCGCCTGATTACTCCGATAAATGGACGAAATCAACCGCACACGCCCGTTTCGCGTAGTGACGGCCCCCGAACCGTAGATCACGCCATAGTTTGCGGCGACGTTTGGCATGATCAGCGAGGGGTCCGGCTCACCTGCCATCAACGAGTCGAGATACGGCTGGCCAAATACATCCCGCCCGCCGCAGGCGATATCCTCACCGGGAGCGGTAATGCAATTTTCCGGACTGTTAAAAATCACCCACCACGAAGTGGCGGCTCGCTGCTGCGCCAATGCCTGTAACGGAATCCCCACCACAAAGAAAAACACTGCAAGTCTAAGTACCTTAGTCATCATCGGTTCTCCTGCCCTTGGTCCAGTAGTCACAGTGGGCTCGGTTGCCCCGTGCTCCCCACTGTAAGCGTTGCAGCGTGCCCGCCAGCGCAGGCAGGCACGCACCTCCCAGGCCGGCAACAAGCCTTACCCCGCTGCATCTACTAGTCTAGTTCCGGAAATACACATCCGCCTTTGCTTGAAGCGGCACTTAAAGCGCCATCGGCGGACACTTTGCGCCAGTAGCAGTCAGTGCCGCTGGGGCGCCCTGCGGAACCGGGCGTTATCCGGCCGATAGTCCGCCGCGTGCGACCGAACGAATAAGGCTTAAAACACAGCGGATACTTGCCGCCGCAGAACAAACGTCTCGGCGCATCTGGACTCAGTCTTAACGGGCTTTCACACTGCGCTTGTCGAAGCGCAGCAGCAGCGGCGGCAGCAGCATAAAGTCGACGACCAGCGCCAACCCCAGTGTCATCACCAGCAACGTACCAGTCTCGCGCGTGGGGTTAAAATGGGAGGCGCCCAGCACCGAAAACCCAGCCACTAGCACCACAGTAGTAATCATCAGCGCAACCCCCACCGTGTTGAATGCGTGGCGCACCCCTTCTTCGGGGCTTAGTCCACGCTCGTATCGCGCGCGTCGGTACTTACTCATAAAGTGCACCGTGTCGTCCACCACAATCCCCAGCGACATAGTCACCACAACGGACAACGCCAGATCAATACGGCCCACCCACATGCCCCACAAACCGTAGGACAGCGTTGCTGGCGCCAGATTCGGCAACAGGCTGATAACGCCCAGACGAACTGAGCGCAACGCGAAAATCAGCAGACCGCTAATCAGCAGCAGCGCAACACCCGCCCCCTGCAGCAAACTGCGGATGTTGCGCGCGTTCAGATGCGAGAACATCAAATCGAGACCCGTGCCTTCGCTTGGCAACAGTCCGCCGCCGTTGTCCTCCAACCACTGCGCCGCGCGGGCTTCCATCTTGAGCAGATTGCTGGAGTCCATCTTGCGGGTGCGTACCGAAAAACGTGTGGCGGAACGGTCTCGGTCGATCACCTGCTCGAGCCCCTGCCCGGGCGGCAGAGAGAATTCGTACAGCAGCAAATACTGCGCGGCGAGCTGACGCGATTCCGGCACGCGATACCACGCCGGGTCGTCGCCGTGCATATTGCGGTTCAGTCGCTTCTGCGTATCTACCAGGGTCGAGACGAACACAACATCCGGTTGCTGGCGATACCATTGCGCAAAGGCATCCAGCGTGGCCAGGTAAGCCGGCTCATTAATGCCATCGGGCTCACCACTGTCCAGCACATATTCAATGCCATCAATACCGGCGATATGCTCGTCAATCAAATCCAGCGCCACACGATATTCAAAGCTCTCATCAAAATACTCAAACCAGCGCTCGGTGAGCTCGTTACGGAACACGAACGCTGCCAGCACCGCCACGGTAACCGCGCCCCCAACCAACAGGCGCTGTTGATGACGAATGACAAACTCTGCCAGCGCGGTGGTTTGTTGCTGCCAGAAGCCGGACCCTTGCCCTACCAATAGCCACCGGCGGGGTGCTAACGCCAGCAGCGCCGGCAATACTGTCATGGTAAGCACATAGGCCCAGAACACCCCCACGGCGACCATATTGCCCAGGTCACGATACGGCGGGGAATCGCTGAAGTTTAAGCTCAGCACCCCAATCGCCGTCGTGAGGCTGGTAATCAGCACCGGTCCGGCATTCACCCGCAACGCCTCCCGCAAGGCCAGCTCGCGTGCTTGCCCGCTGCGTAATTGTTGAAAGAACGTGGCGAGCACATGCACCGCGTCCGCGACGGCGAACGTCATGATGATGCTGGGGACAAACGCGGAGACAGTAGACATTCGCGTGCCGAACCAGCCAAACAATCCCATGGTGGCCGAGACCGAGAACAACACCAGCGCCATTACCAGCGCCATGGCTACCGCGTTGCGGAACAACACCATCAGACCTAGAGCAATCACACCGATGCTCAGCGGCACTAACGTTTTAAAATCACCGCCGATGGCCTCGCCCAGCACCACGTTGGTGGTGGTGCCGCCCGCCAGCAACAACCTCACATTGGGATAGCGCGCCTGGAACTGCGCCTTCAACTCACGGGCGGCTTCGACAAACGCCTTGGCGGCTTCGCCCCCGTCTTCCGGCAAAATGCCACTCACTGCAACCAGGCTCGCACGCGCGGATGGGCCCACATAGCGATGCAGCAATTGCGGATCAGCCATCGCCAGCTCGCGCACGCGTGCAGCATCCGCCGCGTCGATCCTCAGCTGCACGGGTGAGGCGTGCACCGCCGAGCCTGACGCGGTATCTGAGCCCGTGGGTATGCCTTGCGCGGTAACAGGCACCTCCAGCGTATGCAACATCTGCTCAGGAATCAGCGGCTCGACAACCAGCTCATCCTCAAGTGCATAGCTGCGCTGGTAATTCGTCAACGAGTCCACCCGAAGCGAGTAGGGTAACTGCCAGGCAGCCTCGGTGAGCTGTGCGATCAGGACCAGCACCTCGGGCTGGAAAACATCGCCTTCCAGTGCATCTACCACAAATACAACGCTGTCATCGCGCGAGAAGGTGTTGTCCAGATTATCCAGCGCCGCAAGCTGTGGATTGTCCTCGCTGAAGAACACACGAAAATCGTTGTCGATGGTTAAGCGCAGGGCGCCTGCGGCAGCGACGAGGCTGATCACAATGATCATGCCAAGCACACTGCGCGGAAATCGCAACAGCGTGTCCAGATAACGGGACAGCACAGGATAGGTTCGCATGGGCGCACTATGGTACAACTGTGTGCCATCAATTCCTGTGTTTATTTTGACCCTGCGCTGGGTGGCGGCGGACCGTTGCCTGCATACGGCCCAAATAGCGAGCCTAAACCATTAAGTCATGTAACAAGTTACCTTTTTAGGCCATCCCGCATCTGAATATTTGATAAGCTTAAGCTTCGCACTGACGCGCATTGCCCTAGATTACATTCCGGGCATTACATTCCGGGTCGCGTTACCGTGCATTATCTTGAGCATAACGAGTACCTAGCGCATCGCTAGGCTTGAGGATTTCGCGACCGGGCGCGCAAGAATCCACAGCTTTGCACTTCAAATCCACCCAATATAAGCAGGTTTCAGCTAACCCAATGAGTTCCGTATCGAGTGAATTTCGGATGACAGCGGATGCTCCGAAGTTACGCCATATGTACAAATCCGTACGGCAACAAACGCTCAAGCTCACCGAGACGCTGGAACCGGAAGACACCGTTGTGCAAACCATGCCCGATGTGTCACCCACAAAATGGCATATGGCGCATACCACCTGGTTCTTCGAAACCTTTGTGGTGAGCCCACGCATTGCCAACTACACACCCTACCATCCGCGCTTTCATTATTTGTTCAACTCGTACTACTACACCGCTGGCCAAATGCATTTGCGTCCTCAGCGTGGGCTGCTCTCACGCCCCACGCTAAACGAAGTGCTGGCGTATCGTGAGCACATCGATGAGGCGATACTCGAGCTGATCGAGAAACATCCGACGGACAGCGAGCTGGCGATGCTGGTCACGCTCGGCCTTAACCACGAGCAGCAGCATCAGGAACTGATCCTCACCGATATCAAACACGTATTCTCCTGCAATCCGCTGCAGCCCGCGCTGATCGAGGCGGCACCGACCAGTACCCGCCCGGCACCGGAGCTGAAGTTCCTGCACGGTGAATCAGGGCTGACCCAGGTGGGGTTCAACACCGCCGAACACGGGCAGGTGTTCAGCTTCGACAACGAGACGCCACGGCACGAGCAACTGGTGCGCCCGCATGCGCTCGCCTCACGCCCGGTCACCAACAGCGAGTTTACCGACTTTATTCAAGCCGGCGGCTATCGCGAATCGCAACTGTGGTTGTCCGACGGCTGGTCGACGGTGAACGAACACGATTGGTCGCGCCCCTTGTACTGGGCCGAAGACCTGCAATCGCACTACACCCTGCAGGGCGTACGCGACATTGACCCGGACGCGCCAGTCACCCATGTTAGTTTTTATGAGGCGGATGCGTTTGCACGCTGGGCCGAAGCGCGCCTGCCCACCGAGTTCGAGCTGGAGCTGGCCCTGGATGAGGCCATCGTCGAAGGCAACTTTGTTGAGTCCGGCCACTTGCAACCGCGGTCTGCCGGTCGCGATCACGGCAGCTTTCATCAGCTTTACGGTGATGTGTGGGAATGGACGGCCAGTGCCTACGCGGCCTATCCCGGCTTTAAGCCGCTGAATGGCTCGCTGGGCGAGTACAACGGCAAGTTCATGTGTAACCAGATGGTGTTGCGCGGTGGCTCATGCGCCACGCCTTACTCACACATTCGCCCGACCTATCGCAATTTCTTTTATCCCGACGCCCGCTGGCAATTCAGCGGAATTCGTCTGGCGACAGACACCTGACCCAACCCCAAAGGTCATTTCAACATGCACAAACTTAAGCCTGCAGCGCCTAGGCTGCTTGATCTGCATCCCCACGTTGATGATTTGGAGGCCAGCCTGATTGACGGCTTGGCACTGGCACAAAAACGCTTGCCCTCGCTGTATTTTTACGACGAGTATGGCTCCCAACTATTCGACGATATCTGCGAGTTACCCGAGTACTACCCCACTCGCACCGAGCTTGCGATCATGCAGGAGAACATCGCAGATATCTGCGTGCACGTGGGCGCACAGGCCTCGTTGATCGAACTGGGTAGCGGCTCCAGTCTAAAGACACGGCTGCTGCTGGAGCACCTTCCACGGCTGGCCGCGTATGTGCCCGTGGACATCTCAAAAGACCATCTGCTCAACGCAGCCACGGACATCGCGCAGGACTACCCGGCCATTGAAGTGCTGCCCGTGTGCGCCGACTTTACCGAACCGTTCGCGCTACCCTCGCCCGCGGTCATGCCGCGGCGCAATCTGCTGTACTTTCCGGGCTCGACGATTGGCAACTTCGATCCGGCCGGGGCACTGTCTTTACTGATATCGATGCGCAAGATCGCCAAACCCGGCGGCGCCGCCTTGATCGGTGTGGACTTACGCAAAGACCGGGCGACGCTGGAAGCTGCCTACAACGATGCGCAAGGCGTCACCGCAGCCTTCAACCTGAACATGCTCACGCGCCTGAACCGCGAGATGGAGGCCAACTTTGATGTGGATGCGTTCGCCCATCGAGCAATCTGGAACGACGCACAGGGCCGTATCGAGATGCATCTGGTGAGTCAGCGGCAACAGTCCGCGACGGTGGCCGGACGTGAGTTTCACTTTGATCGTGATGAGTACATTCTGACCGAGTATTCTCACAAGTACACGTTGGAGCAATTCGCCTCGCTGGCGCGAGATGCCGGATTCCAAGTGGATACGGTATGGACCGATCCCAGGCAGTTGTTCAGCGTGCAGATGCTGGCCTGCCCTGAGGTGTGATGCCGGGCGGCGGCGGGGCGCGATGAGGCTCGCAGCGTGTTAACTGCGCACGTTACTCCGGCGCGACATAGCCTTCGGGTGTTGTCGCACCTTCGCCGAAGAAGAACTTTTCCATCTCGCCTTCTAGAAACTTGCGCGCTTTGGCTTCGAACGGCGTCAGCCGGTATTCGTTAATCAGCATTGTCTGGTGCGCCACCCAGCGCTGCCACGCCTCGGCACTCACGTTGTTGTAGATACGCTCGCCCAGTTCGCCCGGATAAGGCTGATAGTCCAGCCCGTCGGCCTCAGCGCCAAGCAATACACATGTCACCTTGCGGGTCATGTCAGTTCCTCATACAGATAGATAGTGAGTCGGGTCCGGACGATCACGACACGGGAGCGGTGTGCCTTTGTGAAACACTCACGCCAAGCACTAGACCTACAGCTCGCCCAACCGCTCCAACAGATCCTGAACCGGCGCTGCCAGCCCCAGGGCCTTCGGCGCTGCGGTGTTATACCAGACCTGCGTGGTGTCATCCAGAACCACCTGTGGCGTGCCCACAAGGCGCACTAGCTGCGGGGTGATATCCAGGTGGAAATGACTGAAGGTATGACGCACAACATCCCAGGTGGCCGCGTGCTTGGCCTCCACCCCGAGGTGCTGACGCACCCACGCCAACGCGTCATCCTCCGGCCCCAGCTCCGGGAAGCTCCACAGCCCGCCCCAGATGCCCGCCGGAGGGCGCCGCTCGACCAGCACCCCGCCGTCGGGGTGTAGCACCATGAGCATGCGGGTAGCACGCACTGGCACCGCCTTACGCGGCCGCTTGCCGGGCAGTTCGCTCTGGCGCCCAGCCAGCCTTGCAGCGCAATCCGCCTGCAGCGGGCAGTCTTCGCACAGCGGGGTACTGCGCCGGCACACGGTCGCTCCCAGATCCATGACTGCCTGGGTGTAGATCGCGACGTATTGCGCGGGCGTGTGTTGCTCGGCCAGCTCCCACAACTGCCGTTCGACCTTGGGGGCGCCTGGCCAGCCGTCAATCGCATGATAGCGCGCCAGTACGCGCTTGACGTTGCCATCCAGTATGGGGTGTCGCTGGTCGCGCGCGAGCGCCAGAATGGCCCCGGCGGTGGAGCGCCCAACGCCCGGCAACGCGTGCACCTGAGCCAGTTGGTCCGGAAACTCCCCCGCGTACTTAGCACAGATCAGTCGCGCAGCGGCATGCAGATTGCGCGCCCGCGCGTAATAACCCAGACCCGACCAGTGATGCAGCACCTCGTCCATGGGAGCATCCGCCAGCGCGCGCACATCCGGAAAGCGCACCACAAAGCGTTCGTAGTAAGGGATGACGGTGCCCACCTGGGTCTGCTGCAGCATGATCTCCGACACCCATACGCGATACGCGGTGGGCTCGACTTGCCAAGGCAGATCGTGACGGCCGTGCTGCGCATGCCAGTGCAGCAAACGTGCTGCGACGCTCGGGACGTGCGAGGCCTGCACATCGTCGCCGCCCGAGCCACCCAAATTAGTCATCGCCACTCCAGTGCTCGCCCGCAGTCCCCTCCGACAGCGCGTACTCGATCGGGGTTACCGCCCCGCTGCCGGGCGCCTTATCAAAGCGCCACCGGCTGTGGCTAAACCTAAGATCGCTTTGCGCGGGAATAATGGTCCTCTCCAAAGGCGTGTAACGACTCGCCTGCATTTTCTCGACATGGCGCACATCGCGGCAACTAGCAGTACATAATTAGTGACCAACGAACTCACCATATGTTCGTTTTCGCTGCAGGGCAAGGGTGCTCCCGAACAGCAGTATCAGCCAACCGAACGGGCCGGCCTTAGCGGGCATCCAGTTGCTCATCCGTGTTGCTTGGACGGGCAGCGATCTCGCGTGCAAACAGCTCCAGGCGTTCCACCGCCCCTTCTGCACCCCGCTTCAGGCTACGCTTGACGGCCCACGGCCCTAGCACCGGCGGGATCCAGAAATCCGGTTCCATCTCAAGCACATAGTCAATCCGGGTACCGCCGTCCATAGGCGAAAGCTCCCAGGTAGCCTCGCCGTAGCGTGCGCCGCTACTGCGATCAGCCAGCACACTGGCCTGCACCCGGTGGTGGGGCTCAGCCTTCAGGCGCTCCACCCGCTCGATGCTCTTGCACAAAAACGCGACGCAACCGCGCGTCAGCGTATACACGACGCCGCCCACGCCGACCGGGTCGCGCTCGATAAAGTGGCTCTCCACGAATACGCTGGAGATCTTGTGAAAGTTATCGTAGTCGGTTAGAAACTCGAACACCGCCTCGGGTGGCGCCTGCACCACACTCAATGACGTGACGATATAGCGGCCGGCCTTTTTCTTTACCCCGATGCTCTGAATCTCAGCCGCGTTAGCGGTGCCCGTCAAACACCCCAGCAGCGCCACGCCGGCCACAGCCGCAAGGCGGCCAGTCGCAACGATTAAACGTGAGCTACCCACTCAGTCGCCGCCGAACAGGTCCTTGAGTTTCTTCTTCAACTCATCCTCAGGGGATATCTCCTCCTCTTCGCCCGGCGCCTCACCCTCGGCGGCTGCCTCTCCTTCGGCAGCGCCATCGTCGTCTTTGTCGGAATCACCACCGCCCAACAACCGGTTGAGCAGGCGGTCTTTGGCTTTGTCTACCTCTTCTTTCACCCGCTGCTCGGCCAACGCTTTCACGATATTGCCCCAGTCCAGTTTTGGGTTCGAGATGGTGCCGCCCACGATCAGCGGCACCGTCTTACCCGCTAGTTGGTTCGCATCCGCTGGCATATCCGGCGTGCTCACAAACTTAACGTCCAGACGATACTCAAGCGCACTGGTGGGGAAATTAACACTGCCTGCGCCACTGGCCTGCATAAACGGCATGCTGGCACTCAAGTCATCATTGCGCAGCACACCGTTGTTAATCACCGCCGTACCGCCCAGGTCCGCAAAGCGGGTACGCCCGGCGCTGCCTCCTTCCGGGTTAGCGCCTTTCCCAAACGCTGCCATCGCGCGCTGCACCTCATACCAGACGTCTACACCTTCAAATGCGCCGTCGGCAAAACGGAAAGCCGCATCGCCGCTAAGCGTCTTTTGCAGCGCCGAGACCGTGCGCCCTTCGCCGCGCGCTTTGATGTTGCCACTAAGGGTGCCACTCATCCTGGCAATGCCGTACATGTCCTTGCTCAACGCACCAAAGTCGACGTCCGCCAGCCGCTCGTTAATCGCAACGATGGGCTGCGCACCCTTGGCCTGCAGACGAATGTCACCCTGATAAGTACCACCGTACAGTTTGGCCTTTGCCGGGTGGATGCGCACCGCGTCGTCCTTCATCAGCACACCGATATCCACCTCCGAGGAGCGCAGGCCACCAAAGCTTGCCTGACCGATCTTCAATGCGCCTTTTACGTCCAGCCCCTTAAGCTCATCCGCGGGAATAGCCACCTCGTCATCTGCCTGCGCCTGTGCACCGGCATCCGAGGCGGGCGCCATATAGCGATCCAGCGCAAGCGTGTCTGCCGCAAGGGTAAAGCGTACCTTCGGATCGTTGAAGTCCGCCACGGACATCTCACCGGTCATCACCGTATCGTCCAGGTTCATCTGCAGCTTGGTCAGGTTCGCCTTGGTGGAGGAGATCCCATAGTTGCTCCGGAGCGTAACGCGCTGCAACGCCGCTGGGTCCGCTGTCACATACTCCTGGGCACCCAAACGCTGCATAAGCTGCTTGGGCGAGAACTCCGCCACCCGGAGCTGGCCGCTAAACCGATAGTCGCTCAAGATGTCGGCTCCGGAGACGCTGCCGTTCAACTTCAAGCCGTAGGCGCCCGCGACCATCTCGTGCAGCTTCATCGTTTCCTGCTTAAGCGAGCCCGTGAATGCCTTGGCATTAAGCGTCATCAACGTCTTCTCACCCGGAATACCTGCGCCCGCCAGATCAAACGCAATGGCCGGGGTTTCTAGTGAGAAGGTGTCAAACTTTTGCAGTGAAATCTTAGGTGATTCGATATCAATGTTGAGCGAGCTGAGCGGATCGCCGCTGCCAGAGCCGGAGATGTTGATCTTGGGCGCAATCACCTGCGCGTCCTCGCCGCTCAGCGCCAGCCGCTCACCACCTATGTCGATCACCAGCGGCGAGACCGGTAGTTCCTTACCGTTCAGGCTGAGTTTCAGTGACGGGTTAGTCAGCGCGTAATTGCCGTTGTTGGGGTCGACATCGGCAACACCGCTGCCTTGCAGAGCACCCTCCATATCCGGGTTGCGGGCGTTCAGCTTGAGGCTGGTCGAAAAATCAATCGGTTGACCAATCATCACCGAACCGGTGCTCAGATCCCAGTCGCTGATGCGGTACTCCGACTTGGCTGCCTTGTCTAAGTAAGTGAGCGCCGCATCGGTTAATTCCACCCCGTTCACTTCGCCCAGATCAAACCCCGGAGTACTGCCCCCGGGCGCGTCAGACGCGTCGCCCTCACCGCCCAGTTGCATAAAGTCGTCCCAGTTGTTGCGGCCATTAGCGCCCTTCACCAACTTCAGGGCAAACCCATCCAGCGACACCTTGCCCACCTCCATGCGACGGGCAAGCAATGGTTTCACCTGCACCCCCACCGCAGCACCAGTCATGCGGAAAAACGGCTCATCGCCGTAGCCGGGGGCATCGCTTAGGGTGGTCGGCCCCATCTTAAAGCCCAACCGCGGGAAAAAGCTCAGCTCCAGATCGCCCTCAATATTCAAATCGCGTCCGGTTTTGTCTTTGACCACTTTGGTAATCTGGTTTTTGTAGTCATTGGGATCGAAGGTGACGGCGAAGATCACGCCTGCCACCACGACCAGCAGCAACGCCAGGGCGACACCGATGAGTATAAATTTGATGATTTTGGTCATAACAAATGCATCCGGGGAATGGCGAACGTGAGGCAGTGCCCAACATAATCATTTGGCTGGGTAAAATACACTGAATACTGTGACAAATCGTCCGCATGCCGCTTCACATATTCGCCTACAAACAGACATAACATCCGAATTTTGCTTAAGAATTCGGCTCTGTGACTTGATTCACTGCGGCTTAACATGTGCCAGCCTATCTTGATGATCGTTCAATGCACAGCAACGGAGATGCGAAGCAGTGGAAGATTTCACAAATCATGGGAGGCGAGGCCTCACGCAGGGATCGCTCGGGCAACGTCCACGACAGGGCATCAACGGCCAGCGTGCCAGCGTGAGTGGTGGCACTTTTGGGCGCCCTGCCCCCGGGGGCTCAAACCCGCCGGGGACTAACAACGATCAGGCCGACAGTACCGATCTGCCAGTGAAAAGCTGGGAGGCATATAAAACCTGGTGTGATCAGATTAAAGACAACTGGGAAGAGCAGACGGAGGAGAGTACCAGCGCCAATATGCACCCGGCTCCGCCGACCAACCGCTGGAACAGTTAAAACTCATCGCCGCGTGGCGGCAGTGCCGCCAGGCGGAGGAGCCGCGTGATCGGGCAGGCCCGCAATGTGGGGCGGACCGTTCGCCCTGCTACATCAGGTCTTTTAGTTCTTCCCTGGCGTCCGGACCGGCGAACCCGTAGCGGCCGCGCTTGCTCGGCATCGCCAGCCACTCTCGTAAGTGATCGGCTTCCGGCGTGCTCGGCTCTTCCGGCACCTCGCTGCCAGCGCGTACCGCCCTGAAGACGTTCTCCAGCGCCCGGTAACGCTCGCCCTTGATGCCACGTCGACGTAGCCCGATGGTATTCAATCGATAGTGCTTAATCGGGTTACCTGCCACCAGCGAGTACGGCAGCACATCTTTGCGCACGGCCAGGTAGCCGGCCACCATGGCGTAGGCGCCAATGCGCACAAACTGGTGCACCATCGTACCGCCTCCCAAAATGGCGTAGTCACCGAGCTGGGTATGTCCGCCCAGACACACCTGATTGGTCAAGATTACATGGTCGCCCACCTGGCAATCATGCGCCACGTGCGAGTAAGCCATTAGAAAACAGTGGGATCCCACCCGTGTGGGGCGGTCCTGTGCGGTGGAGCGGTGCACAGTTACACCCTCGCGCAACACATTGTCATCGCCAATGTGCACCCAGGTTTCGTCGCCCTCGTAGGAGACGTCCTGCCCGGCCTCTCCGATCACAGTTTGTGGCGAGATTCGGTTGCGCTCACCAATGCGCACCCAGTTGCGAATGACCGCATGGGCGCCCACTACCGTGCCGGTGCCAATATGCACCTCGTCTTCGATAATGGCGTAAGGCTCAACGACCACACCGGGGGCCAGTTTCGCCCCGTCCGCGACAATGGCGGTAGGGTGAATCTCAGGTTCGCTCATAGTGCTGCAAAGGTCTCCTACTTCAGTCACATAGCTTACCAGAGAAGTCACGATACAAGGGCGGCTACGAGGGCCGCCTCACGCCCGGCACGAGCGCGCTGCTGGGCTCAAACGCTAGAGCATCTCGCTGATCTGAATGGCGGTTTGCAGGGCCATGGTGGCCTCCTCGCCTGTGACGGGGGGCTCACACCCGGCCTGGATTGCGGCGATAAAGGCCACCGCTTCCTCCATCAGCGCGTCGCTCGCCTCGTGCTCGAAGGTTTGCAGGTCTACCTGCGGCCAACCATCTTCACCCAGCGTATCGCGCTTGTGATACACCTTTAGCTGCTTGCTGTTCAGGTCTGCCGACATATAGGTATCGCTTTGGAACAGACGAATGGAGCGTTCGGTCTTAGCGCTCACGCGACTGGCGGTCAGGTTCGCCACGCAACCGTTGGTAAACTGCAGCCTGGCGTTCACGATATCGGGCTTATCCGAGAAAACAGCAGTGCCGTTAGCCACCACGCTCTCGATCTGCGCGCCGGCCAGGGTGCGCACGATGTCGATATCGTGAATCATCAGATCGAGCACCACGTTCACGTCAATGCCGCGTTCTTTGAATGGTGCCACCCGGTTGGCTTCGAAAAACTGCGGCGCGCGTGTGCGTTCGCGCATGGCCACCACGGCGGGATTAAAGCGCTCCAGATGCCCCACTTGCAGCAGTGCGCCAGAGACCTTGCCCGCATCGATAAGCGCCTGCGCCTCGGCTACCGTCGAGGTGATGGGTTTTTCCAGCAAGACATGAACGCCCGCCTGCAAAAACGGCAGCGCCACCTCGTAATGCAAAGGCGTGGGCACCACGATACTCACCGCGTCCACCTGGCCTAATAGCTCCCGATAATCGCCAATCGCCTGCACGCCATGCTCGCTGGCCACGCTCTGGCAGCGTTGCGGATCAACGTCCGAAACACCGACTAATTCGCTGCCCTCGATACTGGCAAACTTTTGCGCGTGGAATTTGCCCAGATAACCTACGCCAATCACGGCGGTACGCACCCGCTCGCCCGAATTACCCATGCACACCTACCCCGTGAACAACGCCAACTCTACCCACCACCATGCCACACAAACCTCTTGTTCGTGCGCGCACCCGTGAGCGCAGCAGCGCACAGTATAGGCGGTTTCCGACCCAACAGCTGTGCCCGATGCGGTTATCGAGTAGCACCAGACAAGCGTACTTGTTGGCACTATACTCGCGGCAGTTATCGAGCGCCGCCAACATGAGGGTCCGCCAGTGCCAGCACCACACACGCCAGCCACGCCAACCGACGGGCACCTCCAGCACTGGCAACTGCAAGCGGATATCGCGTTTTTGAATCACGGGTCCTTTGGCGCGTGCCCGCGCAAAGTGCTAGCCCACCAACAAGCACTGCGCGACCGCCTGGAGCACCAGCCTGTGCAGTTTTACGTGCGCGACCTAGAGCCCATGCTGGATCACGCGCGTACCGCACTGGCTGAATTTCTGGGCGCGGCCTCAACCACGCTTGCCTTCGTACGCAATGCCACCGCCGGGGTGAACGGGGTGCTCCGCTCGCTGAGATTAACACCCGGGGACGAACTGCTTACGACCAATCACGAGTACAACGCCTGCAGCAACGCGCTGCATTTTGTCGCTGAACGCGCGGGCGCCAAAGTAGTGGTAGTGAACATCCCGTTGGAAGTGAGCGGGCCGGCGCAGGTACTGGAACTGGTGAGCGAGGCCATTACCCCCAACACCCGCCTGGCACTGCTAGATCACGTTACCAGCCAGACTGCGATGGTAATGCCCATCAAGGCGCTGATCGATGCGCTGGATGCACGTGGCGTTGACACACTGGTGGACGGCGCGCATGCGCCCGGCATGTTGCCGCTGGCCCTGGACGAGTTGGGTGCCGCATATTACACCGGCAACTGTCACAAGTGGCTGTGTGCGCCCAAAGGCGCAGGGTTCTTATACGTGCGCGAAGACAAACAGCGCGAGGTTCGGCCCATCGCTATCAGTCACGGCGCCAACTCCACACGCAACAGCCGTTCGCGTTTTCTGATCGAGTTCGACTGGATCGGCACTGACGATTACAGCGCAGCACTTTGCGTGCCAATGGCACTTGAGTTTATGGGCTCACTGCTACCCGGGGGCTGGCCGGCATTGCGCGCCTACAATCGCCAGCTGGTGCTGGACGGGCGCAACGCACTGGCACACGCCCTGCAGTGCCCGTTGCCCTGCCCGCCGGAGATGATCGGATCGCTGGCGTCTTTGCCTTTGCCGCCCGGCAGCCCGGAGCCCAGCGAATCGCCGCTGTACGCCGACCCGCTGCAAACCCGTCTGCTGGACGAGTACGCGATCGAAGTGCCAGTGGTGCCGTGGCCTGCGCCACCACACCGGCTCATTCGCATCTCCGGACAGGTTTACAACCGACCCGAGCAATACACCGCCCTGGCAGCGGCATTGCAGGCAATCTTTTAGCGGCCTAACGGAACGGCGGGCCCGCCACCCAGGAGACCAGCGACACGCGCTGCCCGCGGGTGACCGGGGTCACACGGTGCTCGAGGTACGATGGGAATACAATCAGGCTGCCGCGCTCGCGCAGTACCGGCTCGGTGCGAGCGCGAAACTGCAAGTCACCGCCGTCGTAATCCTGCCCATCGCTCAATTGCAGCGACATGCTGAATTTGCGATTGCCGTAAATGCCCTGGCCGATATCCATATGCCAACCGTAGTGCCCGCCACTGTCATAGGTGGCGATTTGCGCGCCTTCGTAAAACCCCTTGAGCGCGAACCCGTAGTGGCGGTTCACCTGCCCCAGCGCAGCCTGCAAGCGAGCGAACAACCATTCTGTCTGTACGGTCGGCTGCAACCAGGTCACCCGCGAATCGCGCAAACCCTCCACCGGGCGATCCGTGCTCGCCTCGGTCTGTGGCTGCTGCGCTGCCAGTGTCACCAACGCGTCGCACTGCTTCGGGCTGAACACGCGCGGGCGCATCCATACGTTAGTGAGGGTATTGTTGGGCACGAGTTGGTGGGTCGATCGCAGCAGCCTGACTGGTTGTTGCTCAGCCACCTGATTAATCCAGTTGGATCTGCGCCAGGTGGGTCTCATCACCACTTTGCACGTAGCGATCCACGCCATGCTCGTCGCGAGTGATCTGCACCAGACCCAGCGCGAGCAGAAAATTCAGATGCGCGATCGCCTCGCCGATCGCGAACATACGTGTATTCGCTGTAATTTTGCTGCGAAACAGCAGCTCAAACGTATCCACGGCCCGGCGTGGTTCCGCACAAAACACATAAAGATCGTTGAGGGCTTTTTTATGGTGATCGATCAGAGCCTGCAACCGGCCGGGCACGCCGTAGAACGCCAGCCCGTGCGCGGGCAGGGCCAGCACCTGCTCCGGCAATTGCTCACTCAGTCGCACGCAGGAATCCAACCAGGCAGCCAGCGGATTGGCCTTGGGCTCGGTCGGCCACACGCTGACGTTCGAGCTGATGGTGGGCAGGATTTGATCGCCCGCGATCACTAGGTTTAGTGATGGGCAATGCAGACAGGCGTGCTCGGGCGAGTGCCCGCGCCCCACCAGCACATGCCAGTCGCGACTACCAATCTGCAGTACATCACCATCATTCAATCGTTCAAATGCCTGCGGCAACGGTGAGACCACCCCGCCAAAGCCGCCGAACCGCTGGCGATAGTGATCCAATTGATCTTCGGTCATGCCGGCCGCGCGATAAAACGCGATGCCTTCAGGCGGCGCCTCCCGACCGGTGTCAGAGACCAACACCCGGCACAGAAGATACTCGCCGGCAGTCATCAGCAGTGGGGCATCACAGCGGCGGGTAAGCCAGCCAGCCATGCCCACGTGATCGGGGTGCATGTGGGTGCAGATCACCCGGCCCACGGGCAGCCCCTGCAGCTGGCTGGCCAGCACGTCTTTCCACAGCGCCTTGGTGTCATCCAGCGCGATGCCGGTATCCACCACGGTCCAGTCTTCCTCGCCGCGCACCAGCCAGAGGTTAATGTGGTCGAGCGCCATAGGCAGCGGCATCCGCAACCAGAACACGCCGTCCGCAACTTCCTGCAACTGCCCCAGCGGCGGCGGCTCGGCGAAGGGGTATGCCACTTCGCTCGTATTGGTAACGCCATCGTGCCCAATCACTGGGGATGCACTCCTAAGGGTGTGTTGCCCACCGGCGTTTGCCTGGCGGCGCGCCGGCCGCTAGTTGCCGACGCTGTGCCCGCGCCCGGGCGCCTCAAATGGGCGGGGCCGCGGTGACGAGCTAAGCGGAAGGATATCACCTAGCGCCTGTGCCAAACGCGCGGCCCAGGCGTTAATGCCATCGGCGCCACCAACCAGGTCCTGACGGATCTCGATGCCTGCATGGGGCAGGTCGGCCGATTCTGCGTGATGACTTAGCGTGAACGAATCGTCCCCGCGACCGGAATAGGGCTGATTATCGCCCACCTCAAGGCCGTCACACCCGCGCAGCCACTCGATCAGTGGCTCGGGCAGTCGCGAATCGCGATTCCAGATGATGCCCACCTGCCAGGGCCGCTCTAAGCCCTCAAATACGGGCGTGCAGGTATGCACAGAAAGCACCGCCGGGGTGATGCCGCGGGCTTTGAACGCCGCGAGCTGACGCTGTACGGCCTCATGATAAGGCCAGTAACAGGCGCGCGCGCGCCGCAAACGCTCATCGTCACGCAGACGCTGATTGCCGGGCACGGTAATGCCGTCACTGACCGACGGAAACGCAGCGGGATGACTCAACGGCCGGTTAGGATCGATTACCAGACGAGAGTAGGTGCTGAATGCTGCCGGGGCATCCAACAGGCTGGACAGCTTGCGCGTCACGGCCGCAGCCCCGATGTCCCAACCGATATGGCTTTCGCGCTGGGATCGGCTCAACCCCAGGCTGCCCATCGACTCAGGCAGCACATGGCCGGCGTGATCACATAACAACAGTAGTGGCGCGCGCCCCGCCT